>CACKCT010000007.1:0-34336 GCA_902598645.1 Rhodospirillaceae bacterium | reverse complement strand
AATATGAGGTTTCCCGTTGCGCCTACACATTTAAAAGTTGCGATAGTGGCAGTTTTACTCTTGAGAAAACCACTAACAGCATTGGTGATGCCAATTCCACCAACTAGCAAAGCAGTTAAACTAATAAAGTTAAGAAAAAGTGTCATGCGCTCAATAAAACGTCTCACTCCAGGAGCAGCCTCATCGGGCCCACGCACTCGCCAACTCGCTTGCTCAAATTTATTATTCAATTTTTTACGCCATTCTTCGTAATTTGTCCCTTCTTCCAATAAAACTCGGGTGTGGAAGCGAACTTGGGATCCAGGCTTTAGCAGTTTGGTGGCCTTTAGGGCTGCATTTGAGACCATCAGGCGAGGGCCAAACGTTAGGACACTTGCAGCCTTGTCTGGTTCATGCTTGATGGTAGCATTTATCTTAAATGTGGCTTCACCAACTTTAACCCTATCTCCAACATTTATGTTAAGGCGTTTCAAAAGGTTGCTATCAACAGCTGCACCAAAGGATCCGTCCGCTTCTTTTGCAAGCGCCGCAGTAATTTCAACACTTGGTGTTAATTTCATTTCCCCATTCAAGGGGTAACCCTTATCTACACCTTTTAATTCAACTAGAGTACGTACTCGTGATTTTTTAGATTGGGTCTGAACAGGTGATGCCATGGCACGTAGTTCTTGTATCTTTGACATTGCAAACGAATTCTCAATGAGATACTGATCTTGTTCTGTCGTGTTGGGCCTGTTCTGAGAACGCAGGTCAACATCACCTCCTAAAAGAGATTTTGCCTGTATATTTAGGCCAGCAGTAATGGAGGAACTGATGGTTCCAACACCTGCAATAGCTGCAACACCGATGCCTAGACAACCAAGAAAAATTCGAAAACCACCTAGGCCTGCACGCAATTCACGTTGCGCAAGTTTCCAAGCCAAACCCCATTGGTTGTTGTCATGCATCGGAGATTTTTCCATCGTACATTTGGATGGTGCGTGAGCAACGCATTGCAAGTTCTGGTTGGTGCGTAACTAAAACTAAGGTTGTGTTGCATCGCTCTTTTAAGTCGAATAAAAGATTCATGATCTTCTGGCCAGTTTCACCGTCTAGGTTACCGGTTGGTTCATCAGCAAGCAAGATTGATGGTTCGTGGGTAAATGCGCGTGCTAGGGCGACGCGTTGCTGCTCTCCACCAGAGAGTTGACTGGGGTAATGATTAAGACGGTGCCCAAGGCCAACGGCCTTAAGCTCAGATTGAGCGCGTCCCATTGCGTTGGTATGATTTGCAAACTCTAGTGGCATCGCAGTATTTTCAAGAGCAGTCATGGTTGGAACTAGATGAAAATCTTGAAAGACAATTCCAATATGACTTTGCCGAAACAATGCAAGCTTGTCCTCACTCATTGAATTTAAAACATGTCCAGCAACAATTATGTCGCCGCCATTGATACTCTCTAGCCCAGCCATCACCATAAGTAAGGATGTTTTTCCGGAACCGCTGGGGCCAATCACACTAACAGCCTCACCGGACTTGATGGTAAGGTTAATCTCACGCAAGATGTTGACCTTGCCCGCATTGCTATTCAGGGTAAGTTTGACATTATTTAGTTTGATTATTACATCGAGTTTTTTAGTCATGTTAGTTCCAAATTCTTTACGCAATCGTTATGGCAACGCTATAAATTTAGTCAACGATTTGCTGGTGTTGTTAATGTTAGGTGGTTTTGTTTCTATATCACCGGGTGCCGCCAAAGCAACTGATATGGTTCGCATTCTAGCTCTAGGTGACAGTTTGACCGCAGGATATGGCCTGCCAAAGAAAGATTCATTTCCCAGCCAGCTTGAGCGTGCCCTCTTAAATAAGGGCATTTCCGCGAAAGTTACCAATGGAGGCGTTTCGGGAGATACCTCAGCGGGTGGGGTTTCTCGACTTGATTGGCTGTTATCTGAGGGCTTTGACGGTGTCATAATTGAACTCGGCGCAAATGATGGTTTGCGTGGACTGGAGCCAAAAGAGACACAAAAAAACCTCAATTCTATTATTAACTTGCTTAAACAAAAAAATATTGCGGTGCTTTTAACCGGCATGCAAGCGCCGCCCAATTTAGGAAGTGATTACGGCAAGGAGTTTACTGAAATTTTCTCTTATTTGGCCACAAAACATAAAATTGTATTTTTTCCATTCTTCTTAGAGGGGGTTGCAACCGTTGTTGAATTGAATCAGAAAGATGGCATCCATCCAAATCTGAAAGGAGTTGAAGTTATAGTAAAAAATATACTTCCTTACGTTGAAGAGATGTTAATGAATGTAAAAAGAAGATGACATCAATTAAAGTTTTCCATGGTAAAGCGGATGACTGGTCTGAAGCTGCAAGACTCTGTACTGAAGAATTTGGAACTGTTCGGAATCCATATACGCTCGGTCTTATCTACGTAACTGATAATCTGGTTGAAGATTTACAATCAATCTTAACTTACCTGCGAAAAAAAACAGCCATTAAGCACTGGGTAGGGACTGTAGGCATTGGTGTTTGTGCTATATCTTCAAATGATAAATACGGTTCTGCTGAGTACTTTGATCAAAAAGCTATAGCATTAATGGTATTAGATTTACCGATAGAGACCTTTCAAGTGCTGCCAAGTATTGAAAATGAATTTGGGCAGTTGCCCAAAGAAATGCTTGACTGGATAAACAAAAATGGTTCTTTCTTCGGAGTTGTTCATGGTGACCCAAATAATATCCATTTACAGTCCTTAATTGAAGGCCTAGCATTAGATCCGCCCGGGTTTTTAGTAGGAGGTCTAACATCTTCAAGAAAACAAACTCTTCAAGTAGCAGATAAGATCATTACGGGTGGGCTGTCTGGAGTTATGTTTGCTCCTAGTTTGGAGGTAGTTACATGCCTGTCACAGGGTTGTGTTCCATTAGCAGATTCTCACTTTATCTCAGGTTGTATTGGTAATATTATAACTAGCCTAGATGGGCGCCCCGCCCTAGACATATTTAAAGAGGATATTGGAGAAGTGCCATTAGGTGATGTGAATCAGGTAGCAGGGTTGTTTCATGCCGCCCTACCTATCAAAGGATCCGATATGGGGGATTATCTGGTTCGTTCACTAGTTGGGATAGATTTTGAGCGTGGTTGGCTCGCTATAGGGGAAGATGTTGAAGTTGGTGAGCAAGTATTTTTTGTGCGGCGAGATCCTCTTTGTGCTGAAGCTGACTTGCGAAATCGTATGGAAAATCTAAAAAGTCGCTTTGGACGTAAACCTGCTGCTGCATTGTACCACAGTTGTGTTGGGCGAGGGCCTAGCATGTTTGGCAAAAAAGGAGCTGAACTGTCTATTGTTGAGGACGTTTTTAAAGGTGTGCCACTAATCGGCTTTTTTGGTAATGGTGAAATTTCGTACAATCGTCTGTATGGATTTACTGGTGTATTAACTCTGATTGCTTAAATTGTACTAAAGCTAAAAACCAAATTTTTTCAATATTGTGTCAACGGACCCAACATAAGATCCACCAAAGAGCCTCACGTGGACTAGTAGTGGGTATAGATTGTAAAGATCTTTTCGTTCTTCAAAAAAACCGGGCTGTATTTGTCGATGTTCGCGATAACGAGAAAAAAAAGGGTCTCCAAAGGTTGAAAAAAGAGTTGTGAAAGCTAGCTCTATCTCTGGATCGGCAAAGTATATAGCTGGGTCAATAAAACCGCTGATACAACCGTTGTTGGCTAGTATATTTCCAGCCCACATGTCGCCGTGAATTAGCGATGGTTGATCTGGCTCCTTTAGCCACTTATCCAAGTTTTGAGAGCATTTTTCTATTCGTGCCATTATTCCTTTGGGTAAATGACCGGCCTCAAGACCCTGTAATGCCATGTTAAGTATGCGATGTTTTGCAAAAAAATCCAGCCAGCTTTTTGTTTGTGTATTGGTTTGTTTTAGCCCACCTATGACTGTGTCGCATGAGAAACCAAAGTGACTATTACTTATTTGATGAAGAGAAGCGACGAGATCTGCAGCATTAATTTGTGCAGATTTATCGAGTGTCCCTTCTGATGGTACCCAAGTCATTAACAGTAAATTATCATCAGCGTAAAGCACATCAGGTACAGGAATTTCTGAATTTTGAGTTAAGTAACCAAGCATCATTCCTTCTATAGCAAGGCCGCTTCCATCGTCGCCAACTTTTGCAACTAAAGTTTTGCTATTACTTAAGGTAATTTTATAAACTTCGCCCACACAACCGCCACCAAGGGGTTTCTCTCGTTGAACACTTGATCCAGTAAGTTTCTCTATTAGCTCGTTAATGTGATTTTTCAAAAGGTTTTCCCTTAGCTATGATGAAGGTGTTGTTATAAGCATGTGCAAGTTAGAAATTGTGAAAACAAACGTAAAATAAATATTTTTCACGAAAAGGAACCAAGAAGTAAGATTTTTTGCATTCTACGACTATATTTTTGAGAGGAAATTAGTTTGTGTTTATATTTACAACATTTCAGAGATAGCTGTTAAGTTAGTTTGTGTGCATAGCTCTCACAGATGCTTATTGCAAATTTCTTTGAGTAATCCATTTGATGCATTTTCAATCATGTTCAGAACTACCTCAAAGCCCTCTCCTCCGACGTAGTAGGGGTCGGGTACATCTTGACCCTTCGTGCCTTCGCCAAAGTCCATCATAAGGTGAATTTTGTGTTCGCTTCCAGGTGGGCACAAACGCATCAAAGCGTCTTTGTTGGCTGCATCCATAGCTAGGAGATAGTCAAATTTCTCGAAGTCTTTGGCCTCAACGCGCCTTGCTCGTTGCTTGCTAAGATCAATTCCTCTTAGTTTAGCTGCGGCTTGTGAGCGTGGATCTGGTGGTTCACCAATGTGGAAAGCAGAAGTTCCTGCAGAGTCCACGGTAATTTTCTGATTCAGTTTTTTACGTTTTACAAGATCTTGAAAAAGGCCTTCACCCGTAGGGGAGCGACATATGTTACCAAGGCAGACAAAAAGAACACCAACCAAAATTTAGACCCCCAATAATTGAAAGGACATTATTTGCAAACTTTCATGTACTTAAGTTAGTATAAGATCAAAATTTGTTCTTAGCCATTTCTTTGATAACTAGATGGTTTTTTTTGCAATGTTAACTGGGTTTAGCCAACATTAGAGCAACACACAAGCGTTCAAGTGAAGTGCATACTCAACAGATATTTATTATGTTCACATTGGCTCCTATCTCTGAAAAGTTTCAGCCTTTCAGTCGTTTTCCCAAGCGGAGCCTTAGTGCGTTGAGTTTTATAAATCCCTCGGCGTCACGTTGATCGTAGACATCATCCTCTTCAAATGTGACTACAGACTCGTCGTAAAGGCTCATGTCTGATTTACGTCCCACCACAGAAACAGTCCCTTTAAAGAGCTTAACTCTTACGACTCCATTGACAACTTCTGATGTTTTGTCAATAGCGGCCTGCATTATTGATCGTTCAGGGCTAAACCAAAATCCGTTGTAAATGCATTCAGCATATCGAGGCATCATTTCGTCTTTCATGTGTGCGGCATTGCGGTCTAGGGTAATGCTTTCCATCCCGCGCCGCGCCTCTAGTAAAATTGTCCCGCCGGGGGTTTCATAGACTCCACGAGATTTCATGCCAACAAAACGGTTCTCAACAATATCTTTTCGTCCTATACCATTATCACCTCCTAGTTTATTAAGTTTAGTCAGTAATTTAGCAGGGCTATGTTTCTCATCGTTGATGGCGATGGGGTCTCCCTTTGAGAATTTTATTTCTATATAGGTTGCTTTTTCTGGTGCGTCTTCAGCAGAGACAGTCCTGGTGTAGATATCTTCTGGTGGCTCTACCCAAGGATCTTCTAATGCTTTTCCTTCGCAGCTAATGTGCAATAAGTTTGCGTCTGCTGAGTAAGGTGGCTCACCCTTCTTGTTGCTAGGTACAGGGATCTTATGTTGGGTAGCATACTCAATAAGTTTGGTTCGAGAATTTAGGTCCCATTCACGCCATGGGGCTATGATTCTAATTTCTGGGTTGAGAGCGTAATAACCAAGTTCAAAACGGACTTGGTCATTGCCTTTCCCAGTAGCTCCGTGTGAGACTGCGTCGGCCCCTACTTCGCTTGCAATTTCGATCTGGCGTTTAGCAATCAGAGGACGGGCAATGGCGGTGCCTAGTAGGTAAGCCCCCTCGTAAAGTGCGTTTCCCCTGAACATGGGGAATACATAGTTACTTACAAATTCTTCACGCAAATCTTCAACGTATATCTCTTTTATCCCCATCTTTTTTGCTTTTGTGCGGGCAGGCTCAACCTCCTCTCCTTGGCCAAGATCAGCCGTAAAGGTTACGACTTCGCAAGCATATGTATCTTGTAACCATCGTAGGATGACTGAAGTGTCTAATCCTCCAGAATAAGCTAAAACCACTTTTTTAATTTTAGAGTGCATTAGTTTAAGAGCCCCCAGCAAAAAGGAATTACATGGCTTTGCAGTATAGGCAAATGTCAAGCATGAGCAAGTGAGCTGTCATGCAGTAAGCCATTTCTGTGTAGTAACTCACAAAACATCTTTGTTCGTTATCTGACATTTTACTGAAACTGCAGGTAATTGAAATGCAAGGCCCCAGTATGACGCATGGGTAGGATTTGCCACAAATCAGTAATTTTTTCAGTTTAAATGATTAATGAATCTAAAAAAAAGCATTGAATAAAAAAAGTTCAGTAATCAACAGATACTAATTTTGTGTTTCGGCGTGAACCCATTTGAGGTAATGCAAAAATATTGAAAATTGCTAAGGATAAGCATATTTTGAACAATCATTCAAGAAATAGCAAACATATAACAATGGATATTGTAAAAATTATTTGAATGAACGTTCAGTTATATTGTTTTTAATCCAACAAAGATAGAGCCGCATTAGCTATATCAAGGAGTGTTTCATTGCCAGGGTCAACCTTGGAAATCAAAATTAAGCCTTCTGCAGAAGCGAGTAGTGAGCGAGCAAGGGAGCGTGGGTTACGCCAAGGGTTAATGTCTCCTGTTTCTTGACCTCTCTTTACCAGGGTGTATAAGGCATTTTCTGAATTATTGATATGAATTTTGAAGTGAGCGGCTAATTTCTTATCAAGGTATGCCAGTTCTGCAATTGAATTTGTGATTAAACAACCACGTTTTTCACCTTGTTCTCCATGTAAATAAAGAATTCGGTGGAAATAGTCCTCTATTTCTTTGCGTGGGTTAGCAGTTTTAGCATTGTTGAGTAATTTTTGGGTGGGCGTTGCTTTTTGATAGTGAGTTAGAGCTAGATTGAATAATCTGGCTTTGTTACCAAAAGTATCATAAATAGACCCGCGATTGATACGTGTTGCGTTTACAAGATCTTGTATCGTTGTTGCTTCGAACCCCTTACTCCAGAAAACACCTATTGCTTTTTCTAAAATTGCAATTTTATCAAATTCTTTATGCCTAGCCATGCTTTATAGTACCATTTTTGAATGGTTGTTCAAATAAAAATTTTGTTTTGTATGTTTGAATTTTCTGACTAGATAAACTTACTAGTTTTGCTGGAAGACTTAAGTTGTCCGCAAGCAGCTAAGATATCGCGTCCTCGGGGTGTGCGGATCGGTGCAGTATATCCTCCATCGTTTAGAATCTCAGAAAAGCGTTTAATGGCCGCTGAAGTTGAGCATTCATACTCAGCTCCAGGCCACTTATTGAATGGTATCAGGTTAAACTTTGCTGGAATCCCTTTAACCATACGCAGTAATTCTCTTGCATCAGCAGTTGAGTCATTAATACCTCTCAGCATTACATATTCAAAAGTAATTCGTCGTGAATTGTTTGCGCCCGGATATTCTCGGCAAGCTTGTAATAACTGTTTTAAAGGGTATTTCTTGTTGATTGGCATAATTTCGTTTCGAAGTTCGTCATTTACTGCATGCAGACTGATGGCAAGGTTTACACCTAATTCTGCACCACATTTACGAATTAAGGGTACAACACCTGAAGTTGACAATGTTATGCGGCGTTTTGAAATAGCAATTCCATCCCCATCCATTATTATATGTAGTGCCTTTGCTACATTCTCATAATTAAACAATGGTTCTCCCATGCCCATCATCACTATGTTAGAAAATAACCTCTCCCCTTTTTGGGATGGCCACTCTTTATAGGCATCTCTGGCCAACATTAATTGTCCAACAATTTCCTCTGCATTAAGGTTTCTGACAAGGCGTTGAGTTCCAGTATGGCAAAATGTACACGTTAGTGTACATCCTATTTGAGATGAAAGGCAAAGAGCTCCACGACCATCCTCTGGGATGAACACTGTTTCGGCTTCACTACCATCACGAAATTTTAACAACCACTTATGAGAGGTGTCTTTTGATTTCTGTTGCTTTGAAAGTTTGGGTCTACCAACGACATAAAGCTCGCTTAGTTTTTGTTGGAGCGGTTTTGCAATCGTGGTCATGAGCTTGAAGTTGGTTTCCCCTCTGTTATAAATCCAATGCCAAAGTTGTTTTGCACGAAAGGGTTTTTCTCCAATTTTCTCTAGCTCTAACCCAAGCTCGGTTCGGTCAAGCCCTAATAAAGACAATTTTGCTGTATTTTTTTGACTCATTTTGATATTTACTATAGCGCAATTCTTATGACCAACGTAGCTTACTTTATTTTGCACGCTTTTCTTGCTGCTTTATGTGCAGCTGTGAAACCACTTAGTGAAAAGGTATCAGTAGTCTCAGTTCCACGAGAGGAGACCCCAACTACTATCATTTGAGATCCACGAATCATTGCTTGGGTTATTTGATTGTCTGTTTTGCTATCCTTTGCCCAACCATCGCTCCCTTGCGTGAAGAGCGTAAACTTTTTTTGGTTTATGGTTATGGTCGCCTTTGTGTTCTTTTTAAATTTATACCCTGCACGAAAGTTAATTTCACCAGGCGCACTCTTTGCTGCTCTATGCGTAACCATAAAAAGTACGTCCCCTCGTTTTGTATAGTTTCCTTTTGACTTGGTGGCAAGACTGCTGAGGTAACAAACCTTTGTTTCTTTTTGTTTGAGTGTAAAGACGTACCAGTCTTTATAAACCTCAATAAATTTTGGTTCTTCTGCATGAACCAAATTAAATGAATGCAACACAATGTACACACAACATAAAGAAAAAAACTTTTTCATGTTTATATTGATAACCTGTCGTCTGATGATTGCCAATAGAACTAAATTGGCCAAAAATTCTTTTGACACAAACTCATTTTTTATTTTTTTTAACATTAACTGTACTCATGTGATTGAAGAAAATTAACCACTTGCTAAATAAAGGCTCTGGCCCATTTATTTGTAATCGTATGCCTCTCACTTAGGAACAAGTATTTTCTCTCTGCAATAGGTTTGTGTGTCGTATTCAATCGTGGTCTTTTGGATGAACCTGTATTGGAGGCTTTGATAAATACTCCTTTGCTTTAGACCTAAACCTGGGCTCCCCAAACAAGGGCTTGTCCTTTTCATCTATAGGGCCACCTGGTCTTTCGGGACGTCTCTGGAAACGGCCCATGCTCTGAACTCGGTCATACATTACAATGGCAGCAGCAATTGATACATTTACGCAAAATTGCATGGGAATTCTAACAACATATTCACAGAGGCTGGCCATATCTTGAGATAGGGAGTTTCTCTCTGGGCCGAGCACATAGGCAGCACGTGTCGGATGCCTGAAACTTGGTAGTTCGATTGAATCTTCGATCAGTTCAATGCCTACTAGTGTGCACTTTTTAGGTAACATCAGAGTTTGCTGGTCTGGGAACTCATAGAAAGGTGTATGGTTAAGGCTGTTTGAGGTGTCTGCCTTACCTCCTTCTTCAACAGGATATGCTGCTCCAACCGTAAACACAAAACTAGCGTTAAAGGCATGCGCCGTTCTAAAAATAGAGCCTATATTCATGGCTTTTGAAATACCCTCTACGCCAATACCAAAATAACCACGCATACGGACAACCTCTTTTGTATAAAATTAAATTTATGCTTTTGCTCTTTGTAATGACACTTCGCGAATCGGTAAGTGCATCAAAGCAGCTATAAAACCTAGCAAAATAGAACCATACCAAACTAGTTCATAAGAATTCATTTCATCAAATAGATAGCCCCCAATCCAGACACCAAAGAAGCTACCAAGTTGGTGTCCAAAATAAACAATTCCAAACAGTGTAGCCATATATTGAGCACCAAATATCTTTGCAACCAATGCGCTTGTAAGGGGAACTGTTCCTAACCATAATAAGCCTATCATTATGGAAAATAAGTAAACTGAACCCTCACTTACTGGGAAACTAATAAAAATTGAGAAAACGATAGCTCTGGTAAAATAAAGAAGGCTTAGTATATATCTCTTGGGGAAAATCCCCCCCAAAACACCACAAGCGTAGGTGCCTACAATATTAAAAAAACCGATTAAAGCTAGTGCAATAGCGCTTGTTCGTGCGGTCATTCCAGCATCTTGTAAGTAAGCCGGTAAGTGCATTGCTAGAAATGCGACTTGAAATCCACAGACAAAAAAACCAATAGTCAATAATTGGTAACTTCTATTAGCTGCTGCTTCTGCAAGCGCTTCTCTCATCGTCTGTGAAACGAAATTTGTTGGTTGGTATGTTTTATCGCTTGCTTTACTCTGTAAAAAAGCAGCAGATATTATTATGGCGCAAACAACTACTGATAGTATGATTAGCGCTTGTGACCAGCCTTGGGTTTGAATTATCTGTTGGCCCAGTGGTGCCATAATAAATTGGCCAAATGATCCTCCAGCACTCGCAATGCCAAATGCCACGGACTGTCGTTCAACCGGTACTAGGCGTCCAAGTGCTCCAAGAACAACTGAAAAACTAGTTGCGGCAAGTCCAAATCCTATAAGCCAGCCACCACCAATATTTAGGACAAATGGGGTTTCAGCTCCTGACATAACAAGTAGACCAAACGAATAGATAATTGCACCACCTACAATTACTCTGCCACTACCGTAGCGATCAGCGATCATCCCGCAAATAGGTTGAAACAATCCCCATAATAATTGCTGTAAAGCCATCGCAAAACCAAAGATTTCGCGATCAAACCCTAGTTCAAAATTCATTGGGGTTTGAAATAACCCGAAAGTTGAACGAATGCCCATTGAGAGGCTTATGGCTAAAGCGGCGGCAATAATTAGCACATTGGTGTTTGAACGTAACGCTATGTTGGCAATTTTTTTTTGCATTTTTTAGATTTTTTTAAACGGTCGCTAAGGTTTAAGTCTTGATTGGTAATTTTAAGTAAAAATAAGTGCAATAAACACCATAAATTTCACCACAAATAGATCAAAGTGTCCTAACAATTAATCTGGTTGAATGCGGAATCTAATAATCTACCGATGAAAATTCTAGTAAACAACGAGTTGTTGATAAAGGACATTTTCTAAGGTTTTCGCAAGCACCGTATTTTTTATAGCAAATAGTTCGTACTTTCCACTTAGCAGGCCATCTCGTATGCTTTAAAAAATTGTAATAATGTGTTCTTCTTTCAGTACAAATTATAAGTAGAGTACTCATAATCAAATAATTGTTCATATTCTGTGACAAAGGAAATTCAGTAGATGAAGTCAATACAAACTTATGCGGAATTTACTAGTCACTTTGGAAATACTAGTCGACTACGTACCATTTTTCGCGATGCTGCAATTCTGGCGCTATCTGTTGGGAGAAATATAAGCAGTTCATCAAATTGGATACGTTTTCCTTATTATCACCACGTTTTTGATGATGAGCGTTATGGCTTTACTCGTCAACTAAACTATTTACGTGATTTTGGTGAATTTATCTCTCTTGATGATGTAGTCGGTTTGCTAAACTCTGGTGGAAAAATAGACGGGCGTTATTTTTGTGTAACTTTTGACGATGGGTTCAAAAATTGCCACACTAACGCAGTTCCAATCCTGATAGACAAAGGAGCCAATGCAGTTTTTTTTATTGCCACCGGTTACATAGATACTGACCTAGAAAATGATAAGGAAAAATTGTTTAATTTTTTTGATTATGGGAAGATCTTGATAGAGTTTCTTAGCTGGCAGAATTGTCGTGATATGGCTGAAGCGGGTATGACTATTGGTTCGCATACTGTTAATCACGCCCGTCTAGCTAAAATAGATGAAAAAGAGGTTGCTCATGAGCTGACTACGTCCAAAGAGATGATTGAAAATAACGTGGGTCAAGTGTGTAATCATTTTTGCATTCCTTTTGGTATTCCAAATCGTGACTACAAAGTTGAGCGTGATCTCAAACTCGTTCGTGCATCAGGATACAAGTCCATGTTAACTACGCAGCGTGGAGCCACACATATGGGGGCGTCCCCATACCAATTATGTCGGGACCACATACTTGCCAATTGGTGTAATTATCAACTTCGTTATTTCCTAAGTTTATAAGTATTTAAGTATGTCTGATGCTACCATCGAAAGCTGTATTCTCCGTAGGGTTGAATTTAAAGACTCCGAAAGGGTAACGGAATTGCTACGCAATCTAGGTCTGGTTTTGCCGGAAGGCCAAAAAGAAATACATAAGCATTGGCAAAGACTCTGGATAGATAATCCAGCACTGCAAATTAAGGGTGCCTCTCCAGCTCGTGGCTGGGTTCTTGAAAATGCAGAACGTATGGTCGGGTTCTTTGGTAATATTCCATTATTATATGATTATGGAGGTAGGCCAATTATTGTTGCTGATGCAAGTCAGTGGGGGGTTGAAAAAAATTACCGAAGTGAAACATCGCGCCTAGCTAAAGCCTATTTCACCCAAAAAAATGTAGCACTTCTGTTAGTGACTACCGGTATAAAGCCAACAGGACACATTTTCTTACGCTATGGCGGTCGTCCTGTGCCACAACTCGGTTGTGACCAAGTTTTAATGTGGGTTCTTAATCCTCACGGGTTTATGCGTGCTGGCCTAACTAAAAAAGGGATTAATGAAAAAATCGCTGCTGTGGTTTCCTCAACCTGCGCACCAGTAATACGAGCTGGAATTATGATCAGCAACCATAGTCCTTCGGGCATTGCAGAAAATATTGATCAAATCAAGGTTCATCAAATTGAGGATGAATTTGATGGGCTATGGTTGCGCAAGCGTGACGAAGTTGACTGTCTTATGGCGAATAGGACAAGTGAGTGCCTTAGATGGCACTTTGGCACAAAAAGTATGATGCAACGTACACACCTACTTGTATGCAGGAAGCAAAAAGAATTGGTAGGGTATGCTGCAATTATGCGAGAGGATGCTCCAAATATTGGACTAAAGCGACTTAAAATAATAGATCTTTTTGTAGCCAATAATAACGAGGAAGTAATTGATCGTTTGATTGCAGCGGCTTTTGAATTAGCGCAGTCCGACGGTTGCGATGTCTTGGAGCTGATTGGCTTGCCTAGTGCTTTGCGTAATTATATTATCTCTCGTCACAACCCATGTAGAAGGAAGCTGGAGACGTGGCCAGCTTTTTATAAAGTTATGCAAGATGATTTAAAAGCTCCGTTAAAAAGCGAAAATGCTTGGTATATGACTGGATATGATGGAGATACGGCACTTTTTTAAAATTGTCCATTATCTTGCGTTTCTAACTAGTTATGCATAAATAATATTTTCTATCTATCCCAGTTTAGCTAATAACTAACTAGTATCAATAATGGAAATAAAGATGTTTGCCAAATCAGGTCTTTTCGTTGAAGGACAAAAATTTCAAAATGTAATTACAATTTTGATTGTACTCAATGCTATTGCGCTGGGCCTAGAAACAAATCCAAGTATTATGAATCAATTTGGGAAGGAACTGCATTTTTTTGATAACATTGTGTTAGCAATTTTTGGAGTTGAAATTGCAATTAAGCTATTACACCGACGTCTAGATTTTTTTAAAAGAGGTTGGAATATCTTTGATTTTATCATTGTTAGTTTTGCATTAATACCAAGTTCGGGACCGTTAGAGGTTTTACGCACTCTCAGAATCTTCCGAGCTATGCGCTTACTGTCAGTTGTCCCTTCGATGAGAAAAGTCATTCAAGCCCTGTTTTTGGCCATTCCTGGTATTTTTTCTGTTGGCTCAATTATATTGTTAATCTTCTATGTGTCTTCCGTTCTAACAACAAACTTCTTTGGGACTGAATTTGACGAGTGGTTTGGTAGTATTGGCCGCTCTATGTATTCACTTTTTCAGATTATGACTCTTGAAAGTTGGTCTATGGGAATAGTGCGTCCTGTGATGGAGGTTTACCCATGGTCTTGGATCTTCTTTGTTGTCTTTATTTTGATTACTAGTTTTGCTGTTTTAAATTTATTTATTGGTATTATTGTTGATGCTATGCAACAGCAGAGCTTTACAGAGAAAGTTTCAAACCGTGAAGAGGTTGCTATAACGCAGTCAAAAGCCACAGAGACCCACCATGAAATAATTGCACTCCGCCAAGAGGTGCGCGAGCTCAAAGAGTTGCTTCTTCGCTAGCGGAGGGACAATAAAAGATTATACAGGAAATAAAGAAGTATCCCTTCGAAAGAGGCAATTTAGGTGTGGTTTAAAAAAGTACACCAATGACTAAATGTGTTTAAATTTAATACCTTTTATATAAATTATTCATATGCACGAGCAAGGTCTTGTGCCTCTTTAATTTAAGAGGGGGTCTTTCTGTATATTTTGTCACTAACTTAGACAAACAATTTGTAGGCTTAATTTATTAGGAGACCCATTAAGACAAGAGAGTTCCGTAGGGTTTTTAGGGTCAGACTCCCTTTATCTCAGGTTTGTCATCACTCTTTCTAGGTTCACAACTTGTACTCATTGAGATCACAGGTAAAGAGAACCGAAACGTATTTGCAGACTTCGTACACTCTTCGAGGTTCTCTTGAGGAATCCTCAACTCAAAAGTTTTCTGTTCCTTTCCGATCTCTTGTGATCCCATCGTAATCAAAACAACTAGCATATATTTCATTATTTGGTTCCCTCCACGGAATCGAACCAATCTATGTATCCGATCATTTCCCAAACCTTATTGAAGGATATACTTGTCTCTTTGACTTTTTTCCGAACATGACCTGTAATCTCAGGCCTACCCAAGAATCTGCCAATAAACTGGTTTGGGTTGTAGCATGTCTTAGCGTACACAGCCAAACATGAAATTCATTAAGTTACTGTTTTATATTGGATTATTATTGAAGAAATGGCGGAGGGAGAGTCCGCCTTACAATACTTGTGTAACTGGCTTCCAGTATCGCTCTATCACTAATAAAATCAACACATATCATCATCCTTGAACCATTTCCCAATTCAACATTGTTCAATGGCATTTAAAGGTATTTATGTTATATTGGTGACAAAAGTGGTGACAAGATATCAAAATGCCTAAATTAAATGCTTCAAAAGTACAAACGGCTAAAACTGGAAAGCATCATGACGGTGATGGGTTGTATCTGGTTGTAAACTCTAAAGGAAATAGGAGTTGGCTGTTACGTGGCACTTTAAATGGTAAGCGTAGGGCTTGGGGCTTAGGAAGTGCAAGGAACATCGCCCTTGCTGATGTGAGAGAGATAGCTGCTGATTACCGCAAAAAAATCAGGGCTGGCATCAACCCTACTGAGGCACGCAAGTTAGCAACGTCTTCTATCCCAACATTTGCTGAGGCTGCCCAGAAGACTTACGAGGCTAAAAGGGATGGTTGGAAAAACTCAAAACACTCACAGCAATGGATAAATACACTTCAAACGTACGCTTTTCCCAAGATTGGTTTATTGCCAGTAGATGAGATTGACACTCCTGAAATGCTGAGGGTCCTTCAACCCATTTGGTTGACTAAAGAGGAGACCGCCAGACGAGTGAGGCAACGGTTAGGTGCAGTAATAGATTTTGCAGTTGTTAACAAGTGGCGCGAACACAGAGTCTATATTGACTTACTTGATGATGCTTTGCCGAAACAAAAGAAGAGAGAACGTCACCATGCCGCCATTGCATATGCAGATTTACCTAATTTTTTGGCAACAATGAATGATACTTTAAAAACTTCATCAACAATAACCAACGCTATACTTTTTACTATTCTGACTGCTTCAAGATCAGGAGAAACAAGATTTGCTGATTGGTCAGAAATTAATATAGAGACTGCCACATGGACAATTCCAGCAGAGCGAATGAAAACGGGAAAAGAGCATAGAGTTCCACTTTCAATGAAAGCTCTAGAAATATTAGGTGAGCCTAGCGAGGGATATATTTTTAAAGGTAAAAAACAGGGTTGCGCACTCTCTGATACGTCACTGCTGATGCCTTTAAAAAGAGCAGGCCTTAAGTTCACAGTTCATGGATTTAGATCTACTTTCCGAGATTGGTGCTCAGAAGAGACAGGGTTCTCACATGAAATTCAAGAAATGGCGCTGGCTCACACGATCAGAAATAGGGCAGAAGCGGCTTACAGGCGGGGTGACTTACTGGAGAAGCGTCGTGCGTTAATGGATGCTTGGGCGACATATTGTTTTCCTCGTGAAAATATCGTCTCCATTCTGGATGTTAAGGGGGCATGATGATTGAAAAACATTGTCCCAGTAAAGATACTGAGGATAGGGAAACCTTTCGTGCGTTACATAACATTGCATTAAAGAAGTATGCTAACCCCATGAAACCATTGTCTAACGCCGAAATGAATAAGCATTTAAAGAAACTCAATTCGACCCTAAAAGCGATGCCAAAACAAATTACCCAACTCTTGAGACGACGAGAAAGTGACGAATATCCAAAACCTCACAGCGAAGCATGGTTTGAAAACTTGCATCGAATAAGAAATGAAGGATCAGCATTAGATATGCTAATAAAAATCTCCGAAAAGGAAAATCAACATCCAGCTCATGCAGATGCGATGAAACGTCATGACCTAATCACCGATGCCATACTTGCTTTCAAAATGTTTGGCGGGGAAATCCAAGCTGGAGCAGCTACCCCATTTGGAAAATATTTGTTTGACCTGTTCATGGACGCTGGCATTGAGGATGCAGATATTTCCAAAGTTATTCGCGATTACCTGAAAAAAGATACAAGCGTCTTGTAACTTATGAAAATTATCTTTGATACACGAGGATCACATGATTGAACTACAAGCATCTATCTCCAATGACATAACTGCATTATTTGAAGAATTGTTAAGAATTGACGCAGACGCTGGCGAAAAATTACCTAAGTATATCATTCAAGAAATTGACCAAGTTGCTAAATCCATTAGTGAAACTGCTCACGCCTACCTCTGCGAGTAAGCTCCTCTATGTATTTGTTGACAGTATCAACCATTTTTGAGGTCACTGTTTAATACAGAAAACATAGATTTTTAGATCTCTTAGTTGATAACTTGTTACGACATAAATTGTTTAAATAATATTGTTTTAAGTCGCAGTAATTCAGAAAATGTGTGGATAATGGTGTTCCATTGAAACTCGATCAATGGAGACCATCATGACCGAAAACAGCACTACTTCCAAAACATCATCACCTCCTGAACCCATGCTTGGCCTCCGTGAGGCTATGGTGGTTCGTGGATGTAAGTCCCCAGTGACTATCTGGTCAAGTATCAGAAATGGAACTTTTCCTAAGCCAGATGCAACTCTCAATAATGTTCGCTTTTGGCGTCAGTCCACACTAACGCAGTGGCAGAACAAATTAACGAAAAACACCACACCACCTGTTCATCAAGCCTCTGCTTGAGAAAACTCTGTATGGGAGATTGAACTTCATCAAAAGGCATCTCACCGAATTTGTGGCGTGGGTTAGCAAACGTAAAGCTGAACCAAAAGCAGCATAGGGGAAAAGTCGATTTTTGTTTTTACATTTACATACCTTACCTGCCCTAGATGGCAGGCCAGCAAGAGAAACCATTATACTTGACTGTATGATGGGTTCGGAATTGCTGGGGTGACGCTGGGCAAAGATTTGGTTCTTGGTTTGTCATTTCAGCGTAAATAATTAGAACCAGTGATGAGTTGAAACAGACTTGATCCTCATCATGTCGCTATTGCTGGCATGGTGTGGATGCCGTTGAGTGGGATTTATTTCCTGGTCGAAACAGTGGTGAAGGGTGAGACAGCAAAACCTGTATCCGTCCTTTATGGACTAGCCACTAGCAATAGGTGTTTAAAGCGAAGGCTGGCTCCGACGTTACAGGAGAAAAACATATTTCGGTCCTCTGTGGGGCCGAATTGTGTCTTCTGCTCTGGCTTCACCTACGTTACAGGATAAAAGTTTAGATAGTGAAACTAAGTGTGAGATTGGATGCATACATCAATAAAGAAAGTTGAAACTTTGAGTGAAGTCATAATGAAATGGATAAAAAAAATTGACCAAAGCCCCGAAAAATAACGGCAGAAAAACCGATGGAACTTTTGCTCATGGTAATAAACTTGGTGGAAAGACCAAAGGAGCAAGACACAAAGCTACATTAGCTGTTGAGGCACTTCTGGATGGACAGGTGGAGCTGTTGACGCAGAGGGCAGTTGAAGCAGCCCTAGATGGAGACATGACGGCAATGAGGTTATGTCTTGAGAGAATATCACCTCCTAGAAAAGATCAGCCTGTCTCGTTTGCATTGCCTGAAATGACCAATTCAAATGATGCTGTTGATGTGATGGCAGGAATACTTAAAGCCGTTGCTTCAGGTGAGATAACGCCCGATGAGGCCAACCGTATTTCGAACACGATCGAGACTTACCGCAAGACACTGGAAACTTCTGAATTTGAAAACCGCATCATCGCTTTGGAGCAAAGGATAACCCGGTGAGACTGTCAAGACGACTTGAGACCTTGGAGAAGAGTGCAGGAGTGGACCAACGAGACAGAGTTCGTGTGTGGTCAGATGAAGTAGAAGCAAACATAGACCGCATTATGGCAAGGCCAGATTATAAAGATTTTACGATTGGATTGTGGGGGCAGGTGTTTGATAAAAATGGAAAAAAGCTATAAATTGGCCTCAAGGGGTGAAGGAGGTCAAAATGAAAAAGTTACTCATAGCGTTAACAGTCATTGGTATTTTTGGAGCTACGAGTGTGGAGGCTTCGACTAGCACTTGCCAAGGTTTAATGAATGAAATGGACAAAGAATTACTCATGAGGAATGTTATGGAAGCAGACCGCTCTAGAGTATTTTCTGCACTTGAAAAAGCAACTGGAGAAGATAAGGAAAAAATACAGAGGACTTATGATTTTGTAATAGAAAAAACAATGATGCATAGAAGAGGAGCCTCTGAGTGGGCAACAATCTACATTGCGAAGTGTAAATAGCCGTGTGTGATGATGTGCTTAATGCTGAAAATAATAGAGTGTGCCGGGGGTATAAAGGCGGTCTGGGAGAAATAGTATGCTGGGTTTTATTAGGCGAAGAAGTAATAAATCATTAATGAAACACGTAGCGGAAAGTTACAAAAATTTCACCCCAGATCAAAGGGCGGGGTTAATTGTTTATTTGTGGCTTACCAGAGGAATTAATTTGATCAGTGATGATTTGCAACAGATTACACCTCCACTGACAGCTTCTTCCTTTTCCCCTCTTTCTACAGTGCCTTTACTTGATTTAAAGAATGGTTTTGAAGAGGAAGGAGTGACGTTAATGGCAAACGCTGTTAATCACTATTACCTCACTCATGTTGCAATTAGTTTTCCTAAGGATGGGTATTGGAAATTAGTTGATACTATGTGGGAAAGATTATTTGAAGACCTTCCTGATATGGCTGATGCCAGCAATACCATATTGTCTCCATTATACGGAAATTCTGACTATGAGCAGTTGATTGAGCATAACGATATCCCCGTAGACGATTTTATAAATAACCCAGAATTATTAAAAAACCCATTTATGAAAGTCGTATCTGGATATGTAAGTACTTCACGTTGACCAATAATACTCAATCCGACCTTCTTCTGAAATTTAGAAAAGATTAAACATTAGGAATGTAGATCTGGATCTCTTTCTTTCTCAGATGGCCAATTTTTAAGATAGGCAACGACTTTTTCCATGAGTGCAACAGAATTAGCTCTGTTATCTTCATTATCGTTAAAGCCGTGCTTACATAAGGATAAATAGCTTTCAGCATGACTCAACGGGGTTTGTATCCTCGTTTGGTCTATAGATAGGTTTCTGTCTGCCTTATTTTCAACAAGCAATTTAATTGTTTTAAGGCGTTCTTCATCCGTCGCAAACCCAGCATATATCGCTGAATGTAACGGGGTTTTCATTGTTACTAGATGGCCCTTTTTGGGCGACTGTGCATTAACATTAAATCCAGCATCTAGAAGGGTTTGGACTATGTCAGCACGCCCATATCGTGCGGCGTTATGCAATGGGGTTTCCCCCATGGAATTAAATTTTTCCAGTGCGGCGTTTTGTAACAACAATTTCACAATCTCAAGGCTGGAAGTCGCGGCATAGTGTAAGGGCGTGTGTTTGTATTTATTGGGTTTATTGACATCAGCATTATATTTTATGAGGCACTCGACTATCGGCAGTTCTTTTTCCATAAGAATTGCAATAATTAAAGGTGTATTGCGCTGGTTCTTATTATCTTCTGTGTTGGGGTTGGCCCCCCCCCTTGAGAAGGTTTTCTATGTAATCTATCTTTGCGTCATTTCTTAATGAGGAGACCAGTTGTTTATCTATACCCCTACTGATTTTGTCTCTAATACCAAACATCTATTTCTAACTCACCGACTACATACTGCTTTTAGTTGGTTATATCCTTGTGGTCGCAAACTTTTTTCAAGACCAATTCATCTCCACTTTTAGGAAGAGGGTATTTCCATTTGCCTGATAAGGGAAGTGGTGAGGGTTCTCCAAATCCACCACCCATAGGCTCTTTATGAAAAGACCATTTCAAAGTTTTAGTTCTGAATACTCTACAATCAGCTTTGTTGTACGATACACCTGAAGTGTCTCCAGAGAGTTCGCCTTGGCGCTTGGTGCTTTGCTTCATTTTCCAATAATAAGCAAACCCATCGTGATTACGTATTCTTTCTAAATCCACATAGTAGTCGTATCCATCCCAACTCTCATTAACCTTCGTCCATTCAGCAATACTGGTGGAAGAGAACATCAGGGTCAATATGAGTGTGGTTATGGTGAGTAGTGTTTTCGTGATCTTTTTAACCGTTTAATACTTCTTCGTAATCGAAGCACCCATAAAAATAGAAATACGATAAGCAGTGGTTGGATAATTACAAATATCCAGATATTTATTTCCTCATAGGATATTCCAATTACCTTTGCCATATTGACCAACAGAACAACACAGTATCTGAACAGAGCATCTACCCAACTTATACCTGACCCACCCATTGTTTTGAGTGCTCTTAGATACTCTCCATCCAATCCTTCGTGACCAAAACTCATCTCCACACTTACAAGAAGCACGGCAATGGTCAGGCAAAGTGTGGTGAGTAGTGTTTTCATAGGGAAAGTGTAGCAGAAATATTGAAGATTCATAGATGGTGGAGTTTCACTCAACACCCATTGTAATTCTTACGGACACATTCACGGGCAAGGTCTTGTGCTTTTTCAAGTTGAGATGATGTCATTTGTTTTGCAATGAGGTCTCGCAACTTTCCACCATTCACATTCCCATTAGAGGAAGCAATATTTCCCCACATATGGGTATAGATATTATCCTGTATGACACCTTGTCCCTTTGCGTACATCAAACCCAGATTGTACTGGGCACTGGCAAATCCCTGTTCGGCAGCAAGTGTGTACCACTTCACCGCAGTCTTAAAGTCCTGTAGAACACCTCGTCCTTGTCGATACATATTACCCAGATTGTACTGGGAACTGGCAAATCCCTGTTCGGCAGCAAGTGTGTACCACTTCACCGCAGTCTTATAGTTCTGTGGAACACCTTTTCCTTCTTCGTACATCACACCTAGATAGTTCTGGGCATCGGCATTCCCCTGTACGGCAGAAAGTCTGTACCACTTCACCGCAGTCTTAAAGTCCTGTAGAACACCTCGTCCTTGTCGATACATATTACCCAGATTGTACTGGGAACTGGCAAATCCCTGTTCGGCAGCAAGTTTCCACCACTTCACCGCAGTCTTATAGTTCTGTGGAACACCTAGTCCATTTTCGTACATAAAAGCCAAAAAGTGTTGGGCATCGGGAACGCCATTTTCAGCAAGAGGAGCAAATTCACGCAGAGCAGTTGCGTAGTCAAAAGTTGTGAATGCATCAAATCCCTTATAGAAATCATCACTTGTGGATGCATCAAATCCCTTTTTTAAATCAGCACTAAAACTCACCCCCACACTTACAAGAAGCACGGCAAGGGTCAGGCAGAGTGTGGTGAGTAGTGTTTTCATTCTTCAACATTAATAAGAAAATGTTGGAATGAGTAGGGGAAAATCCTCATCTTAGTGCTCTTTTGTCATAGATATCGTTCATCAACGATACCCTTAATCTTACATACCCAACCCATTGGGCCATCCTTTCCCTTATCGGACGAATTTATGAATACGCTAATATCTTTGACACCTTGTTGAGAGCCAACCACTACTTCACTAGATAGATCAGCATTTAATCCAAGAACTCGCCCGAATAGAATACAGCCGTGTTCTTCACCGAAGAGTCCCATAAATACGACAGTTGCTATCCTATAAGCCTTAGGGTCTTCATTGGAAATATTCAGAGATTGTAGATACCCATCGACGAAACCAAATACATATCCAATCGAGAAATCATCGGACGGAAGGTTTGGAGGCTGCATCCCCATTAATAAGTGCTGCGGGTATAAAAGACCTAAAATATTTTTCGCAGCTTTCTTTACCAGTTCATTTTCAAAATCTTTCTCAAACTGTAAATATTCCTCTTCTTCTTTTATCATTTCTATTTTTTCATTTTCCCAATCTTTCATTGCCTGTAAACATTCTTCATCTGAATAGGTTGGAACAGGTTCTTCTGTCTGTTCATCATGAGATTGTGACCCGTCTTCAGTAGTATCTTGCTTGGGGAATGTACGTAGATCAGTGTCTGTTTTTGTCATACCCGATTGCAAGGGAGCATCCGATTTGCTGCCTTGATGACCAGCTAGCTGAAGGTTCTCATAGAAAATGTAGGCTGTAATTAAGTTGATTACGCCCCATACAATTTTGGGAAGAAAGACTGGAAAAATTGGATTATACAAAATCGCCATTCCGACAAATAATATTACCCATCCATCAGTTTTAGGTATCTGCTTAGAGTATATCTGAAAAAGTAAGTACAGAGCAGACCCACAAACGAGTACTCTGAGTCCTGGGTAAAAATCATAAGGCAAAGGATAAATAGCAATAAGTAAAGCGCCAATATTTATGGTGAGTAGAGTTTTCATTCTTCAACATTAATAAGAAAATGTTGGAAGGAGTAGAGAAAACGTCTTTAGTGTTAGTACTTCTTATTTTTTTGAGTGCTCTAAGACACTCTCCATCATCTTACTGATGCATCCAACAAAATTACTGTGTTTTGCAATCAATTGGTGACAACAGTGGTGACATGGAAGTGTCCAAATATTACAACGCACTGTATTTGTTGAATTATTATTGAAGAAATGGCGGAGGGAGAGGGATTCGAACCCTCGATACGGTTTCCCGCATACACGCTTTCCAAGCGTGCGCCTTCAGCCACTCGGCCACCCCTCCGCAAGGTTCTTTAATAATTTTAAATAATTGTCATACAAGTAAAAATAAACAAGGCAAAGGTAGTGCGCAACGGCTATTATGTTTTTATGCGATTGTTGTTTTATATAGGCGTGATCTTAACTGTTTGTGCTTTCATTTTAGCTGCTGCCGAAGCCGCTTGGTATGGCATGCCTGGATCAACTCGTAGCATAATCGTATCTGCATATGACTTATGGTATACACTATCTCCCAGTAGCCTTATTATTTTAGAAATCAGGGTGGAGCGCATTCTTGGCTCTTGGGTGTGGGATCCAATAATACTGACAATCCTTAAATTACCAGCCTGGCTGATTTTTGGTGCTCCAGGCGTGATCTTGTTAACAATATTTAGGCCAAATCGAGATCCAAAATCAATCGATGATATGGCAAAAGTTATGGAGTCCTTTGAGCTTTATGATCATCTCACAAAACTGGCAAAGGAGGAGAACCCTCCTGGGGAAGAACACGGGCCTCAAGACTTGTTAACAGAAATACCTTTTAGTGACGAATTGGATGATGAAAAAAAAAGACCCTAATCATCGCTCATTCTAAGGGCTGCTATAAAAGCAGACTGAGGAATATCTACTCTCCCAAATTGGCGCATTTTCTTTTTGCCCTTCTTTTGTTTTTCCAGCAGTTTCTTTTTACGAGTTATATCACCGCCATAGCACTTGGCTGTTACGTCCTTGCGCATTCCACTAATGGTTGCTCGTGCAACGATTTTGCCGCCAATAGCTGCTTGAATAGGGATTTTGAATAATTGGCGTGGTATTAAACTTTTAAGTCTATCACAAACGCCACGTCCGCGATTTTCTGATTGAGAACGATGGCAGACAAACCCAAGGGCATCAACTTGTTCTGCATTGACTAGAATGGAAACTTTTACAAGATCACCTTCATTAAACCCATCCATTTCATAATCAAAACTAGCGTAACCCCTTGAAATTGACTTCAGCCGGTCATAAAAATCAAAAACTACTTCGTTCAAGGGCAAACGATAAGTCGCCATAGGTTGGTTGCCAGCATACGTAAGGCTGATTTGTACACCACGACGTTCGGTGCATAATTGTAGCACACCTCCCAAGTATTCATCTGGAACTAATATTGTAGCTTTAATCCAGGGCTCAGAAATTTTATGGATTTTTGTTGGGTCAGGCATATCTGCTGGATTATGTAATTCTAATTCTTCACCATCATTTAGCTCGATTTTATATGCAACGGATGGGGCAGTTGTTATTAGGTCTAAATCGAATTCGCGCTCCAGTCGTTCTTGTACAATTTCTAGGTGCAATAATCCTAGGAATCCACATCTAAAACCTAAACCTAATGCTAATGAGTTTTCTGGCTCATATTCAAAGCTTGCATCATTCAGACGTAACCGAGCTAAGCTCTCACGCAAATCTTCAAAATTGTTAGCATCTGATGGAAATAATGAGCAAAAAACTACAGGAACGGAGGGTTTGAAACCAGTTAAAGGAATATCAGCAGGACACTTAACTTCGGTGATTGTGTCTCCTACGTCTGTATCTGCAACAGTTTTGATAGATGCTGTGATATATCCAACCTCACCGGGTCCAAGGGCGTCAACTTTGGTGGCTTTAGGAGTAAATATTCCAACTTGTTCAACCTGGTGTTCTGAACCCGAGGCCATCATCTTGATTTTCATCCCCTTCTTAAGATATCCATCTTTCAAACGTACCAGTATCATGACACCCAAGTAGGGATCATACCAGCTATCTACTAGTAAAGCCTTGAGAGGACTATTTTTATCACCTGATGGAGGGGGTAGACGTTCTACAAGAGCTTTTAGAACCTGGTCAATACCTTCACCTGTTTTAGCTGAAACTTCTAGGGCGTCGGATGTGTCAAGTCCAATCACATCTTCTATTTGGGTTTTTATACGTTTGGGTTCAGAGGCTGGAAGGTCGATTTTATTCAGCACAGTAATGATTTCATGTTCGCTATCAAGAGCTAAATACACATTTGCTAAGGTTTGTGCCTCAACTCCTTGGGTAGCGTCTACTATCAGCAACGAACCTTCACAAGCAGCAAGAGATCGTGAGACTTCATATGTAAAATCAACATGTCCAGGGGTATCCATTAAATTAAGTTGATATGTCTCTCCGTTCTCTGCCAAATATGATAAACGTACAGTTTGAGCTTTGATGGTAATACCGCGCTCACGTTCAATCTCCATATTATCGAGCACTTGCTCTTTCATCTCGCGATCAGTTAAGCCGCCACACATCTGTATTATTCGATCGGCAAGAGTTGATTTGCCATGGTCGATGTGGGCTATGATTGAAAAATTGCGAATATGTGATAAGTCAGTCTTGCTCATGGGTGCGCTTGTATCATTAGCACAACGAATTGGCTATCTTTCATTAACCACAGGTGAATATTGTTCAAATAGCATTAAAAACTTGTGGGTTTTGCCGGTAGTAATTTAGATAGTGTCAATAATTTAATTTCATAAGTATCTTGAAAATTACATCCTTTATCAGCATCAAGCCTAGAAGTAGGACAATGGGTGATAGATCAAATCCACCTAATACTGGTAAAAAATTGCGGATGCGCCTTAGCGCAGGCTCGGTTGCTCGGTAAATAAAATCGCAGACTAAAAAAACAAAACGGTTGGAGGAATTAATTACATTAAAATGTGTTAACCAGCTGAGGATAACGCCAAAGAAAACGATCCACATATAGAGATCAATGACAGTAAGAAATAAGTTTAGTACGGGGCCGATGATTACGTCCATAGTAAAGAGATTCCTAATTAGCCTATATTCACAATCTAACCCCCAAGTGTTTTTATGGCAAGAGGATGACATAGCACTTTTGTTAAGTTGGGCAGTCACAACATGGGGTTACGCACTTTTGAGGCCATAACTTCAATTTTTTGTATTTTAACCTGAAAATGTCATTTAGTGTGAGAGGTAAAGATGCCCATCAAAATTGATATGTTCGGGAAAGTGCTGCATAATAATTTTTTGTCGCCTACTAAGATTGATTAAACATTATTATTTTAGACTTTCGTGAAAGTTAAGGGTAAGCAACATATTAAAGTTTTGGTATATAGATATTCATGTTTTTAATATGATACGGGAATTAATTTTTTTTATGAGAAAAAAACTGAAACACCTCAATGATGCAACAACTTTAAAAGAGCCTCCTGTCGTTTCTCGTTTTTACCTAGTTTTAGGTCTAATGTTTATAACAGTCTTTGGCTTAGCTGGGTGCTCTTCTCCAGCGCAGTATTTGAATGATGCGATTGCCAATGCAGTCGGTGATAAAAGGATGCAAAGAGGTAAAGCTCAAATTATAAAAGGACAAATTTATGATTGTACTGTGATGAGTATCACTATGCTTGGGCCTAGTGGTTTGATGGAAGAAAATTCCAAGATCAAAACATTGTACACATCAAGCCCAAAAAATATTTCTTTTGATGAGAATACCGGAGTCCTCAGCGGTGAGGGATTTAGTCCTTTAAAAATGACTTTATTACAGCGTGGAACAAACGAAAATACTGCTATTGGGTATTCCACATATAAAGGGAGCGCATCATCTGGAATTGCTGTTTTGCGAATAAAAAGTTGGGAGGTTGGCCTACCTTTTTTATTTCTTGACAGTTCTATTCTCTTAACAGGCTCATGTATCACCAATTAAGCATTTCTATGAAAATATATTATTTAGTTTATGGGCTATAAATTTTTTTTCATAATTTTTTTGCTGAGAGCAAGTGTTAGATCGATGAAGTTTTTCAAGGTAATTTTGTGATTTTTTGCAGTAATTGCTCAGGTGAAAATCAAAAATTTTAGTTAATCAGACACCTAAGCCTCATTCCTCTCTAGCAAAGCTAAAATGTTAGCTTCCCAAATTTTCGGGGTTTCTGGCAAAATACGTGATAAAATAAACTGAAGTGCTTTAGCTGAAAATTGCTTACGGCGTTTGCCAGTTTTTTGGCCAACAATTTTTATCACGTTGAAGTTTGTCATTCTTGCAAACTCCATAACTCGATCAGGTGAATAAGCAGTAATGTGATCAAAAGTACCATAAAACAAGCGAGCACCCCAGGGAGAGGATAGGTTAGGCACTCGTATTAATATGCGCCCATTTAAATTTAATACTTTGTGTAATTCTCTGAATATTGCGCAAGCTTTTTCAAGCGATAGATGTTCAAGAACATCGTGTAACACTATCATATCAAAAGTGCGTTTGCCGGAAATGGAAGAGAGATATGTTTCAGCTTCGTCAAAAACTATCTGAAAGGGATCGAGGTTGGTTAGAGCGGGGGCCAGCCTCTCGTCAGAATCCATGCAGACAACGTTATCAAAACCCTTTTTAAGGAGATAGCGTGAAAAAATTCCTGTTCCACAACCTATTTCGAGTATGGACATATTAGGTTTTGCATTTGAAAATCTCAGAAATTCTTTGTCATACTGACGAATATGTTTTTTTTTAAGAGAATTGAAACGAATATCCCGGTAGTTTTGTGACTCAATCATCAGTTTATCCAAGGACAGTATTCATATAACGTATAAATTAGAGGGTTTAATAAAGAAAAATTAAATTCCAATAAATCTAACTTCAAACAATAACTTTTTGTCTAAAACAATAAAATTATATTCTCAGGTAGAGCTACTGACAAGAATTCTCAATGCATACGTTACCAATAGCAATAACTATTAATAAAAATGCTAAACTGTTGTTGATCTATTTGGGTTCTACAATGCCAATATCTATTTATCATTTTTTTGTAAAGCTATCAGGCTTACGTTTAGCCACTTCGAATGTTGCCACAGTAATAATGATTGCGGCTAATATTACTATGTGTGCTATAGCTGTAACACCAAAAACCCACATACTTCCGACCCAAAGTGAAAACGCTATTCCCCACATCCAAGCAAGAAGTTGCATTATCAAATGCCTTACATTGTCATCGGGAATATGTCTAAGCGGGTTGTGTTTTGCGTTCATTACTGAATTCCATGAGTTATATATAAATTCTCTCACTGAAATTTCCTTTCTTTGATTTGTAATTCAATATTTCTAAATTTGCGTTACGTTCCTAGTCTAGCTTTGGATCATTAGTAAGTAATCCTGTACCTTACGCTTAAGATTAGTCTTCTTTTTGATGTTATATTTTGTTTTTTAATCAAAAGATGGATACTTCTGTTGTTTTTGTCCCATATTTAAAGGTTATGACACTATTACATTTTGGGTTCGTAATAAAAATTATATACCACAAAAAAACAAATTTCTTCTCAAGCCTCACGAAAATTGCGTTTGGCAGGTGGTCTGTATTGTCTCAAGTAAGTCGGGAGTATAGCTTCTACAGCTGCAGGACTCATTGATAAATCAGAAAAACCAGGTAACTCTCCAGAGATTACATTGTCAGATTTTAACAGGGTTAACTGATCGCGTGTAATAGGTGGGTTTGGAAATAACTCAAAGATCCACGCTATTATTTTTGCTGCAAAAAAAGGAAACGGAACTAAAAGACGGCGTCGCCCACTTTCTCTAAGAACTAACTCCAATATGGATTTGTACTCGTATACTGTGGGCCCGCCAAACTCATAAATTTTATTTGAGATTGATGATTTTCCAAGAATTCTAACTATTGCATCAGCCACATCAGCAACATAGACAGGCTGTATTCGGGTTCCTCCATCACCTTGTAAATTAGTGGCAACTGGAGTTTGCAATCCAAAGAATTTGAAATTTTGAATATTCTGACAGCCAAAAATAGGCATTATTGGACTGAAGCGAGCTTGACGAGCTAAAATGTTAAAAAAGCGATCTTCTTTTCCAAATATGGCCGATGGGCGCACAAAGATGGCGTTCTTAAAGGCATCCTTTACGGCAACTTCGCCGGCTGCTTTAGTGCGCAAATAAACAGAATCTGAGTCAAGTGATGCACCAAGTGCTGAAACATGAATTAAAGTGTTTAAACCTGCCTTTGTTGCTGAATGGGCAATGTCACGAGCAATTCCAACATGAATCTTCTTAAAGGTGTGTTTTCTTGTTTCAAAAATGACACCAATTAAATTGACAGCCTGATTAGCGCCATTGAGAGCGCGGTGGATTGAGGCTTTATTAGAAAAATTGATGGGTACCGGGGTAATCTGACCAATTTCGCCCATTGGCTTTAGAAAGTTTGCCGCTTCTATATCTCGTGTTGCGATTCTTATTTGGGCACCTTGTTTTGCTAGACGTTGAACAACGTGGCGTCCAATGAAACCAGTACCTCCAAATAATGTTATCACATGACGAGACATCAAAAAAACTCCTTAGTTAAAATCCGAGTCAGAAATATATTGCCATAAGCTCTCTTTAAAATCCAACCCCACGAAAAAAATTATACGTATATAAAATCCGATTTCATTGACCTAGGGTGTGGGTAAAGGTTAAGACTAGTCATGTATCAGTTTTGGCTAATTTTTACTGAAGTACTTTGCCCAGGTGGCGGAACTGGTAGACGCGCTGGCTTCAGGTGCCAGTGGCCTTAAGGTCGTGGAAGTTCGAGTCTTCTCCTGGGCACCATTTTTATTTTAATTTACTAGCAAAGATTAGGAGAAGATCAGAGGTGAAGCCGAAAAAAGTAAAAGACGCAACAATTGATATCCATTATGGTGATATTCCGGCTAATATTAAGTTTCCGGATGCCATTGCTGTTGATACTGAGGCTATGGGGCTTAATAATCAACGGGACCGTCTTTGTGTTGTTCAGTTGTCTTCAGGTGATGGCACTGCCCATCTTGTAAAGTTTTACGCAGATGACAATTATTTGGCTCCTAACCTTAGAGCACTGTTAGCAGATCAGTCCAAAACAAAAATCTTTCACTATGCTCGTTTCGATGTTGCTATTATTCAGCAATATCTGAATGTGGTTTGTCAGCCTTTATACTGCACTAAGATCGCCTCCTATTTAGCTCGCACTTACACTAATTGCCATGGCCTAAAGGATCTTTGTAAGGAATTACTTGGAATCGAGCTGTCGAAAGCCCAGCAGTCGTCTGATTGGGGGACTGATGAACTTAGTGATGAACAAATTTTCTATGCAGCATCGGACGTACTGTATTTACATCAGATTCGTATTACACTAAATGAAATGCTCCTGCGTGAAGGTCGTATGGAGCACCTTGAGGCTTGCCTAAAATTTGTGCCTACACGTGTTGCTCTCGATCTAAATGGCTGGGCTGACCAAGATATCTTTCACCACTAATTTATCATATACCCTATTTCTAGGTTTGATTGACGAATTAATTTATTAGCATCATAATAATTAAAGATCAAAAAAATTGCATTGACTAGTGCTTCTTCAGCCTAAAAAGTGGTGCCCAACTAAAATGACTGCTACAAAAAGCAAACTAGCGAGAGATTTGCTGGAGTCCGCAAAAAAAGTCCTTCGTTTGGAAACGAAAGGATTACAAGCACTTTCGGACAGTCTTAATGAAACCTTTAATGAAACGCTTGACTTGCTTTTAGCAATGCAAGGACGTGCAGTCGTGACTGGCATGGGTAAAAGTGGTCATATAGCTAATAAAATTGCTGCAACAATGGCATCTACAGGCACTCCTGCTTTTTTTGTGCATCCCGGTGAGGCCAGCCACGGCGATTTAGGTATGATTACTTCTGGTGACGTTGTTATTGCTCTTTCCTTTTCAGGAGAAACCGCCGAGTTAGCGGATCTTGTATCTTATACCAAGCGCTTCGCAATTCCGCTTATAGGAGTTACTGGTTCTAATTCAAGTGCGCTTGCTGAGGCAGCAAGCGTTGCACTAGTGTTGCCCGCTATAACTGAGGCCTGTCCTATGGGCTTAGCTCCTACAACATCAACTACTGTGATGTTGGCTTTAGGCGATGCTCTTGCAGTAGCTTTACTAGAAAGCAAAGGTTTTTCCTCAGACGATTTCCAAGTTTTCCATCCTGGGGGTAAGTTGGGTGACCAATTGCAGAAAGTTGCTGATGTTATGCATACAGGTGAATCGTTACCATTAGTGCCTAATAACATAGCTATGTCAGAAGCAATACTGGTCATGACCGCAAAAAGTTTTGGTTGCCTCGGTGTAGTTGATAAATATGGAGTTTTGCAGGGTGTTATCACTGATGGAGACTTACGCCGTCATATGGGGCCTGAGCTTTTGAATCAACTGACAGGTCAGGTCATGACAACAAACAGCACCTCTATTCGTCCTGAAGCTCTTGTTAATGAGGCACTTAGAACAATGACAAGCAAGTTCATCACGGCATTATTTGTCCTTGAGAACGAGCAACCTATTGGAATTATCCACATTCATGACTGCTTGCGTGTTGGTGTTGCTTGAGGGAAGAAATTACAATGGGACATAGTCAGTGAGTATCCAAACTACTTCTGGAACTGATGTAGTTGGTGGTGGCAACAAGGAAATTGGACGGCCTGCCAGAACCTACTCGCGTTTTGTAACAATGATGAAGGTTTTGTTGCCGGTTATTGCTTTGGTTCTAATCACTTTGGTAGTTGTGTGGCCGTATTTAAAAATTGACGATACAAGATTCAATATTGGGTTTAAGGCTATGAAGGTTGGTAGTGTTGAAGATCCAGCTATGATTAATCCACGTTTTCAGGGAGCAGACAAGGATCGTCAAACTTTTTCCATCACGGCCGATATTGCAAAAAACTTGTTAAAAGGCGGTAAAAGTGTTGAATTGGAAATGCCAAAAGCAGATATATCTCTCGAGGATGGATCGTGGCTTGTTCTAACTGCAAAAAGTGGGATCTATGTACGCAAAAATGAAACGTTGACCCTAAATGATCAAGTAAATTTATTTCATGATTCAGGCTATGAATTTCGCACAGAGAGCGCTGTTATTGACCTGACCAAAGGAACTGCTAGTGGTAACGTGTTAGTTTTCGGCCAAGGCCCATTTGGAAATCTTGAGGCTGAAGGTTTCCACCTTGTTGATAAGGGTAAGACCATTTATTTTATTGGCAAGTCAAAGCTGACAATTTACCCGTCTGCTGAGGGGACCCTGAAATAATGAAAAGCGTAATATGGGATGTAAAGTATGTTGGTCTAATAGGCATCTTGCTCGTGGCAGTAAATTTATCTTTAGCCGAGGCTCAGGGTTTAAATTTTGGCAATAGCAACTCTGATGCACCTATTGAGGTATATGCAGATAACGGCATTGAGTGGCAGCAAGAGACATTGACTTTTCTTGCCAAAGGAAATGCTCGTGCAATACGTGGTGAGGTTACTGTTTATGGAGATGAGTTGCGTGCATTTTATCGAGAATTGTCAGTTGGTGGCACAGAAATCTGGCGACTAGATGTAAGTGGTAATGTCAAAATTGTAACGCCAGGAGAGACTGCGTTTGGTGACAAGGGCATATACGATGTTGACAATGCTATTTTAGTTCTAACTGGTAAAAAAGTTCGCTTGGTTACACACACTGACGAGGTAATTGCTGATCAACAAATTGAATACTGGGAACGTAAGCAAATGGCTGTTGCACGTGGTAACGCTAAAGTTTTATCTGATGATAAAAAATTGAGAGCAGATGTAATTGTAGCTTATTTTCAAGAGGATAAGGTTGGGAAAAGCGTAGTTCACCGAATTGAAGCATTTGATAATGTTAACATTAAAACTGCTAAAGAAGAAGCAAAATCGGATCGTGGCGTGTATAATGTAAAAAGTGGTATCGCAACTCTAACTGGTTCGGTTAAGATAACTCAGGATCAAAATAAACTGGAAGGGTGTAGAGCTGAGGTGAATATGATTTCGGGAATCTCAAAGATGTTTAGTTGTACAAACAATTCTGGTGGACAAGTTGGAGGTGTGTTTAATCTTAATAGCACAACAAAAAGAAAGAACTAAATCATTTCTTTTTTAGCGCTAGATTGAGTATAAAACATCTAACGTATTCAACGGTACGGGCAAGATAGACAAATGCAAGATGACCAAAATATTTATGATATGACTCCAGTAAACAGTCAACCTGATACCGACGGACATCCACGTTTGATAATTAAAAATGAGGATCGTGGGTTACATGCAAAAAACTTGGGAAAGCGTTTCAAAAAGCGTCCGGTAGTCCACGGAGCAAGTTTATCTATACAACGTGGTGAAGTTGTTGGCCTTTTAGGGCCGAACGGTGCTGGTAAAACCACGTGCTTTTATATGATTACTGGATTGATTCCCCTTGATTATGGAACGGTGTTTCTTGATGGTCAGGATATCACAGATTTACCAATGTATCGCAGAGCTCGTTTAGGCATAGGTTATTTGCCACAGGAAGCTTCTATCTTTCGTGGTATGACTGTTGAAAATAATATCAGAGCTGTCCTTGAGGTTACCGAACCCGTCTACGAGAACCAAGAGGCTACTTTGGATGCTTTGCTGGCGGAGTTTTCTATTACTCATTTGCGAAGCACTCCTGCGTTGTCACTTTCTGGTGGAGAGCGTAGGAGAGTTGAAATTGCCCGTGCACTTGCCTCTAGCCCTCATTTTATACTTCTTGATGAGCCGTTTGCAGGAGTTGACCCCATCGCAGTAGGCGATATTCGCGAACTGGTTGCACACTTAAAAGATCGTGGAATTGGCGTTTTAATTACTGATCATAATGTCCGTGAGACGTTGGACGTCATTGACCGCGCATACATCATACATGATGGTATGAT
>CACKCT010000006.1:0-36096 GCA_902598645.1 Rhodospirillaceae bacterium | reverse complement strand
AATGGTCTCTTCTTCTTCAGAACGAGGTTTTGCGAATTGTCCCGCCAAACGCCCAACTTTTACGACAGGGCAGGCTGCACCATAAGTCAAAACTACAGCCATTTGAAGCATAACACGGAAAGTATCTCGAATATTATCAGGATGAAATTCAGCAAAACTCTCTGCACAATCACCACCTTGCAACAAAAAAGCCTTACCCTTAGCAGCCTGAGCAAGAACCCTTTTTAACTTACGTGCCTCCCCAGCAAATACTAGTGGTGGATAGCTACGCAAGCGCTCTTCAACTGCATTGGCAACTGCAGCATCTGGATAGGTTGGCATTTGCAAGGCTTGTCTTGAACGCCAACTTTTGGGCGACCAATTTTTGGTCATTTTCATAATCCTTAAGCACTTAAAATACGTTTAGTGGGAAGCCTATACCCTTGTCAGGAATAATTTTCCAGCAAAACCACGCTTTTTTTAACAACAAATAGACGATTTTAGTCCAATCGCTTTTCACGCATGGTCACAAATTCTTCGGCAGCCGAGGGATGAATACCAATTGTGGCATCAAATTTTGCCTTTGTCGCCCCACATTTTAGAGCAATACCAAGGCCTTGGATGATTTCAGGGGCATCCATTCCCACCATGTGACATCCAACAACTATATCCGTACTTTTGTCCACAATTAGCTTCATGAGGGTCTGCTCATCCCGACCTGATAAAGTATACTTCATAGGTCGAAAACTTGAGATATACACATCAATTTCGCCATATTTAGTGCGGGCCTCGTCTTCTGTTAGACCAACGGTTCCAATAGGAGGAGAAGAAAAAACGGCAGAGGGAACATTAGTGTGATTAACCTTGGTGGGACAATTATTAAAAACTGTTTGGACAAAAGCTGCTCCTTCGGCAATCGCAATGGGTGTAAGATTAATACGATTTGTAACATCACCCACCGCCCAAATTCCATTAACACTTGTCTCCGAATATTCATTAACAGCAACAGCACCATTTTGATTTAGTTCAACACCAATTTTTTTGAGACCCAACCCCTTCGTGTTAGGCTCACGCCCAGTAGCATACATTACCTGATCAGCTTCAAGAACACTCCCGTCAACAAGATGCAACGCATAACCACTACTTTGTTTTTTAATGTTACGCACAACAGACTCACTCCTCAGAGTAATACCACGTTTTTTCATTTCTGTTGCCAAACACAACCTCACATCTTCGTCAAACCCACGAAGAATTTTATCGGCGCGGAACACTAGCGTTACATCAACACCAAGACTCCGGAAGATACCAGCAAATTCAACCGCAATGTAACCACCCCCAACAATAATGATCTTCTTTGGCAAGACTGCCAGTTCTAGTGCCTCATTTGAAGTTATAGCATGTTCAATTCCTGGTATATCAGGTAAGGATGGCCAGCCACCAACAGCAATCAGGATATGTTTTGCACTATATTTTTTTTCATTAACCTGTATTGTATTTTTATCAATAACCTTCCCTCGACCAGCAAGCAGGTCTACATTACTTTTACTTAGAATACGCAAATAGATGCTATTTAGGCGATCAAGTTCTTTGTCCTTTGAAGTTATCAATTTTGACCAATCAAATTGTGGTTCAGGAAGAGTCCAGCCGTATCCAAGGGAGTCTTCAAAGTCATCAGCGAAGTGACCCGCATAAACAAGAAGCTTCTTGGGCACACATCCCCTAAGCACACATGTACCTCCGACTCGTTCCTCTTCAACTATGGCAACGCGCGCACCCAACTGCGCCGCTAGTCGTGAAGCACGAACACCCCCAGATCCAGCACCAATAGTTATCAAGTCATAATCAAATTGAGACATATTTAGATCCTATGTTTTTTACAAGCCACCAAAGCACATGTATTTGATCTCAAGAAATTCTTCAATTCCATACCTTGAGCCCTCACGGCCAATACCAGACTCCTTAACACCACCAAAAGGAGCAACTTCACTTGAAATTGTGCCCGCATTTATGCCAATCATGCCATATTCCAGAGCCTCAGAAACCCGCCAAACCCGGTTGATGTCACCTGAATAAAAATAAGCTGCTAATCCATAAGGCGTGTCGTTTGCTATTGTGAGCACTTCTTCTTCAGTTTTAAAACGGTAGAGAGCTGCGATAGGCCCAAATATTTCCTCTGACGCTATGTGCATAGATGTATCTACATTGGTCAAAATTGTCGGCTCAAAAAAAGTGTGGCCCAGGTTACTGCGCTTACCACCAAAAACAACGCTAGCACCTCTAGACGTAGCATTATCAATTAAGTCTTCAACCTTTTTCAGAGCACTCTTGTTAATAAGTGGCCCCTGGGTTGAATTATTGACTAGGCCTGAGCCTACATTCAACTTGCATACAGCATGAGTTAACTTTTCAGTAAAAATCTCATAAATAGAATCTTGAATAAAAAAACGATTAGCGCAAATACAGGTTTGTCCTGTATTACGAAATTTTGATGCCATAGCCCCCACGACTGCTGCGTTCAAATCTGCATCCTCAAAAACAATAAACGGGGCATTCCCGCCAAGTTCCATCGACACTTTCTTAACAGTAGCCGCACACTGCTTCATAAGTAATTTACCAACTGGGGTAGAGCCCGTAAACGATAGCTTGCGAACCTTGGGATTAGATGTCAACTCAGCACCAATCTCAACCGGATCACCCGTAACTACATTTATAACTCCTCTAGGTATGCCTGCACGCTCAGCCAGTTCAGCAAGGGCTAAAGCTGAAAAGGGGGTGTCCTCTGCTGGCTTTATTACAATTGAGCAACCAGCTGCGAGAGCTGGAGAACATTTACGGGTAATCATTGCATTAGGAAAATTCCACGGTGTTATTGAAGCGACAACTCCAACAGGTTGCTTTATCACGACAATGCGCCGATCTATGGAGGGTGCCGGTATAGTCTCTCCATAAATGCGCTTTGATTCTTCTGCAAACCACTCGATAAAGGACGCTCCATAGGCAATTTCATCCAGAGCCTCAGCCATCGGCTTTCCCATTTCCGCAGTAATAATAGTCGCTAAATCTTGCTGGTTTTCCATAATAAGATCGTACCAGCGCTTAAGAACAGTTGATCTTTCTTTGGCTGTCTTGGACGACCAAAAAGGAAAAGCCGCTGCTGCCGCATCAATAGCACGTGTGGTCTCTACTTTCCCCATTTTTGGCACTTCGCCCAGTACTGACCCATCTGCTGGATTATACACATCATAGGTTTCGCCACTATCCGCATTGGCCCATTGGCCATTCACGTAACATTGTTTTTTAAATAGAGTAAAATTGTTGATTTGCAATACAATCTCGCTGGTAAGTTTTTAAAAGAGATTACAACTACGTATAAATCTAAGTTATGAATAAACCCTAATTAAGACTGATACGAATTAATATTTTTCTAGAAAGGTTACTTTTCCACATAACAATTTGCGTTTCCACATATCTCAGTTTAGTACTGAGTGATGCTTCAAATTTTTCCTAAAATCAAGATGGTTGAAAATTTTATTCTTCTTATATAGAACGAGCCGCTTCAGACATGACCTTCATTTTGGTTATCGCTTGCTCTCGAGTAAAAAAACCAAGGCCACAATCCGGTCCAGCTATTAATCTCTCTGGATCAATATGACCTAACGCTTCCAATAATCGACTCCTTACCTCTTCAACACTCTCCATTCTACTACGGCCAATGTTGATGACACCCAATATCACCTTTGTTTTTGAGAACTTTTCAAGTATCCTTAGGTCGTTATGCCGATGAGCATCTTCAATTGAAACTTCGTCTATAGTCGAATCCTCAATCGCACTAATGATTTTCACATAAGCGTCTTTGTCAGCTTTTTTATAATTTTCTTCATCAAGGGAGCTTGGATACCCACAACACATATGAACAACACGGTTTATTTCTTTAGGAACCCCATGAAGTGTTCTTTCAAGATTCTCAAAGCCATATTCGAGAGCTTCCTCAGGCCTTCGAGCAAAAACTGGCTCATCAACCTGAATGTACCTACACCCAGCCTCGGCCAGAGCCTTTACTTCCTTATTAAGAGCTGATGCAAGATCTACACCCATGATTTTTTCATCTGAATAATATGTGTTTGCAATTGAGTCGGCTATAGTCATCGGCCCTGGCAAAGTTATCTTTACCGGGTTTTTTGTAAACTGTTGTGCTACTTTCCAATCTTTGTCTAATCTTGTTTCTTTAAGACTAATTGATGACACAATTGTCGGCAAATCAGCTTCGTATGCATCCCGTACTGAACGATGAGTAACATCTTGAAAGCTAATTCCATTGAGTCTACGACATTGATAGTGTATGTAATTTTCTCTCCTCACCTCTCCATCAGTAGGGACATCAATTCCGGCATTTACCTGATCTCTGATTATTTCTTCTGTTGCCATAAGAAACCTTTCTTCCGCACTATCTCCAGCCTCCTGAAGCGAATTTTCGTAGCTCCCCGGTGTCCAATTTTCTAGTAGTCCCTTAGAGGCTTTTTTTTCTTCTTCGCTTTTATTTGCCAAGAACCAATCACCGACTGGTGTGGACTTAGGCTTTGGATATGAACCAATTGTTGTCGTCGTTAACGGCATCTAAAAAAATCTCCTACACGCTTCATTATAAAATCAAAAAAATTAGCTAATGACACAAGCAAGCTTATGGACTCAACCTTAGGATAGTAGAAGTATCACCAATGTACCTATGTCTTGGGTTAGAGTGTGTATACTTACTCACAAAATTCAATTATCAATTCCATTAGTTAAATAAGACACGTTTAGTTATTGGTATACATAAAGCTTCGTACAATCATTGCTTATGTTTTATTTATAGAGGTATCGCCTTTGCCTAGAAACGTTCTTTTTACGAATAAGATAGAGAAGTACTGATCATTTGTAGAGGTCTCTTATGGTAGCAATCACTATAAACCAAAAAAGTCTTAATTTACCCCACAAAGAAGTGTCTGTACGTAATTGATGATATTTTTTTATTCCACAACTAGTTTTTATGGTATTTGGGCTAGTCATCCAACCAATAACCCTAAATAAAAATCTTTTGATTTACAATTTATACAAAAATTACGTGGCGCCTTAATAAAAGTTGGGGACAAAATATTCCGCTTAAAGTCATCTTCTATTTTAGACATATTTAACAAAACTATTATATCAACAACAAAACAACCTTATGATCAGCCTAACAACTCCAACGCAACTTTCTAGAGTTGCCCAGACTGTTTAAACAAGGAGCAGTGAGGTCAATGACTTTATAACTCCAGATATATTTCTTTATATATGTTTGCCGTTCCCTGATCAAAACAAATAAATTGCACCATAAGATCCTGTTTTTCTTGAGTGGCAAGTGTCGCTACAAGGGCAATTTTTGTTGCTTCTACAAGCGGATAATTATAAATCCCTGTACTGATGGCTGGAATCGATATGCTGAATATTTTATTTTTCGCTGTCAAAGAGAAGATAGATTGGTAGCATCGATAGAGAATTTCTGCCTCACCCCTAGTACCGTCAAAGTATTTGGGCCCAACAGCGTGAATTACATGCCTGCACCGCAAATTATACGCCCGCGTCAACCTAGCTTCACCAGCTGGACAATATCCAATCTCGAGGCACTCTTTAGCTAACTTTGGGCCAGCGACGCGATGAATAGCACCACATACGCCACCACCAGCTACTAAATGCTCGTTTGCTGCATTAACAATTGCATCTGTTGTTTGTAAAGTTATGTCCCCTGTGATAATTTTAATCATTCTGTAAACAAAGCAACAATCTCCCAAAATACCTCAAAAATTTAGATTAAATTCTAAAAAGAAGAGGCACCCATAAGAGTGCCCCTTGCATTGTCTGATCTGGCTCCTACGAGGACCATAAATCAATCACATCTTTTGAAGTTAACTTCGTTTGAGGTGACGACCCAATTCCATTTAATTGAAGACCAAACCTTGAGACAATGAGACATTGGACCACCTCCTTTCTATTGTTAAAAAAAAAGTATACCAGATCTCATTTACAGAAGTCATCAACCATATTTAGAATTTCAGTTTGTTCTCAGCTAATTTGACCACAAACTAATATTTTCAGGATTATTATTAAGTGAAGTCCTATGAAGTCACTAGCTCGAAATATTTTACAAAACATGAGCAATATTATTCTATTAGCCTAATACATTATTCTAATAGCCTAATACTAAAATTATATGAAGAAATTCAAATGACTCCTCTGAGTTTCTATAAATTAAATTTAGTCTTATTTATTTTTTACCAAAATTTTATCCTTTTTAATCAAGTGATCCCTATATTCCTTCAACCAAACTAATTTTAATTTACAAAATTCATAAAACCATAAATCGTAAAATTCCTCCCCTTTTTCATTAGTTGCCGTTTTCATACCAAAAAATAGAGCAAGGTTTTGATATAAGATACCACCTTTATCCTTTGAATCAGGATTAGTTTCGTATTTTCGAGTTACAGAAATACTTCTTGGTTGAGAATAAAATTTAATATTTAGTTTATCTACATCTATATGTTTGACCGTAAAACTATCATTTGATCCTTTAGTCCAACGTTTAGCAAAGTCCAAGGCGTCTTTTTTAGAAGGAAAATATTGATACACCCTACCATCAATATCAACACCACGATCGGGAGATAGCGCATTTATCTCTCGGCTCACTTTCATTATTTCGCTCTCTATTTTCTCAACTGGATACCACCATCGTTGGAAAGATCTAATAAAAACAATAAGTTTCAATGCAAAATTTCCTTACCTAGAACAATCAAAATTACAATCCAAAATATTTAGACCTCACAGGTACTGTTCGATCGCATGATATAAATTCTAAGGCAGCCCTAATGAGAACCAACTACTTTGAAAGATGTATTTGCAATCTTAAAGTCCATGATCGAATGGTTTTTGTTAGATTAAATTGTTTTCTAATAAAATGATTTACTTTGCTTCTCAGAGGTAGAGTTGAAATCTAAATCCACGATCATTCTTTCGAATTAATATCTGAAAGTTGCAACTCATTATTCAACCACGTGCCCTTCAATATGCGTCCGTTTCTAAAGATGAATGTACCTTGTCCATTTTTCTTTCCATTTTTATATTCCCCAACATATTGGTTTCCATTAGCAAAAGTTGTTGTTCCTTTGCCATGGTACATGTCCCTACTGAAGTTACCTACGTATCTTTCTCCACTAGCAAAAGTGAAAGTACCTTGCCCACTTCTTTGGTTGTTTTTGTAATGGCCGACATGTCTATTCCCATCTGGATAAGAGTGGATGCCATATCCATCGTATTTGTCACTCTTAAATTCTCCTACATGCTTTTCTCCATTTGAAAACAAAAAAGTGCCCTGACCGTTTTTTTTATTATTTTTAAACTCTCCTACGTATTTATCCCCAGTTTCATAGGTGGCAGTTCCATACCCACTTCTCATGTCATTTTTGTATTCGCCTACGTATTTGTTGCCGGACGTAGCGAAGGTATAAGTGCCTTGACCGTTTTTTTTACCATTTTGAAACTCACCAACATACATATCTCCATTAGAAAAAATATAAGTACCAAAGCAGTTGTGATATGGTACTTTTTTTTCAATAGGGCATTTAGGCAAAGCAAAAACATTACATACATTCAAAACAAGCAAGGCAAAGGATAGGCTCATGTATGTGGATAGAAATTTCATTTTTCAATGTTAATTAAATAATTAAATAGACGAATGAAAAAGTATTATAGATTTTAACATTATAAAGGAAATATCAACCTAAACCCCTCATTTAAGTTTCTACCTAACTAACATAAGAATCAAAAACAAAAAGAGGCTATAATACTATTATTTAATAATTGAATAGCGTGCGTTTCGATAACTGAATCCCATTTCCAAAAAATGATTGTGCCGTAACTTACAGCTAATGCAGTTGAGAGAAATAAAGTACTTTGCATTTTTTTGTTTTACCTAATGAAATTTGAAGGGGCAAAGTGGACAAGAATTTTATTTTTTGACGAAAAATCTATAGATTTGTAATTCTGAATATTAAACATATCAATTATACGTCGTATTACTATACAGTTACTTAGTCAACCTTTGTCTCAATTGTAAGCATAACCGAAAAATGTTAGAAAAATTTATTAAAGTTTTTAATGCTAACTCACTACCACATTTAATAATTATTTTTATAGTCTTTGGTATCACGGGGAGCCTTTCTATTGTGTTCTCTGAACCTACCTTAAATTATTTAAAACTAGACCAGATCACAAACTACTCTATTGTCCATGTGATTTTGAGAATCTTCGTTATACTAGTAATTTATCAAGTCTTACTTATTGTGGTTGGATCAATATTTGGACAATTTAAATACTTCAAAAGAATTCAAAAACGATTTTTAATAAGAATTCGACTTATCAAAAAATAAAATTTTCTTTAGCATCGTTATATCTACTTTAGATTAAAATTTACTTTTTATTACCCAAAAAAAATTTATTTTAGTTTTGAAATTTAGTTTATAGAAAGTCAAATTAAACAAAAAAAAGAGGCAAAAATGAACGTTTTAAGAGTGTTGGAAAATGCAAAAGTAATCATAGCAGACCTACAAGTAAATCTTGATGATAAGAAACACTCCTCACCTACACTCTGTGTTCAGTATGAGGGAGACATCATTCCTCTTAACACCCCAGATGGTCGACCTATTCTTATGAATTTAGAGAATGCAATTAAACCTACATAAATGACAGTACAAAAAAGATGATCTTGGACAAACCTATTATTAATTAAACAGATCCCGATTGATGAGAGAAAAATCATTTCAATGGCCCCTGAGCACCAATAGAAATGGCTTTACTAAACTTCAAGTTTGATCTTGGTTTGATGAAGACTCAACAACCCTTATATTTTAACCTCTCACATTCTCTTGCGAGTTTCAGTGCTTTATCTAATTGCTCTTTCGACATCCTCCTCGCAATGATGTCTCTATTTATCGCCCCATTCTCATCCCCACTTGATGCTGCAATATTAAACCACATATGAGCATAGACATTATCTTGACGAACACCACTACCATTTGCGTACATTACTCCCAAAGTGTAACGAGAACCGATATGCCCTTGTTCAACGCTTTTACGATACCACCTTATTGACTCTTTAGAGTCTTGTTTAACACCTCTACCATTATCATACATCAAACCCAGTCTGTACTGCGCACTCGCATGTCCTTGTTCTGCTAACGTACGAAACTCTCGCAAAGCAATAGCATAGTTAGCATTTTGGGCCGCAATTAATCCTTCTTGGAAATCAGCACTAAATCCCTCCTCTTCACTTCCAAGAAGCACAACGATCGTTAGGCAAATTATAGTGTTTAGTTTTATCATATAGAAAAACTTCAAAAAAAGTTTGAGAATTTACGATGCCTAAATGAAATCTTTTTCACCGAGCTTTGTATCAGTTGTTTTTTTAAAATACACATCCATTAAAATACGCTTTGTGTCAATAACGAAGTATGTTCTACGTCCATCAACGGTCGATGTCACCTTGATAAAAAAATTTGAGAAAATAATTAATTGGAATTGGGCTGTGCCTCTGCAAGCAATCTTCTTAAAACAGAAGATGCAACACGAGACAATTTAATTTCTTTTACTTTTTCAACATTATGAAAATCTTTACCGACGATTACTAAACCCAACATCCCCATATTAGCATGAGGCGTGCAACCGTATAGATAAACTCCAGGTATGTTAAATTTGATGGAATGAACTTTGTCTATTTCTGATTTTCTTGGAAGTGATTCCATTTGTGGACCATAAAAAAACTCAACATTGTGCCCTTCACTCTTAGGCAACCACTCGATCGTATCCCCAATATCAATATGAACAACTTCAATGCTATATGAATCATTTTCTGTAAACTCAATTTGAATAGTTTTCGCTGAAGCACATTTTAAGGTTATCAATAACGGAATAAAGGCTATTATATATGTATATACTAAGACTCGTACATTCATGAAATTACCCTACCGAATTACATCAATATTCATTATATAGATTAACTTCCCTCAGATTACATGCCTAATTTAAATAAATTGACGCTAACTTTCTTTTATCTCTTACTACCAATGATTAGATTGTCATCCTACTCACAGTTGGAGCTTTTTAAAGAATTCAACCAACAATGTTTCTTAAACATATTTGAAAAACTTGTTCTATGAATACTGTATTCTATGTTCTCTTGCTTGCGATTGCGCTACTTCTTGGGAGTGTGGGTGTCGGATCCGCTGACAAACTTTGGAGCACTCTAAAGTCGGATAATCATCTTGTCTTGATCCGTCATGCACTTGCACCTGGGTTTGGCGACCCTGATTATTTTGATGTAGAAGATTGCAAAACACAGCGTAACCTAAGTTATCAGGGTCGTAGTCAATCGAGAAAGATCGGCGATCTTTTTCGATTGAATGGAATAACTAGGGCAGTAGTATACTCCAGTCAGTGGTGTAGATGCATGGAAACTGCAAAATTATTGGCCCTTGGAGAGGTCTCAATTTTACCTTCCCTAAATTCTTTTTTTGAAAATTTTAGTAGAGAAAAACTTCAAACCAAGCAAACGATGGATTGGATAAAAAATGCACCTCTAGATATCCCCACAGTTCTTGTGAGCCATCAAGTGAATATTTCTGCATTAACGGGATATTCACCCACATCAGGCGAAATTATTTTTCTCAGAAGGTCTAATGAGGGTAAAATCTCAGTTATTGGAAGTATTCAAACTTTAAATTGAGTTTAATTATTTTTTACATTTGTTTGTTGAGTTGAAGATTGTGTGAAGTATCTTTATTATAATCATTGCATTTGCTTTTTATCCCCAAGTCTATATTTGAATTTAAACTTGAATAAAAAAGCAGGTGGTAAATGACTTATTTAAACTTTTTAAATATTTGAATCCTCATCATCCACTCAAGGTTCAGATCTCGTATCCATTGATACAACGGGCAAATAAAACTGAAATTTATTAGCAACCTTCACACACTCTTCAAGGTTCCTCTGAGGAACTCTCATTTCAAAGATCTTCGACTGTTCAACATTAAAAGGTAACCCCCATCGTAATTATCAGAACCAACATGTATTTCATACTTTTCTTCTAATTTTTTATAGTTGTATTACAAACTAACAGTATGAATGTATTAAATTTGCATTACTGTGTTTTTTAAATAAAGGTGTAACCCTTGATTGCTGATATTGTACTGTTATTTCATTTTTGCATTGTTCTTTTTATTACCCTTGGTTTTTTTCTTATACCAATTGGTTACAAATTGGGATGGGAGTGGGTTAAAGATAGAAAACTGAGGATGTTACATTTTGTTATGATATTGTTTGTCACAATAGAGGCTGTATTAGGAATAACTTGCCCACTAACCTCAATTGAACAAAATTTACGGGGAATTAACCAGTCTAAATCTTTTGTAGCATATTGGATTGAGCAAATTGTGTATTGGGATCTACCAACTCAATTTTTTCTTTTTCTATATTGTATATTTCTAGGTTGGACATTCCTAGTCTGGCGACTCTGCCCGCCAAAAAAGACGAGAAGTGCAAATTTGTAGGATACCGTATTACGACAAAGTAATTTTACTACTCTCCAATAGGTGCTCAAAGATGGGTTCATATCAACGAAATTTTGTTTGTTCATAAGATTGAATTTCATCCTTATTGTTATTTTTCAGTAATTAATTCTTTCAATAACTTTGGATAAAACGTATTAATTCACCACTTTCTAAATCTTCTAAATTTATATTCTTACGTACCTAAAGCGCTACTCAACAGTCACCGTTATCACCATGTTGCGGGGTTGATCCCGCAAAAAACATAGGCGATTTAAATTATTACCTCAAAACCTTCAAATTCTGGGTGCCCCAAATAAACGTCATTATGTTCACCTGCTCCCTTGTGCGCCTGACGGAATGCATCAGACTTGGTCCAATTTAAGAAATCATTCTCGGTACTCCACGTACTGTGAGATGCATATAAGGTATGGGTCTCCTCCTTTTTACCCTTTACTAAGTGAAAATTCTTGAAACCCGGAACGCCCTCTAAATTAGAGTCACGCTCTTTCCAAATCTTTTCAAAATCGTTTTCCCGCCCTGGCACGATTTTAAAACGGTTCATTGCTATATACATACAAAATACTCCAAATTTATTTTATAAGCAGCAAGGTATTCCATTGTAACATAGTGATTTCTAACTGTGAAATAACATAATCTCAATATTAAACTCCTTACTGACCGATCATAAACGAATTTATAAATTGTTTAAGGATACTTTTCTGAATTATTAAGAGTGCTATCCTTTATTTACATGATAAAAAAATATTTAAGTTTATTTACGTGAAGTGGGTTTGTTATGGATTATGAAATTGGGTCAACTTCAAGAAAAACCCCAGTGGTTGTAGTTTTTTTATTCTTTATTTTAAATTTAAATGGATGCACTACCTATAAACCAGGTTCTGTGGCCAAAACATTGAATTCCCAAAGTATTGGCACTATTTGGTTCACAAGTAGCGATGGATACGATTTGGTCAGTTATGTTAAATCAATGCCTGTTACAGTTGAGGGTTTATTATCTATTCCTGACAATCATAATGGCAGAGCTGTAATATTATCTCACGGTTCGGGTGGGATTGGAAATTTACATAAAAAATGGAAAGATTTTCTCACTAGAAATGGATATGCCGTGTTTATGTTGGATCATTTTCGTCCACGAAATACTATTAACGTTCTACATAGTCAGGTTCGCGTTACAGAACAACAAATGGCATTTGATATTCTTAAGGCATCGTCATTACTTCAATCTCACCCATTAATTGACAAAAATCGTGTGTACCACATAGGTTGGTCTAAAGGCGCAAGCGCTGGTATTATTGCCGCTCTAGATGACGTTAAGAAAATGGTTTTACAAGGCGAAAACTCAAGTAAAATTGCTGGATTTATTGAGTTCTACCCGTGGTGTGGATTTCGTGCTGAACTAAAGACCTCTTCGCCAGTGCTTATCTTGCACGGAACCGATGATAATTACACTCCAATTTCATTTTGTGAAACGCTAGTGCAGGACATGAAGAAAACTGGATCCAGAATAAAAATTGAACGTTTTAATGGTGCCATGCATGGATTTGATAATTGGAAACAAGAGAAGAAAACAACGAATAGTCTTACTGTACGAAAGTCAACAGATGATTGTACTCTGAGAGTGAACCCTGAAACGCTCGACATTCGATCTTTAAATGGAAAATTCTCAGTAGATACTTATGAGAATAGAAAAATGTTTCTTACAAAGTGTGCAGAACGGGGCGTTTCGATTGGTGGATCACCAGAATACAAAAATCGGGTACAAACCGTGGTTCTTGATTTTCTAAAATAGGTACTTTTTATCAACCTGTGAGGAGATGAGCAATTTGCAACCTGAACCCCCCTGGTCTATGCAAAACATCAACTCAACACTCTTTATATTCTTTCAAGCGATCACCCATTTTTTATCTTTATAAATCAGAGGTATTTCACAAGATTTACCATCAACACCCAAGAAATCAAGCACCCGAACGTACTTGGTCCTTAGTTTATGCTGTAAATCTATATCCTCAATAAGATGTGCTTTGGAGAGGTTATGAGACGAATCCGCAATCTTAACTTCTTTCGCTATTTCACTCTTCACTAATCTAGGTAAGTATTCCTGAAAATAGTCTTCTTTTTGTTCATATCTAGGTGGGTTTCTCATCGTCATACAATCGATTGCGTAAACCACATCCTTATTAAATAATTTTTGGATCTCGTTTTCTATACTCGATTGTTGCTCAGGAATTACGTCTTCCATTACGTCATGCAATAGACCCACCACCTCATAGTCTATTCCTAAATGAGCAACCCTTTTTGATACATCCTCAAGGTGGGCAAAATATGGTACACTTAATTTATCAGTCTGGTGACTGTGTACCCTATTCGCTATCTCTCTCGCTTTTTCAACCTTACTCATCACCGTCGCTTTCTAACATTATGATCCTCATTGTACCACTGTTGAAAACTGCTGCGTAGAAAAATGCTGCCCGATAATGCGTGATTAGTTTCTCATAATTTTTACTAATTTATTTGTTTGATATAGTTTATGGCATCATTTTTTTTGTCAAAGTTCTTGAGTGGCAGAACATATTTTTGATTGTTATTTAGGGCAAATAATCCATAAATATTATGACTCATATCCCACCCCATTGTGCCACCGCTATAGTCTCCAATTGATATTAAATAAGACCCCAAGCATTTTGCTTCAACGTGAGGTGCAAGAGTTTGGCACTCATCTGACGCTATTTCTTCTAAAATGGTGTATTCAAAGTGTGTACATACTTCTGTTGAAGAACAGATTTTGGTTTTTACAGACTTTTTATCAATCTGAATTTCTGGGAATCCAATATTTTTTACACCACCAAATCGTAAGATACCCCCAAAACATTTTTTTAATGAAGTCGCTAAGTAAATTTCTGAGTCCCAAGACGAGATAATTGAATCGAATTTTGATATTTCTTTGCCAAAATAGAGACCAGGATTTTTGGAAAAATGTTCATAATCCCTGATCGCAAATTTATCCGCAAAGTCTTCATAATTGTCACCAGACATCCATAGAGTTGAAAAACACTGGGGGGGTAAAATCTTTCCATTAATTTTCCAACCGACTGGCATTTTATTTTCAGCAGGTTCTTCTTTATTTGTTCCTAAAATTGAAAAAACATGCCATTTATCTCGCTCTTTGTCTTTATTATACCATATTGAACCTTGATCAAGCATGAAACCGCGCCAACCCACTGGAGAGCAGGGAGACGCGCTAGCGAGCACGCCATTCCTCCATTTTTCAGAAAAAATGTCAGAAAACTTTTTGTCTTTGATAAATCCTTTTCTTGGACCTGTTTTTAACTCACCATCAACTAGGTTAAATAAACCCTCTAAATTTTTGTCTCCAACGAGTTTCTTAATTTCTTCTCCAAATTTGTGAGCATCCTCAGGATCGTAGTAGTTATTCCAGAATTTTGCGTATTCTTGATCCTCGTTTGAACAGACCCGTGTTGTTTTATCCTTGCTCGAACTAAAATTAATGTTGGCAAAGAGGATGGCAATCGTCAGGGAGAATGTAGTGATTAGAATTTTCATTTTCTAACTCACCGACTGCAGACTGTTTTTAGAACGATTTCATGTGATGACTTAGGAGGAGGGTATTGCCAGTCTTTGTGTGATTCAGGGACAGGAAAAGTTTGACCAGTTCCACCACCCATCGGTTCTTTGTGAGAGGAAAAACTCAATACCTTATTCCGCAATAACTTACAGTCACCTTGCCAATGTATTTTGGTAGACAAAGTCCCTTCAAGTGGTTTCGAGTAATCACTCAAAGTCCAAAAATAAACAAATCCATCAACTTTTCGTATTCTCTCAAAATCCACAAAATAAGTGTTTTGTTCACCCATATTGCTACTTACTTCAGTCCATTCAGCAAAACCAGTAGATGAGAACATCAGGGTGAATACGAATGTGGTCATGGTGAGTAATGTTTTCATTTTCTAATTCACCGACTACAGACTTGTTTTAGGACGGTTTCACCCGATCCGTTAGTAGCACAGCACACTATCCACATCTATAGAGCGCTTGATTAACGTATCTGGCATTGCAAATTCCGCATTATAACCCGCTAGAAGATTTTCATCATATCCTCGTGCTTTCGACGACATGCCAGAGACATACATTTTAACATTCCCCTCTCTCAGTGCGTCAAGGTGGTCTTTAACATCTCCTGTTCCTTGCCCAACTATCTCACCCTCATTTTTGCAATTGAGAAGATGTACTCCGTCTGCTGCAAAGAAAATCTCAACATCATGTCCTTCCTTTAGACCTGTCACCGCAACCAATAGACCCATCGTAACATTATTTTTCAGTTCCGGATGACTATGGATATGTACTAATAATTTTGCCATTTTGTTATCCCTTTGGAATAGATGATCCGTAATAAATACATAGGATGTGGGGTAAATTACCCCTCACGAAATTATTCCAATGTTCCTGTTTTTTCTTGTTCAAACTAAACATCACCCCCCCCCTGTCTAAACTGACAACCTTTTCCTAGTCTATAACGATTCCCCTCAAAGTTCCGAACAATATCAAACACACCCCCTCAAAACTAAGAGAGTTTTTGTGTCTTAACTGGTATATGTAACTTCATCGAACCAATGTTTGACCTCGGAGAAATCGACAGAGTTGATAAATGAATGAACAAAGAAATACTAATGCTCTGCTACTTGCGATTTTAATTTTGTTATTCTTTCTTACTATGTATGTACGAAATGCATTGGAACATTATGGAATAACCGCAGATTTGTTTTAATGAAGTTAGGTAGAATGTCTATCGGGTATAATGAATTAGCACTTTTGGTGAATGAATCTTATTCTAAAACTGGTGATGTAGATTTGACTTTAAAGGAAGTTAGGAAGGTAGATAGAAACCTGACTCGTGAGGAAGTTTTGGAAATGATAGGATTTGGTGACCTTTTAGATTTTAAAGATTAAATGATGAATACCAAATGCCCGTTATGCGGACACATGTCGTTGATCGTCAACCTTTGGGGATTCCCAATCGAAGAGGAGATCATAAAAATAGAGAACTCTGGACATACTATTAATATAAAGGGTTGCGTTCCTCCTGAAAAGGATGAAAAGGCATTTCAATTTGAGTGTAAGTCTTGCGGGCACGAGTTTGGCGAATATGACGTTGATGAAGAATAGGTCAAGAAACTATTTGGATTATAATCACCGTTCAAAACTACTCTACGGTGACTGAATGGTTTGGTTATTGGGTATTACCAGTCTAATTTAATTCTTTGAAATTAAAATATCAACTACTTCATTTTTTGTCCCTAATCTCATTTTAGGACCCCAACATCCTGATCCAGAAGATACATAAAGTTTAGATGTTAGTTTTTCATATAGTCCATAAATATTTTTAAATCGTAATCTAACAAAAAAATTAAATGGAAATATTTGTCCATTATGTGTATGCCCTGAAAGCATTAGATCTGTTTTTTCATAAACATGATCCCATAGAGATGGTTTGTGTACTAGAATTAAATTAAAAAGATCCTCTTGAATTAACCTACTAGCAACATTTTTTTGAGTTTCTAATGTCAGGTTGTCGCTGATACCAATGAGGTTTATTTTTTTAAATTTGAATGACTCGTTATCTAAAACCGTTATATCATAATCACTAAGTCTTTTCATTTTTTTTTCATGGTCTTTGATATAATATTCATGATTACCACTTATAAATAAAATTGGTTTTTTTATATTTTTTAATATGTCTAAACCGTCTAAATCAAACGAACTAGAATCAATAAAATCTCCACCTATTAGCAATAAATCAAATTTCAAACCTTTAATTTTTAAAAGAATCTTTTGCAGGTGTTTTTTTGAGTTTGATCCCAAATGGGTATCACTGATAAACATTAGTCTAATCTGTTCATCAACTTTCGAAGAAATAATCTTTATACTTCTCAAATTAATCAACCTGCCATTAATTAAACTGTAAATAGTTATTATGATGATTGACAAAAAACAGACCACTCCTAAAGCAGGAGGAGTTATTGAGTAAAAGGCGTCAACTAATAACCCCAGATTAACTACCCAAAAACTAATAAAACCTATACCCATTCCTTCATGAACAAATAATTTCAGGAGGAAAAATGTATTATGAGATTTAAAATAAAAAATTAATATGAGATAAAAAATGACTGTAAAGATAAGTGACGAAAGTTTGAAAATACTTTCTTTAAAAATAAAATAATTCAGAACGTCAAAGGGATAGACATAAATCAGGTATGTAATAAAAAAAATAACAATAAAAAAAATTGATTGTCGAAAATTGATCATAAATCAGTCAAATCCTAAAAATATACATTTTCATCAACCTTTTTAGGTTACCCTTCAGAAATGTTTTCACATTGAAAAAAGAGCAACTAGAAAAGTTTTAATCTAAATACAACTTCTTTTTTTTTATGTAGTCATTAATTGCTGCGACCTTACTGTATAGAGTTTTCTCAATTTTGGTTTCGCATTCCCAAATTATAAAAACATTAAATCCCTCTGCTCTCCATACGGTAACATTTTTAATATCTCTCTCTTTATTTTTAATAATTTTATTTGACCAATAAGAAGTATTTGATTTTGGTGATGATGCGAATTTACAATTTTCATGCCCATGCCAGAAACACCCCCTTATATCTATTATAAGTTTATATTTTTGGATAATAATATCCGGTCGTCCTATAAATTTCTTTGAGTGCAGCCTGTAGCGTATTCCCGCTTGGAATAATTTTTTTCTAACGAGTATTTCAAGTCCAGTATCCTTGGACTTAATTCTAGACATATTGTGAGATCGTTGCGATTTTGAGATTGTATCCATAAACTTAGTATAATAATAGAAATAGCGGATAGAAAAGACCCTGGTATGCAAAATAAAATATACAAAGTAGGTGGATTATTCTCAGGAGTTGGCGGAATTGAACTCGGTTTTCAAAAAACTAAAAAATTCAAAATTGCTTGGTCAACAGACTTTGATAAATACTCGGCGAAAACCCACAGGGCAAATTACAAGCACAAATTTATAGAGCGTGATATTAATCAAATTAACGGTGCTGACTTGGATGCTGTTGATATTCTGGTAGGTGGATTTCCATGTCAGGCATTTTCAGTAGCGGGATATCAAAAAGGGTTTGAGGATGAAAGAGGGGAAATTTTCTTCCAAATAATTCGTATAATTAATGAACTCCCCAAAAAACCAAAAGTTCTGCTTTTAGAAAATGTCAAGAACATCTTAACACACGACAAAAAAAATACCTTTCGTGTTATTCAAGATGCTCTCGAAAAGACAGGTTATTGTGTTTTTTCGAAAATATTAAATACCTCTGAATATACCCCTATTCCGCAAAATAGAGAGCGGACTTTTATTGTATGTTTCCTTGAAGGCAAAGATGCCTTCTTAGATCGAACAAAACCAATGTGTAGTAAATTTCAAACTCTATTCCCTCCAAAAATCTTAAACCAAACCAAACCTATAGAAGATTTTCTCGAAACCGAGGAAGTGGATGAAAAATATTATTACCGACAAGACAAATACAATTATAGAAAATTAGTTGGATCAATTACAAAAAAGGATACTGTGTATCAATGGAGACGGATATATGTTAGAGAAAATAAAAGTGGCGTATGTCCCACGCTAACTGCAAATATGGGAACCGGGGGTCATAATGTACCTCTTATTAAAGATGACCATGGCATTAGAAAACTCACCCCCAGAGAATGCTTTAATTTACAGGGTTTTCCCAAAAAATTCAAATTCCCCAATGATGTTCCTAATTCCCAATTATATAAACAAGCGGGAAACTCGGTTACTGTGGATATGGTAAAGAAACTTGCAGAAATAATATATGATTGCTTAAATAGTTAGCACTTAACTCTTTTAGGTTTAAGAAATGTCTTATGATATTGAGAATTTGGTCAAAAGTTCAATAAATGAATACAATAACAATCAAAAAACGTTTTTCGACAAGTTGAAAGAACAATATAACGAAACAGAAATAAAAGAAATAAAATACGATTTTAAACGTCAATTAGATGCTAATTTCAGAGTTTTTATGGATGACGAATTAAAAAAGAAGCAAGCAGTTGATAAACTCCATTTAGAAAATTATTCAAAAAAAAAGCATCAAGATATAGCAAATTATTTTTTAATTAATAAAGGTGATATAGAGAAATTTTATATTAATTATTTTTTTAACGAAATTTATCAAAGTAGTGACGTAAAAATTCTAGAAGAAAATATTCTAAAATTTATGAAAGAAAATTACTTTGATGATGAAAAAAAATTTAATTATTTAAAAAGTGTTCTTTCAAAGATTATCTCACTCTTTAGTCCATATATTTTAAAAGGTGGTAATAATCAAAACTTTGCATTACTAGAAATTGGTATAAACAATTCTAACCAAGGTGATGGTGCAGAACATATATTTGTAGCAAAAGCAATGATTGCTGGGTTCAATGCTTCTAAAGTTGACGTTGGTTCTTCAGATTATGATGCAATTATAGAGGATGAATCAGGCAATCTTTTAAAAGTACAAGTTAAAAGTTTTAGTGATAATGCTTTTAGTAGAAAAGGAAGAGATAGAGGTGGTGAAGGAATAGATGCTTCAAATAGAAGTAATATAGGTAAATTAGTTACTTCTGAAAACTGTGATATTTTAGTTGCAGTAAATAAAAAAAATTCTGAACTATTTATCTTCTCAAAAAAGGAAATAGATGATTTACCCATAAGTTCTATAAATAGAAAAGATTATATGAAAAATTGGGAAAATTGGTCAAAAATCAATGAATAAGTCTTATAAAATTTTTTTAAAAAAGAGAAACTTACCCCCTTGCTGGTCTACTCCACGGTGACGGGATGGGTTCAACTGATGAAATAAGTTGTTCTCATTTTTCACCTAGGCAACCTGAGAGATTAGTCCCAATCTAAAAACATGATAGTATCCAGAGAAAAATCCCAATTACTCTTTACTCATCAATCAGATTTAATTTTTTAAGACGTTCTTGGGAGAGTTCAAAGAGGGTCAAAGTTCTAGTTTTGACGGTAACATCTACACCTAAAGCATATCGACTCAGATCGTGTTTTATATAGTGAAATCTACTCCACTGTTACCAGTGTTGCGAGATTTCACGGTTGGTCATTTTCTAACTCACCGACTACAGACTGCCTTTAATATGATTTCATTTCCAGATTTAGGAGGAGGATACTCCCACTCTGGATTTTTAGGATTTACAGTTTCACTGGGGTTTCCCCCCATAGGTTTTTTGTGAAAAGAATAACTCAAGGATTTGTACCGAAACAATTTACAATCAAGTTTTCTATATATTGTGACCGACAAAAATCCTTCGGCAGGTTCTAAGAAATCGCCCAACTGCCAATAAAAGACATAACTATCAACTTTTCGTATTCTCTCAAAATCTACGTAGATAGATCCCTTCACATTTTTACCCACCTTCGTCCAACCAGCAAAACTACTGGATGAAAACATCACTGTGAATATGAGTGTGAATATTGTGAGTAGGGTTTTCATTTAATTGAAGTACCCCCTGTCTAAACTGACAACCTTTTCCTAATCTATACCGACTCCCCTCAAAGTTCCTAGAAATATCAAACACACCCCCTCTCAGACTGAGGGGGTTTTGCTTTCTTAAAGGTACTTCAATGAAGTCTGGGAAATGTTCAGATACACGGATTGGTTCGACTTTATTGAAGGAGACAAAGATGATTGAGGTCTTAATAAATAGTTCAAAAATTGGTGGTTATGTTTTATCAGAATAAAACATATAACTTTGAGTATTATAGAAAATTCTCTTAAAATTCGTTGCGGTCAGAAAATAATAGGAAGTTAGGCATGGCACTATTTGAAAAACTAGTTAAATCGCTGGAGTCTAATACAGCAGACGATTATCTGGAACTCCTTCATCCAGATTACGTATTTGTGCGGCATCAATCTGGAGAAGAAGTTGCCAAAGAAGACTGGTCGGTAACTGTTACAGGGATGTTCAATGCGATGGCAGAGGGGAAACTCTCTTGGTCGAATACTAGATGCTTATATGAAAACGATGATATTTTAGTATATCACAACTTCGGAACCTTTCCCGATGGTACTAAAGAATCAATAATCGCTGTTCACACACTTAAAGATGGAAAAATCATAAGAACTGAGAGTGGCGCAACTCCTCTTGAATAGGTTTGTTCTAAGGCATGCATCAGGTAATTGTGTGGGTCATTGATGGAGAGTAGGGATACCATGATTGATTTACTGATCACGGTAATCTTGTGATACTGACTTAGAATCTTTTTTTACCGTTCACTTTTACCAACCCTTTTTTGTGGCAGTATTCGTAAATATTCTCGTCGATTACAGAATCATCCTGTGTCATTCTCCATCTAAATTTCAAACAACTTAACTTATTTTTTCCTAGATCTAAAATTTTTATACTTTTGATCCGTTGATAGTTTCCTTTTTCTTTATCGTAGTAGTCTGATGTAAACGACCTATTTTCTCCTTCTTTCCAATTTCCGATCGGAAATTTACAACCATTTGTTATAAATTTACTGCGCCGGTTATCAAAAACCCTTCCGAGGCACTGATTATTATTGGTCACTGTCCAGAGTTGTTTCAGTGTTTTTCCTGCTTTTTTGCTATACCGCGAACGATCATAAACCTGAATGATTTCGCCGTTTCGAGGATTTTCCCAATTTATTGGACCGCGGATAGAATGTCTTTCTTTGTAACCAAAATTAAAGTCCGTTTCGGGAAATGTAATCTCTTGTGCACCTGTTATTTCACCTCCCGACCAGAGTTCCACAGGGATGAATCTCTCATTTGCAAAAGAGATATTCGGCAATAATGCGAACAACAAGACTGGTATTATCTTTCTCATCTAATTTAAACCTTTATAGAACACGGCATGATCGGCATCAAAACTTTTATTTCTATTTGCTCCGTATTTTTGCTTCAGTCGGTGATAATCCTCGGAACCTCACCTGTTCTTTTATAGGTTTCCAACGAACCTGTTTCTCTGGGGGTTTCCTACAGTCCTCACACTTAAATTTCTGATCAACATAATCAAAGTTTGGTCTCTCTGATGACAACCAATCGTCAGGTATTATCTCTTCTCATCTTTGACAGGACAGACAATACAGACCTAGAGACAAACCATTGTCTCCAAGGTCACTGATTGTGTTTACCTTTATGGAGTTGCCTGGGTTTAAGGTCATGGAACGAAAATCCAGTGCAATACCCAGTAGAGGATTTCAAAGGGTATGAAAAAGAAAAAGGATATCACAATCGCAGGCAAATCATTAGACGGATCCGTCAAAAAGAAAAGACTGTTTCAACCTATTCGACGGTATCGTTTGTGCGGTGTAATGGTGGGTTGTTCTCTGCGGATGTGACTTTCAATTTCTCTATTACTTATCGCTCCCCTGCACTTTTCGGTAATCATTATTCTGCATATCAACTATTTCTCTATGAAACAATCATTGAACACAGAGAAAAAAGAAAGACCTTTGACCAAATCGCAGAGTGGTTAAACAAGAAAGGATACCTGACAGTGCGAGGTAAGGAGTTCAGAAGAGAGCACGTTCATTCCATCTTGAAAAAGAGATTAGCAAAGGAAGGGTTACTGAACCGAGAGCATCTGCCTGTGTGGTCGGACTTCAGTATGGAGGTGGTGGATAAGACTATTTTGATGAGTGATTTTGGGCGTTTACTAAATTTCAACGATAATTAGTAGGTTTCACATTTTCCACTTATTGCCGACCTTACGCCCATACCAATGTACTGTTGACTAAGGAATGTAGTTGCATCCAACAGTACGTGTGAAAATTTGTTAGTTTGCTTATTGATAATCATAACGAGATAATGTTCGTTAAGGTTTCTCAATAGCACAAGGTTATTAATATTTTCTGAAACTATATCTAAAATATTAGAACCTTCTTTACCTGTCATTACTTTAAACTTATTCCCCATTCTCTTTATGACAAAGGTAGTATTTGGGTCAGAGCATGCCCAACTCTCTGCCTCAGCATAGGAGGTCATAGCAAAACAGATAATTGTTGAAAAAAGTAAAATTTTAATCCGTGAAAACATTTTTATAACTCTATTTAATACAATAAATTCAATGTTTTACTCGACAGTGACGGAGTGATTGAGAACAGTGAATTAGGTTGTTCCCACCTTCGTCCAATCTGAAAAACTGGTTGATGAGAACATCAGGGTGAATAGCAGTGTGGATACGGTAAGTAATGTTTTCATTTTCTAATTTACCGACTACAGACTGCATTTAATATGATTTCATTCCCAGATTTAGGAGGGGGATAATTCCAATCTTTATGTTCTTTAGGAACAGATAGTGTCTTACGACTTCCACCACCCATTGATTTTTTATGAAACGACCAACTCAAAGTCTTAAACCGAAACAAATTACAATCAAGTTGTCTATACATTGTGATCGACAAAAATCCTTCGGCAGGTTCTAAGAAATCACCCAACTGCCAATAAAAGACATAACCATCAACTTTGCGTATTCTCTCAAAATCTACGTAGATAGATCCCTTCGCATTTTTACCCACCTTCGTCCAATTTGCACCAGAACTCTTCCCGACACTTGTATTAGATGATGATGATTTCTTGACAGTTACAGTTGGAGTTTTTTGAGTGTCTTTTACTTTTTTTAGAAGTAGTGAAAGACTGTTTTGGGCATAGGTATCTCCCTGTTTAGCAGCAAGTTTGTACCACTTCACCGCAGTCTTGTAGTCTTTTGGAACACCTTTTCCATTTTCGTACATATAACCCAGATTGTTCTGAGCATAGGCGACCCCCTGTTTGGCAGCAAGTTTGTACCACTTTACCGCAGTCTTGTAGTCCTGTGTAACACCTTTCCCTTTATGGTACATCACACCCAGATTATGCTGGGCATTGGCAAATCCCTTTTCGGCAGCAAGTGTGTACCACTTCCCAGCGGTTTCAGAATCCTGTGGCATGCCTTGCCCTCGATTGTAGAGTTGCCCCAAATTGTACTCGGCATGGGCATTTCCCTGTTTTGCAAGAGACGTCCATTCACGCAGAGCAATCAGGTAGTCTCCATTTTCGTATGAACTTGAGCACTTGTTAAAGATTGGTGCATGTGAGTGTTTAGTTCCAGAAAGACAAAAACCGTTAATAGGTTCAGCACTAAAACTCACCCCCAAACTTCCAAGAAGCACGGAAGTCGACAGGCAGATTGTAGTGAGTAGATTTTTCATAGGGAAAGTTTAGCAGAAATATTGAAGATTCATAGATGGTGGGATTAGATTTTAGTCTGAATTGACCAGAGTTCTATCCTCGAATTCTAACTCGAATTTTGAGAGCGACGTCTTGCATGTCTGATTAAAACGATCATCGCCAAAATTCTTCCTCTTAAGGATGGAATGAACGTGCGAACTTTTAAAAATTTTACCACGAGCAGTTCGGTAACAGTTTTCGTTAAACCAATCCGCAATCTTTTTCAGAGAGAAACCCTTACTGCGAAAGTCGATGATCGTGTCATAGAGGAACTGTTGGTATTGAGTATATCTTGGAACAGAAAGTTCGACTGACTCAATAGTAAGAGTAAATTTCAAATAGGGAATAATATCAGGACTCTTAGAAAAATACCCCCGTTGGAAATTATTCCACAGTGACAGAGTGATTTTGATGTGTGAAATAACATAATCTCATAATTAAAACCTCAATCAACACATACTCCATACGGAACATTATAACAAAATTGTTGTAAGCAGTACTGATACTGAGAATTATTTTTTAATTTTCCACAATCCCTCTTACATTCAGTGCAATCATCAGTAAAATCAAAATAAATATATCCTGCGATAACGATGACAATAATAATTATTATTTGCCTCTGGGTCATTTCAATTTCCTCCTCACTGACTACACATATATTTTAGGATGATTTCACTTGATGAGTTAAATGATACAAAGATTTGCTGAAATTATTTATGATTGTCTTTCATCTAATTGATTAAAGTATATGGATTAGCAATTATTTATAGTTAGTGGTAAAATATCATTAGGAGTGACCTAATGTTTATAACCACTAATAGTAAAACTAATTTTTTTGAAGAAGAGTTAGTAAAAGATTTTAAATTATTTAATAACTGTATTATCTCTGTAGGTTTCCTGTCTGAAGAGAAGTTAATACATTTTCGTGATACATTTCTAAATATCGCAAGAAAAGGTCAAATTATTCTTATTTATGGGTGGAGTAAAGATGCGACTGAGGATTTAGTAGCATTTTTAAAAAAACTGAATAAAGATATTACTACCATTAACTCAAAATCTGGCATCTACTTATCTACCCAAACATTCCATGGAAAGGTCTACTCCTTTTATGATAATAAAAGTGCAAAAGTATATTTAGGGTCTTCCAACTTTTCAAAAAATGGTTTTTCTCAAAACATTGAATGCAATTACAGAATTGATAACTTTAAAGAATGCATTGATATAATAAATTTTCAAAAGGGATTAAATAAGATAATAATTTCCGATCCCAAAATAAAATTTTCTACAAAAAAAATCATTACTCCAAAATTAGACAAAAAAGGTAAATTAATAATTGAAAATGTTAAAACAAAAAATGTAATTATTGAAAATATCTTAGATATTTCAAAAGGTCATGAATTTTTTGAATACCCTATTCTTGAAAAATCAAAAAGTAAGAAATCAAATTTAAATGCTTCTAAAGCATCACCAAAAAGTATATCAAAACCAAAACCAAGAGATCCATATGAAATGGAATTTATTTTACCATCAAAAGAGAAATCTAAAGCATGTGCGCCTGATAAAAATATTCCTTTTGAAGTTTTAATGGATAAAGATACTGTTTATAGGTTTATTTGTTATGGTAAACAACTAGGTGAAAATATGTCAACTGAAGGAGATCAAACAATTTTAGGAAAGTGGTTAAAAGGAAAACTTTTATCTAAAAAAATAATATCATCAGAAAATGATTTAATTGAACCAATTCACATAAAAAAATTAAATTTAAAAGCATTAAGATTTTATAAAATTAATGAAAACTTCTATAAATTAATTGAAGTTCCTTTATAAAAAAAATATTGCTCTTCAATGAAATGTTCTAACGCTAAATAATAGTAATTTGATTTAAACCAGTTTATTCATTCTTAATTGTCTCATTTCGCCTGATTGGAAATAATAATTGTCAGCGTCTAGTTTTTTTGATCCCAAGGTATATCCTTTTAAAATACTATGATTATTTTGAATTATTAATTTTAAATCAGCATTTGTTACATATCCAGGAATATCAAATGGATATGTCTTGTCATCAGAATGAATTCTTATAAAGAAAAAAAAGTCATAATTTTGCTCTTTAAATGGAATGTTAGGAATATATTCTGCATTGGAATTCCAATCCTTTTTTTCTAATAATAAAAGATTTGAAAAATGAGTAGATGATTTAACATTAATTTTAAAATTATTTAAAATAAAATCTGTATTGTCCCACTTACCCCTTTTATAAGTTTCAAAATCTGGTTCAGAAATAACGATACCGTTCTTATTTTTAAAAAATTCATAAAATGCAATTTCTGCTAATTTTCCTCTGAAGGTATTAGAAAAAATTTCATCATTATCTCTTACATGGATACCTCCAGAACGTGATTTTCTATGCTCACCTTCTTTTTCATAAGTCATTTTTTTAGCAAATTCAGTAGCATCTATAATACCTTTATTAGAAATTTTTCCCAAAGGATTAAATTTTCTTTTCTTATTAATAATTATTAAATTATCTTTAAGATCTATTTTTGAAAAATTTTGACTTTGGTTATTATTCATAACTTTAGGTTAAATATGGTTTTGAATTTCATCAACCCAATTCATAAAATCATCTGTCAAAAACGCATACCTACAATAACATTTACCCTATCACTCTGTAGGGTAAAAAAAACTCAATAAAATCAATAATTTATTCGACTGTTACCAGTGTTGCGAGATTTCACGGTTGGTCATTTTCTAACTCACCGACTACAGGCAAGTTTTAGGAAGAGTTCATCTGCTGATTTAGGAGAAGGATATGTCCATTCTTTATCTGGGACATTATCTACATCACCAGTTCCACCACCCATTGGTTCTTCGTGAAAGGAATAACTCAAAAACTTCAACCGAAATAATTTACAATCACCTTGGTTATACCTTTTGAAAGACAAATCTCCATTTTTGGTTGGTTTTAAGTAATCACCCAAAATCCAAAAATATACATACCCATCAACTTTTCTCATTCTCTCAAAATCCACATAGATGGTTCCCCATTTATTTTCACTTACCTTCGTCCAACCAGCAAAACTAGTGGATGAGAACATCAGGGTGAATACAAGTGTGGATATGGTGAGTAGAGTTTTCACGGTCTTTTTAATATTCCTCCAATTCCCTATCAGTCATTTGTTTAAGATACTCATCTATCAAAGTACCCATTGTGTCAGTACGTGGGTCTGCCTTATGACGTTTTCCTGATTTCAGTTCTTCTATTGTATTCCCTAAAAATGTTTTGAGTTCATTTCCATTGAGCAAGTTTGTTGGAGTTCTTCCACCGTATGCTTCCACTATTGCCATCATGTCCTTGGTATTTGACCATGCCAGTGAGTGACGTAACATAAGTGGAATTGCGATAGAGAGTGCTTATCGAATTATTTTGTTGTCTCTACCTGTCACCTCATCCATTTGTGTTTCCTCCCAATTAATTAAGGTTCAAACCATGTGCTCTAGTACCTAATTTATTTTTCCATATACCTTCTAGTTCAATAACTTGGTTTTTAGAGTAACTGGAGGGTGCAGTTTCCAATATTGAAACAGTATAGACTTGTTGTCCTTTTTTTAATTTTCTGAGTTGTTTATTTCCACCATGCCCTGTTTTTTCGTATTGCTTCCATCTACTCAGAAAACCACCCTCTTTAGACGATGCAGAACCAATGTATTGGTTTCCTTTGGTATCAACTAATAGATAGATGCCGAATAATTGAGATAGATGGTTTTGCCATGAACTTGGAAGTTTACTTATTCTTTCTGAAGACCAAATAAAATCCTGATATGAGAACTCTTCTTCAGGCGCCTCATTTAAAATGGATTTGATGTAGTACTTTCCTTTGTGTGTATGTAAATTTCTTTTGATATTTTGAGTCGGTTTCCAACCACCCAAAATCAGTTTTCCTTCAAAATCTCTTAATCTTTTGTCATATTTAAGAACATATTCATCATGATTTTTCATTATCCAACCCTGCAAAGGATGGGGTTTTCCTTTGACATCAAACTTATCAATAACCTTATATAAACCAGTGAAAAGGTGTTCTTTACTGATCGGAACTTCCACAAAACACAGTAGGTTTTCTCCGATTGACAAAAATGCACGACCACGAGGTCTACCATGAGTTCTGTTGTAGTATTCCCAATCTGTATTCAAATTTGGATTTTTTTTCTCGTGATTTTTACTTTCTAAATCGCTTCTCCAAAGATCGTAAGCACAAAAAGGGCGTTTTACTATCTTGGCAGTTTTTTGAGTTTCTGTGTGAAGTAATCCAAACATATTTCCAATGTCATCGTCGGAAATATTTTGTGTTCTCAAAAAATCGTTTAGTTCTATCATATGTAAACTCGCCTCCTGTAAGGCAGTACGGCAATGGTCAGGCAGAGTGTGGTGATTAGAATTTTCATTTAATTAAAGTCCCCCCTCAAAACTGACAACCTTTTCCCAATCTATACCGACTCCCCTCAAAGTACCTAGAAATATCAAACACACCCCCTTTCAGACTGAGGGGATTTTGTTTTCTTAAAGGTACTTAAAAAAATTTGACCCTCACTCAAAAGAAATCTCTAACCTTACTCTCTCAAGTTTGGCAGGATAAATTCTATTCACCGTATACGTGGTATCCCTCATTCTCTCCTGTCGATTTTTAAACTTCTTGAGAGTGACCCAGACCAGTTTCGAGGAATACGTTCCACCTCTGGGAGATCGTATTCCCTGATCATTTAGATGATCTGCAATCTCTCGTCTGTTTACTATTTCACAACGTTTCTGCTAATATTTCAGAATGAACCAAATGAACACTCCTGATTATTACGTTGATGTAGTGCAATGTAATGCGGGTTGCCCGTATGTTAAAAATCGAAATGCAAATCCCTCACTAGAACCGCGATTCATTCCTAGAGGGTCTACATCACGTTGTATGCCGGGGAATGCAATATTAATGGTCATCCTTGCTAATCCAGGCAAACCCCAAGAAGGTGTTGAAGACAAACATTACCGTGGAAAATCTGGAAAAGAACTTGCCAGCACTGCATGGAATTTCACCGAAGCGGTTTGCGAACGATTGCACTCGCCCTCATTTCCTCGCTTAGGCGCAACACGAAGTGCTACTCATGACAATCTAATGAAGCATCTCGCATATGACGTATTCCAATGCCAGATAAATGAAGTTTTAGATTATGTTGTGATTACGAACATTGTTAAGTGCAGCACTTTCGATGAAAATGCTAGAAGTGACCAATATAAGTTTTCGAAACTTGATGATGATACACAGGATAAAATTAGCACCGAGTGTATAAAACGGCATTTAATTAAAGAAATTGACTACTGGAAACCACGAAAAACCTTAGTTTGTGGAAAACCAGCAAATAGAATATTTCAGACTTTAAAAAGGGAAAGATGTTTGGAACTACACATCGATTTTCAAACCCATCATCCCAGTGCTATGGGCAAATGTATCGAAGAAAGAAAACAAGAATTTATAAACATTGGGAATATAATACGCTCAGAATTCAAAATCTGAACGCCTTTCCCAATCTATAAATGCAATAAGTATCCAGAGAGAAATACCCCACAACAAAACTACTCCACCGTGACGGAGTGTTTTAGACTGGTGAAATAGCATAATCGTATCATTACCATTTATCTCCTTGCCCCGTCTAAACTGAGCAAGAAATGATTTGAACTTCCCTTATTCACTAATAGAATGAAGTTATGAATAAATTATCAATTTATACTTTTAATACCTTGAAAGAAAAATACGGAGGACATTCCAGTTGGGCAGTTTGGGCGGATATAACTGATAAACCGAAAAGTAATATGGAAGATTTAAGTATTTTTGAAAATAAAAAAATTCTAGAAGTTTTAAATACAGAAATCATTCTTGTTGCTCTTAATTTCTCTGCTGATATAGAGATGAAACCATGGGAAAATTTTCATGGTAAAAATGGTGAGGTCTATAAACTCCGTTATGCATTAAAAAACACTCCACTGTGGGGTGCATATATGACGGACATTATAAAAGGTCATGTCGACCCTAAAGCAAAGTCAATGATGCACCATATAAAGGAACATCCAGAAAAAGTTGATGCGAATATAAAAAGATTTGAAAAAGAAATAAAAGATCTAAATTCTGATAACCCTATCTTATATGCCCTAGGGGATGATGTTTCTGAAATTCTTAATAATAATTTAAGTCATAAATATAAAATTAAAAAAATCAGTCACTATGGTTGGAAAGTAAATCAAGAAAAATACAAGGAGAAGGTTTGGGAACAACTAAATTTAAAATAAAAAAGTAGAAGGAAATCCCCATTGTGTGTTTTTAGGAGTAACAGTTTTATAATTTTTTATAATTTAAAACTTGCTTGTAAAGTTTCTTAAAATAATCAACTGAAAAATCATATTTTTCTTCAATCGATGTCATTTTTTGAATAAAAATCAAATTTATCATTACGTTGAGCATTCATACCAACGAACTGTCATCTCTGAAAATATTCCACCATAGGTTTGTGGTTCATTAAGAATGAGCAATTTTACACCAAACTTATTGGGCAAATCAGTCATATAGATTGTACCCAACCTATTCTGATCAATGTAGTTATTAGTTTTCACTCGTTGTTTTTTACTTTTTGAATAGACGCTAACATTCTCATAATTTATATGTTGCAGTCTGAATGTAGTTTTTGATGTCCAAATCAACTTTTCAGGACTTTTATCTTGCCGCAAAGTCGAACGATGTTCACCTAAATTACCTGTTATAATTCTTACGCACGCCCAAACATCTCCCTCAGTTTGACTTAAAGCAGGCAATACAAATGTTATTGATGTTAAAAAAATAAAAATTAAAGTTGGAAGAATTTTCATTATTTCAACTCCATTCCATTCCATTTCTCCCATTCCTTTTTCATCATTTTCACATCATAAGAACTTAAATACTTCTCGACACATTTTCCTTTTGTATATCCCCACGATCCGCAGAATTATTGAAAATTCATAGATGGTGGTAGTTTGTAGTCTGGATAATCAGGACTTAGAGTACTCCAACCACATTTTTGATCTTATTGGTTTGTATCGTTTATTTCTTAATTTAAGTCTCTCTTGTCGTTCTTTGTACCGTTTAAGAACTGAATGTACGGTAGTATTCTTCCACCTGTTACCCTCGATGGTCTTAATGCCTTTCTCATTCAAGTAATGTGAAATCTTCCTGTATCCCATTCCTGACCCATGAAGAGATTGAATAAATTTACGTGTCTCCTCTTGTTCCTTGGAATACTTCGAACGATTGTACTTGGGATTTAGATTATTGAACTGTACCGAAACATCAAAACGGAGGTAGTAGGAGTACTCATCATCCGAAAAGAAAAGACTGTTCCAACCTATTCGACGGTGACGAAGTAGTTTGTAAGTGTGAAATAACATAGTCTTATGACAAATGGGATTGAACTTCCTCAGTTTTATGGTTCAAGTGACAACAAACTCCTGCGGGTGAACTATTTCAATTATTGCCACCATATTCAATAGTTAAGTTTTCAACTTTGACCAAAAATGCTTGCCAACCTCGTAAGCAAGTTTGACAGGGACCGCATTTCCAATCTGGGTATACTTAGGAACCTCCCTTTCAAAGACTGACTTTCTGGGATTACCTGCTCGCCTCAATCCGCCAGTTGTTCGCTTCCCTGCAAACTTATACCAATCTGGAAAAGTCTGTAGTCGCGCCCATTCTCTTACTGTCAAGGAACGTGCTTGCTTGTAATGGACGAAGTCATCAGGAAGGGAACAGGCAGTTATGGTGGGTCCCCGGTTACCCCATTTCGCCGGCAATAACCTCTGGGCAAATTTTTTCGTCTTAAGGTGTAGAGGGATTTCACCCTTATTTTTAATCATATGTGAGAAGCGCTCCCTGACCACCGTCGAATGGCGACTGTATTGTTGCTCCGAGAGGGGATCACCCTTTTTATAGACCCTGCTTCCGGGGTCGGTTCTGAACTCTACTTGAATAGGGCATTTAGGGTCAGATTTGTAGACGTTTGTTGATCCACCATATTCAAATTTAGGGTCGACAAGATCGGAAAATATATCCTCGATATTAGGGTAATCAGATGTTGGGTACGGCAAGAAACCAGACAGCACCGCATCTTTCTCATCTAAATTAACTTTTATTACATGGTCTTCGTTTACACCAACAATTAAAACCCGGGGTCGGTTTTGTGGAACCCCGTAATCCCTCGCGTAGATAAGTTTGAATTTCACCCGGTAACCCGGGATACCCCTGAAGGTTTTGAGCACCTCCTTAAAAATCTCACCCTTCTGCCCCCCCTTTTTCCATCGAGCATTTAGCAACCCTTCAACATTCTCGAAAAGAAACATTTTGGGTCTAACCTGATGGATGAAATACGCCATATCTTGAAAGAGATGGTTCGAAGGTAACTGCTCTTTATCGACCGAATAAGAACGCCTGATACCTATCCCTGAAAAACCTTGGCATGGTGGACCCCCAGCAATCAAATCTACGGGGTTAGTCCTGAAGTCCCTCCCAAAATCCTGAGAGAGGTCATCAAGCAGTTTCGCAAAGAAACCCTGTTCGTTGATAATGCTTTTTATATCTCGGGAATTGTACTTTTCCCGCAGATGTGGGTAATCCGCATCCCTGTTTACCAGATAGGTCGCGAGAGCATCTTGATTAAGTTCATTTACATAAAGCGGATAAAACCCCGCTTTTTCGAGTCCAAGGGAAAGACCCCCGCATCCCGCAAACAAATCAATAAACGTTAATTGTCTTTTTCGTAATTTCACTGCGTCTGTTGCTAATCTGGTTTCTGTACTATCTTAAGGTCATGATGGGTATTTAGATAATCGTAGAGAACTTGTAATTTTTCCTGTAGCACGCCCTTACGCTTTATCTCACATTCCCAGAAGACAAATACTTCGTAACCGAGATTCGATAATTTTTCCAGGTTTTTTTTGTCTCTAGACTTATTGTTCTTGAGTTTATTAATCCAGAACTCAATATTTGATTTGGGCGTATGCCCATCCGGGCAATTCTCGTGTCCATGCCAAAAGCAACCACGCACATCAATTATGAGTTTATACTTTTCAACGGCAATATCTGGTTTCCCGGGCAAATCCTTCCTATGGTTACGAAAACGCAAACCATCCCTGTGCAATGCTTGTCTTAAAATTATTTCTGGTTTGGTATCTTTTGATTTTATTTTTGCCATTAACGCAGATCTGCCTGACTGGGTCAGGGTGTCAAACGTCGTCCGTTGGGATTTGCTCATTTGGGAAGGCAACCCGATGGAAACTCAAAGTCTGATAGTAGCAAATGCACAGAATTTTCCTTTCAAACCGCTAAGGGGGAAAAATACTAAAACTATTTCTAATGTGCGGCAAATATTGCTAAATTTTAGGCGTAGAATAAGGGGTACTATGATTTCACAATCAAATATTTCTGTAGTTGATACTCTTAGAGCGTATAAATCGGCGCAAATTCCCGTTTGTTTCCTGGTGCCGACAAAAACTGGGTTAGAAAAATCAATTATGGATGCAACAAAGTCTGTCAGAGACTTTTTCCTTGAAAAAAACGTTCATAATTATGATACCCAAAGAAAGGGAATTGATTCAAAGGAGTTGATACCAACACTGCTAGTCTCAAGTGGATCCATAATTGAAACTAAGACTTCTCTTTATAGACCGGAAACCAAGCATGGTGACCCGAGAATTTGGATTTACAAGTTAACAAATCACGCAGAACCTTGTGACTTAATTGCATTGTCAATAAAAGAGCACGCCTTAGTAGCGGTGAACTGCAGTAGAAGTGATCTGGGTTCATTACTGAACGCAAATAGTGCCGAGTTTTTACAATTATTCGCCCCGTCAATCGCGGGATTGTCTGAGAACGCTTCTGAACTTCTCAAAATGATGAGAGATATTGCATCAAGAGGTTATATTAAAACACTTACGTCAGGGGATACCGGAGTTGGAAAGACACTCGAAACTCTCTTGGGGATACCGGCAAATTCTTCGCCAAATCCTGACTATAAAGGTATTGAAATAAAATCGAGCAGATCAAGAATGAAAAAAGGGGTGCTATTTAGCATGGCACCCGCTTGGAAATCGTCCAAAATAAGTAATGCTCATGAATTAGTACAAAAAAGGGGGAGAGAAAACCCCGATTGGAATGGTCTTAAAACATTAAATCATACGATGCAGTGTGATCATCTAAATAGTTACGGGATGAAACTTGATTTAGATGAGATTTTTATACGTCAATTATACGAAGGTAATGGACTATGTGAAGAGGATGTTTGTTGGTTCCTGCATGATTTTGAGTCTAAGTTGTCCCATAAACATAAAGAAACCTTCTGGGTAGAAGTAGATGCCAGAGGAGAAGAAAACGATGAGGAATTTCTTTATAAAAAAATCACCCACACAGGTGGAGTCGATTTATCAACAATACCAACACTAATAAAAACTGGATTAATAACCGTTGATTACCTTCTGTGGGAAAAGGGGGACGGGTGGAAGAATTATACAAAAAAGAGTGGGTTTGATTTTTTATGGAAGGTCAAGAATCAAAGTAAAGATATGCTTTTCAAATATGTAAAAAACTATGAACTTTTATAAATTTTCATAAAAAAAATGACCTAAGGAATCTTCCATGTAGTACTTACCCTTTTTCCAACCTATAATGATTCCCCTCAAAGTTCCGAACAATATCAAAAACACCCCATCTCGGACTAAGGGGATTTTGCTTTCATGAAGGTATTTCAATGAAGTCTGGGACATGACAGGAATGAAGGATTGGGGCAACCTATTTCTAATGAGACCTAATCGAATCCCTCAATAATTTCACTTCCATTTTTCCCCATACTGGTTTGTAGTCCTGCTCAATGAAATCCAGACGTTCTAGTCTCTCTTTGTATCTCTTGAGGACACTATAAACTTGGGTATTCCTCCATCTGTTTCCTTTGCTTGTGGTAATACCTTTATCATTCAGATAATGGGAAATCTTTCTATATCCCATACCACCATCGTGTAGAAATTTGATGAGACTATGTGTCTCCTCTTGTCGTTCTGTGTATCTATTTTGGTAATGTTGGAGTTTGTTGGTTCTGACGGAAATTGTGAAACAGATGTAGTGAGAATAAGG
>CACKCT010000005.1:0-39983 GCA_902598645.1 Rhodospirillaceae bacterium | reverse complement strand
TCGCCGTGCAACGTTGCATGATAATATGATGCTTCGCTCTAAAGTCATGTCAACAGTTAGAATGAGTATGGAAAGAATTGGTTTTTTTGAGCATCAAACACCAATCTTGACATCATCATCACCAGAGGGTGCGCGTGACTTTCTAGTTCCCAGTCGGCTCAACCCTGGGCGCTTCTATGCACTACCTCAAGCACCGCAAATTTTTAAACAAATGATTATGGTTGCTGGATTTGACCGATATTTTCAAATTGCTCCGTGTTTCAGAGACGAGGACCCACGTGCAGATCGATCTCCCGGTGAATTTTATCAATTGGACGTAGAAATGGCGTTTGTAGAACAGGAAGATGTTCTTTGTGCGATCGAGCCTGTTACCCACGACCTTTTCGCCAATAACTCTGATAAAACCGTCACACCCGTGCCGTTTCCGCGCCTGACTTTTGCGGAAACTATGCTGAAATATGGGACTGACAAGCCCGACTTACGAATAAATATTGAAATTTGTGATGTAAGTAATATTTTTGCTGGTTCTGATTTCTCAATTTTTGCATCTGTTGTGGAAAATGGTGGAGTTGTTCGAGCCATACCCGCTAAGGGAGCAGCAGCACAACCGCGCAGTTTTTTTGACAAAATGAATAGTTGGGCCCAAGATCAAGGAGCGCCCGGTCTTGGCTGGATAGCCTTTACTGGTGATGAGGCAAAAGGACCTATTGCCAAACGTTTAGGAGAGGAACGCCTTAACAAGCTTAAGAAAATAGTTGGCCTTAAGAATGGAGATGGTGTGTTCTTTTCTAGCGGACCAGAGAAAGAAGCGGCAAATTTAGCCGGCAAGGCTCGCGAACAGATCGGCATACAGCTCAACATGTTTGACAATAATCAGTTCAATATGGTCTGGATCATTGATTACCCAATGTACGAATGGGATGAAAAGGAAGAAAAGCTTGATTTCTCACATAACCCCTTTTCAATGCCCCAGGGTGGAATTGAAGCTCTCGATAACAATAACAAACTAGACATTCTTGGTTATCAATATGATCTTGTCTGTAACGGTGTTGAACTGGGTAGTGGTGCCATCAGGAACCATGAGCCAGAAACTATGTTCAAAGCATTCGAGTTAGTCGGCTATTCTCGTGAGGAAGTCAAAACGAAGTTTGGTGGTCTGCTGCGAGCCTTTCACTTTGGAGCACCACCCCACGGGGGTATTGCCTTGGGATTGGATCGTATAGTCATGCTCCTGCTGAATGAGTCAAATATTCGTGAAGTAATTATGTTTCCACTCAATCAACAAGCTGAAGATCCACTGTTGGGGGCGCCATCGGAAATCGAAGATGCCCGCTATAAGGAACTCTACCTAAAGTTTAGGGCTCCTAAAACAATTAAATCTTGAGTGTTAAATTATTAGCAGTTGAGGCCTAATGATAACATTTCTTGAAAATTAAGGTTTTGTAATGACATCCAGTTCTAAGGACCACAAAAAAGCCAGTATAGGTGTAATAGGTGTCGGAGGAGGCGGTGGAAACGCTATAAATAACATGATCCAAGCTGACCTTGCAGGCGTTACTTTCCTTGCTGCAAATACAGATGCTCAAGCTTTGGCGACCACACTTGCATCTAATTCTATGCAGTTGGGGCTGAGCTTAACCAACGGACTTGGATCTGGAGCTCAAGTAGCTGTAGGCCGTGCTGCAGCAGAAGAATCTGAAGAAGAAATTAGAGAGTGGGTATCACAATATGACCTTCTATTTATCACTGCCGGACTAGGGGGAGGTACAGGAACTGGAGCAATCCCAATCATTGCCAAAATCGCTCAAGAAGAAAACACGCTGAGTATTGCTGTTGTAACTTTACCTTTTAATTTTGAGGGCTCCCGGCGCATGAGTGCTGCAACAGAGGGATTGGCAGAGCTTGAAAAGCTAGTAAATACTTTGATCATTATTCCCAATCAAAATTTGTTTGCTGTCGCCAATGCCACTACTACCTTAGCTGATGCCTTTGCCCTAGCTGATGAAGTGCTACTTGATGCCATTCGTGGCATTACGAATTTAATTACCCTACCCGGGATGATCAATTTAGACTTTGCAGACGTTAAGGCAGTCATCACCAAAACAGGTCGTGCCATGATGGGAACAGGGGTTGCATCTGGAAGTAATAGAGCTTTGGATGCAGCAGAAGCTGCTATTGCCAACCCCCTGCTGGAAACTGCTTCCATCAAAGGGGCGAGAGGTTTGCTAATCAGCATTACAGGGGGGGCCGATATGACGTTGTTCGAAATTGACGAAGCTGCAAACAGAATTCGTAACGAGGTTGATAATGATTGCCTCGTTATCTTCGGCAGTGCTTTTGATCCGACTCTTGAGGGCAGTCTCAGAGTTTCAATTGTCGCCACAGGACTGTGCGAACGGTCAAGGCTAAACAAAGATCAACAAGAGTCAGAAACTAATATAAAATCTAAGTTAAATTTTGCACTTGAGCCTAAACCTCAACCTGAATTAGAGCCTGAGCTTGACCTAGAGAGAACATCAAAAGCCTCAAAGCAACCAATTGACCCGGTAATGGAACCTGAAACAGAGACCATTATTGAACCTGCTAGTAACAAGGCGAGTGATAAAACTCAAACAAATTTGACAAACAAACCAATTCCGACACCTACTGTGCCCCGGCCAGAAAACCCTCGTCCTGTTGGAACACCTACCCCCCATGCCACACATCAAAATACAATGAACAAGCAACCTGAGGAAAAACACTCAGAAACAGTTCTTCACGATGAGCCAAAAGTAGCCGAAAAAAAGAAGCCAAAACTGAGCTGGACCAAAAAAATATTTGGTTCAGACTAGAGCTATCCTTGCACTAGTCCTGAATTTCCTAGTGGGTAAATATTAGTTAACATATTAAGTAGACCTCAAAAGGCACCACAAATGGCTATTAACAAAGATACCATCCCACATAACGTTTCGTGGACCGAGGTTCACCGAGACACTAAACACCTTGTACGAAAGTTGATAAAAAAAGGGCCTTGGAGTGGTATTGTTGCTTTGACCAGAGGAGGATTGGTGCCGGCTTCAATTCTTGCCCGCGAGATGGAAATTCGTGTTGTTGATACACTTTGCATTTCTACTTACGAAGAGCAACTAAAGGGGACTGTGAAGGTTCTAAAAGTGCCAGAATATGCCGCAGCAGTTGATGGGGAAGGCTGGTTGCTTGTCGACGATCTAGTAGATACAGGAACAACAGCAAGGAGGGCTAAGAAGATTCTTCCCAAAAGCCACTTTGCAACTGTCTATGCAAAACCGCTAGGCCTGCCTGAAGTCAACACTTTCGTCTCAGAAGTAGCTCAAAACGTTTGGGTTTTTTTCCCTTGGGACACGGAGCCCCAATACATACCACCATTAGTCGGAAAAATCTCCTAAGCTATAAATTTCTATCTTAGGCAAAATAAATACAATAATAAATATTAAACAGTCCTAACCCAACTGAAAAACCACCAAGCACAAAACTCAGTCCACTATAGGCCCACGTCAAGGAATTGGCCACATAGCGCAAGGGAACAGAAATAAAAATACTCAGAAGTCCCATGCCAGCAATCGACCCTATACCAAACAAGCTAATATAGATAATTTTGGCTGACACCGACTCCATACTCTGCATTGTTAACAAAACCAATGCTGCTGCTCCAGCTAAGCCGTGTATCATACCAACTGCCAAGGCACGCATTGGCATCTCTTTAAAGTGTTTGTGATTATGAGTTGAGGCTTCGTGATTTTTTTCATTCTCATGAAAATGAGCATGGAAGTGACGCCCTTTGTCCGCATGAGCATGAACATGAAAGTGCATGCGCTTTTTGATCAGGCGATAGATCACATCTCCCCCAAGTATTACTAGTAAGACACCCACTAAGGCCTCAAGAATTAGGGTAATGTCTTGTGACAAATGTAAATTAAGCATGACTATTATTGAACCAAAGGCAAACAAAGTGAGTGTATGTCCCATGCCCCACATGACGCCTAAGGGGAGAATTTGACGTAAATTTCTTGCACGTGTAGCAAGAATTGTTATAGCAGCTACGTGATCGGCCTCAAGCGCATGACGCATGCCAATTAGAAAACCAAATAAAAGGAATCCGCTCATTTAAAGAAACAACTTCAAAGAAATAGAAAAAATAATAATTAGTCGTTATCACGAACACATTGCTACCGTAATATTCTGATAAGCAACGCAAGCTAGCAGAATAGCCAAAGTTACTTAAATTGTATAGCAACCAAGTTTAAGAAACACCTAAAAATGATTATTAATTAAATTAAATTAACTTACTTATTAATCAGCTACGGAATTGTTAAAAGACTACATTAGTGAATTTACTCATACAATCAGAGCAGTCATCAATTGATAATAAAACTATTGTGTGCTTAGTCTAAGAGTAGGGATTATAAACGTCTAGTAATTATCTGTATTTGTTCTTACGCACTATATTCTGTAAGTTTACGCCTCATGAAAGTTGATGATTTTGATTTTGACCTGCCACATGAATATATAGCTCAGCGACCTACGTACCCGCGCGACCACGCACGCCTTCTTATTGGTAATGATTTATCCGACAAGATCATTGCCGATCTTCCAGCCTGTTTGAATAAAAATGATATTCTGGTCTTCAACGACACACAAGTGATACCCGCACGTCTGCATGGTAAACATAATGAGTCTAAAGTTGAGGTAACCTTACACTTGCAACTTTCTAAAAACACTTGGAGGGTTTTTGCTAAACCGGCAAAGAAACTGTGCATTGATCACACGATCAAATTCGCAGATGAATTTTGTGCAAGTGTGATTAATAAAGGTAATGGTGGTGAGGCAACACTTAGGTTCAACAAGTCAGGATCTGACTTGATGAAAGCTCTTGAAACTTTCGGCAAAATACCACTTCCACCTTATATTAAACGCAAGGGGCTTTCTGACGAACAAGATAAAAAAGATTACCAAACTCTTTTTGCTAAAAAGAAAGGTGCCGTAGCTGCTCCAACTGCTGGTTTACATTTCACACAAAACACAATGACTGCCCTTGAAAATAAGGGAATAAAATATATTACACTAACTTTACATGTTGGCGCAGGAACTTTTTTACCCGTTAAAGTTGATAATACTGATGATCATGTAATGCATCCTGAATGGGGAGAAATTACCCCTAGAACCGCCCAAATCATTAATACCACCAAAGCTTCTGGTGGACGTATTGTTGCTGTTGGCACTACCTCATTGCGTTTGTTGGAGACTGCTACAGATGCTGGGGGTATTCTTCATCCCTACAGTAATGAAACAAACATTTTCATTACGCCAGGCTACCATTTTCGTATGGTTGATGTCTTACTAACCAATTTCCACTTGCCCCGTTCAACTTTATTCATGCTTGTATGTGCCTTTGCTGGTTCCTCTAGAATCAAAAAGATATATAAAACGGCCATGGAGCGAGACTATCGATTTTATTCCTATGGGGATGCTACACTATTGCAAAAGAGTGGTCTTACGTGAGTAAATTTGAAATTTTTAGAAGAGATGGTAAGGCGCGCCTGGGCCGTATTAAGACGGCCCATGGTGATTTTGATACGCCTGCTTTTATGCCTGTTGGAACTGCAGCTACAGTAAAAGCAATGAAGCCAGAGTCCGTCGCAAAAACCGGAGCCCAAATCATACTAGCCAATACATATCATCTGATGATGCGACCAAGTGCTGAGCGCATTGAAACTTTGGGTGGCCTGCACAAGTTTATGAACTGGCAAGGTCCTATCTTAACAGACTCAGGCGGTTTTCAAGTGATGTCCTTATCCGCTCTTCGCAAGATAACAGAAAAAGGCGTCACTTTTCACTCCCACATTGATGGCTCCACTCACGAACTTACACCAGAGCGCTCCATTGAAATTCAACGCATGCTGGATGGAGATATTACTATGGCGTTTGACGAATGCACACCATTTCCAGCAACCGTTGAAAAAGCATACGAATCAATGCAGTTATCCATGCGCTGGGCAGAACGCTCGAAAGAGGCCTTCACTAGACGCGATGGTTACAGCCTGTTCGGCATAGTTCAAGGCAGCGTTTATCAGGAACTCCGCGAAAAGTCTGCAAATGCCCTTAAAAAGATTGGGTTTGATGGTTATGCTATAGGTGGCCTTGCTGTTGGGGAAGGTCAAAAGATGATGTTTGATGTTCTCAACTACACCCCCAATTTTTTACCAGATAATAAACCACGTTACTTAATGGGAGTTGGCAAGCCAAGTGATCTAGTTGGTGCAGTACTTCGTGGTATTGACATGTTTGACTGCGTTTTGCCAACAAGGTCAGGACGCACCTCGCAGGCCTTCACCCGCAGGGGACCGGTTAATTTGAGGAATGCTCGTCATAGCGATGATCCACGGCCGCTTGATGATAACTGCTACTGTCCAGCCTGCAAGGATTACAGTCGTGCTTATTTGCACCATTTAGTCAAAAGTGGTGAAATACTGGGCGCAATGCTTTTAACATGGCATAACCTGCATTATTATCAAGAATTGATGGCTGGATTACGAAAGGCCATTTATGACGGGCAATTGCAGACTTTCGTTACTGATTTTGAAACATGGCAAAACAAATGTGATATTGAAGAACTTTAGCGTAAATACCCCAACGTTTAATAGTAGATTGGATTGCCTTAATATTCTGTAAATAGTCAAACAACATGATAATCGATTAATCACAATTTAACAAAAGTTTATCTTAAGGATTCTCTATGTCAGATAATATGTATGGTAACCTGTCCCAACTAGGTGGTAGCGGTCATCCTAAATCGTCACCCAAAAAGGCTGTTTTGGAAACTGTGCCGAACCCACAAGCGGATGAAGATTATCTCGTTCGCTTCAGTTGCCCAGAATTTACCTCTGTATGCCCAGTCACCGGCCAGCCAGACTTTGCTCATTTAGTAATTGACTACGTCCCAGAATTGCAACTTATTGAGAGCAAGTCTCTAAAACTTTACCTAACTAGCTTTCGAAATCATGGGGCATTTCACGAAGACTGCACCATCTCAATTGCTAAAAAAATAACTTCTGCGGCAAAACCCAAATGGCTTCGCATTGGGGGTTATTGGTACCCACGTGGTGGAATTCCAATAGACATATTTTATCAAACAGGCAAGCTACCGGTCGGTCTTTGGGTCCCTGACCAAGGTGTACCTGGCTATAAAGGACGTGGATAATTTACAAATAGATTTTAATTCAATGAAAACTAATTGAAGCTTGGGGCTATAACAGAAACAAATGAATAGCTAGTTATCTGCATAGTCTTAACTCAATCAAAATATCATGGCTAGTTTGATGATTGTATTTCACGCTTTCGGATCATCCACCACACAATTAATGCTCCAATGATTTTGGATGCGGACATTGCAAAAATACCAACAGGGGTTAGCAAGCTCAAAATCCCAAGGAAAACAGCACTGTCAATAGGTGCTCCGAGCAAACTAGAAAACAAAATCCGTTGTGACAGAGGTCGCTTTGTATAAGTGTAAACGGCCCAATCAGCCAATTCGCTGATCAAAAAAGCTACTGCACTTGCTGTGGCAACAAATGGGCTTGCCATAAAATAACTAATCGCCACACCAACCAACATTGCTAATAAAACCTTGTGGCCAACCTCACGTTGGGCAAAATCACGGGCGACGAAAATAAAACCCACTAACAATGCTACAGGTGGCCACATTGTACCATCTGGAAGCTTGACTAGTGGTACCACTGTAAAGGCATAATTTACTGCAACAATCAGTACGACGTAAAGCGTAAGAAATTTGTATGGCATTTAAATTCATCTCTAATGATAAAGTGTTTGATTTAGGTATTTATTTAGTTATTTAAGACAGTTGTAGCAAGTTTGAACTAATGGAAGTAGAAAAATCAATAAAAAACAAAGCTTTTGAAGTTGGCTTTGATGTCATTGGCTTTACTGATGTGGCAACTGATAAAAGACTTAAAACTAACTTATATCAATACCTAAGAGATGGTCGTCAGGGAAATATGGACTGGATGGCCAAGAACACAGATCGTCGCACATCAGCCCGAAATTTGTGGCCCGAGGTAAACTCAATCATTGTCTTGGGTTTGAATTATGGCCCAGCAGAGCCTCCTACATTAGCTTTGAAGCGTACTGATAGAGGTAACATCAGCGTTTATGCCCAAGGGAAAGATTATCATGATTTAGTCAAAAAAAAATTAAAGGAAATTGGTCAATGGCTTGTCGAAAAACACGCTTGCGAGATAAAGGTTTTTGTTGACACAGCCCCAGTAATGGAAAAACCATTGGCACAAAAAGCTGGGTTAGGTTGGCAGGGAAAGCACACCAATCTGGTTTCCCCTAATTTAGGTTCATGGCTTTTTTTAGGAGAAATATTCACAACACTCAAACTAACGCCCGATACACCATGTGTTGATCAATGTGGCACTTGTCGTGCCTGTCTAGATGCATGTCCAACTGATGCTTTAGATGTGCCGTACCAAATAGACCCACGACGTTGCATATCTTACTTAACTATTGAACACAAAGGCAATATCCCTGAAGACCTAGCCTCTGCAATGGGAAATCGCATATACGGCTGTGACGACTGTCTGGATGCTTGTCCGTGGAACAAATTCTCAGTCATTAACAAACAGGATGATTTTCTTCCCCGCGCTGAATTAAGCGCACCTCGACTTGCAGATCTATCAATGCTTAACGATGCAGACTTTCGTCAAATATTCTCAGGATCACCCATCAAACGAACTGGAAGAGAACGTTTCGTTAGGAACGTCATTATTGCTATTGCAAATAGTGGCGATAGAAGCCTTACAAAAGCACTTACTGCGCGATTAGAAGACACAAGCGCTATTGTCAGAAAAGCTGCCCAGTGGGCGTTAAGTAGACTTCAGCAAAAACTCTAAATTTTTTAAAAATCTCAACAATCTCAAAATGAATCACTCTTGTCAAAAAACAGAATGAAGTAAAAATTGACTAATACTTTTTTTAAAAACTTCTAGAGCGTCTTTAAGCCAAAGAATTCAATAAGCTGTGACATATCTCAAAATTTGGGAAATCTCTGCAATCAAACCTATAAAACATGCTATCTTGCAATTCGGTCTTTAAAAAAATCAGAGTAATTCCAATGTTTGTGAGATTCGTTTTCGCAGTTCTTTTATCTACTTGCACCGTCATAGAACAAACCACCGTCAAGGCCGCAATGCCCCACTATAAATCAGGCACGGTATTTCAAGATTGTGACGTATGCCCCAAGATGATTACTATTCCGGCTGGATCGTTTATCATGGGGAGCGACAATCACCACAAATTTGAACGGCCTGCTCACAAAGTCACAATAACTAAACCCTTTGCAATGGGTATTTATGAGGTAACCTTCGATGAATGGCAGGCCTGTTTCATTGATGGAGGATGTAAACACGTCCCTAGTGATCATAATTGGGGTAAAGGCCGTCGACCGGTAATGAACATAACTTGGTTTGACACTCAAACTTATCTTGAATGGCTGCGTAAAAAAACAGGGCACATTTATAGATTGCCAACAGAGGCAGAATGGGAATTTGCGACAAGAGGTGGCACCACAACAGAATTCTGGTGGGGCAATCAGGTTGGCGAGAATTTGGCTAACTGTCGTGATTGCAAAAGCCTATGGAGCAAAAAAAGATCAGCGCCAGTGGGATCTTTTAAACCAAATCCTTTTGGTCTTTACGATGTTCATGGCAACGAATGGGAATGGTTGCAAGATTGTTGGAATCCCTCTCATATAGGTGCCCCAATCGATGGCTCAGTTCGCTTAGATGGTAATTGCAAATTTCGCGTTATTCGCTCCGGCTCTTGGTATTATTTTTCAAAAAATATGCGCTCTGCATGGCGATCTAAAAATGATGTGCGTGTAAGAAGTTATGGTATCGGCATGCGCGTATTACGGGAGTTACCCTAATATTGGGGTATTTACAAAATTATTTTTTGATTAGTTGAATTGGAATTGATTTTTTTTATTTTAATAAAAATAGCAAGTCATTCATCAAAATTTATGTATGTCATGCACCTATGAAACCGATTTCATTATAATCAATTAAAATTCAGGACCTAGAAAAAGTCAGTCCCTAACAATTTTAAAACTCATCCTTGCGTCGACGGATTTCCGCAAATACTGATACTGCATCCTTGCCAACTAGTCCAATAGCACGCAACAAATCAGCATTGTCTGCTCGCAAAAAAGGGTTGAAGCGCTTCTCGTCACCCAGATTTGAAGGTACTGTCGGTTTGCCATTTTTACGTAAGTGCAATACTTCATTTAAACGACGTTTTAAGGCAACATTATTTGGTTCTATTGTCAACGCAAAGTTAACATTTGTTGCAGTATATTCGTGGGCACAATAGACATTTGTATCATCTGGAAGGTTACGAAGTTTTAATAAAGACGTCCACATTTGCTCTGGCGTACCCTCAAATAGGCGCCCACAACCTGACGAGAAGAGCGTGTCCCCAGAAAATAATATATGATCATTTTCAAGCCAATAGGCAATATGACCAATTGTATGACCCGACACTTCAAAGATTTGTGCAGTATGGCTCCCGATAGAGATAAGGTCTCCCTCCACTATTTGAACATCAATACCAGGGATTCTTGATGCATCAGCTGCAGAACCTACTATAGAGCAACCTGTCGCTTGCTTTAGCTCCAAGTTTCCACCCGTATGATCATTGTGATGATGGGTGTTCCAAATATGGCTTAAGGTCCAACCTTTTAACTCTAGTACATCCAAAACTGGAGTTGCGACAGCTGGATCAATTGCCACACTCTCTCCGCTCTCCGAATCATGCAACAGATAAACAAAATTATCCTTAAGGACGGGAATTTGATGTATAATAAGATTAGGCATTTGAACTCCTTTAGTGAAGTTATAATTTAACATCAATTAACATAAATACCATCCATTTGATAATCAGTCTGTTTATACTAAAATAAGCATATGTGGACCGATGCTATTGAACTAAGAAATTTCTACTCAGACGCACTAGGTACAGTTGCCAGTCGCATGATTGGAAAACGTATCCGAAATCTGTGGCCAAACGTAGTGGGAATGGAGGTACTTGGCCTTGGCTTTGTAACACCATATCTTGGCATCTTCCAATCTGAGGCTTCGCGAGTAATAGCTGCAATGCCAGCCGGACAAGGGGCACTACATTGGCCAAACGAAGGTAGTGGCCAAGCAACCTTGGTTGATGAGACTGAATTGCCATTTGCTGACATCTCAATTAATCGTGTTTTATTAGTACACGCCATGGAGAGCACAGATAATTTAAGGCCCATGTTGCGTGAGGTGTGGCGCGTGCTGACAAGTGGAGGAAGATTAATTGTAGTAGTCCCCAATCGTCAAGGAATCTGGTCTCGTTTTGAGTCAACACCTTTTGGCCGCGGCCTGCCATACTCATTCAGACAACTCTCCACTATGTTAATTGAAAATTTATTCACTCCAACTCAAAGCGAAAGTGCTCTATTTATTCCACCTACCCGTTCACGTATGATGTTATCATCAGCCTTAGCCATTGAAGAAATTGGTCATCGCTGGTTGACCGCATTTGCCGGTGTTACCATTATGGAAGCGACTAAGAAGATTTATGCAGCGAATGCTCAAACCAAAACCAAACGTTCAATTGTGCACTTACCACAACACGGCACGCGTATAACTACTCGAGAAGAGCTTTAACCTTTAAGTAGAAATACAGCCTGCTCACCAAACAGATTTGAAAAAAAAGGAGTAAGATTCCCTCGGCGAACGGCAGAACCGTTTCTATCCAGAGAAACAGAACGTTCTACAATTATACCCATTTGTTTGCACAAAATACCAAAATCTTTAATTGTACAAAAATGTATATTTGGGGTTTCATACCACTGATAAGGCAGGGTTGGGCTAACTGGCATACAACCATTAATTGCTACTTGGTATCGCACTCGCCAATGAGCAAAATTTGGAAATGAAATAATAGCACGGCGGCCAATCCTAAGTAATTGTTCAAGAACGACTCGGGGATTGTTCATGGCCTGAAGAGTCTGACTCAAGACTACATAATCAAAAGAGTAATTTGGATAATCCTTTAGGTCAGTATTTGCATCACCCTGTACCACGGAAAGACCAGCGCTAACGCAAGAATTCACTCCTTGCGTGCTGAGTTCGATGCCACGTCCGTCCACTTTTTTATAACGCGCCAGATAGTCCAACAGGATACCGTTGCCGCATCCCACATCAAGAACACGAGAGCCCTCAGAGATCATATTAGCAATTATCTGCAAATCAACGCGGATAGCTGTACCCTTGGCTTCACTCATCGTCTTGGTAGTCCTCTTATTTCAGCAGCACCATCAATGAAACCGCCCAGCACCCTAAAAAATTCCGGCTCATCTAACAAAAAAGCATCATGACCCTTATCTGATTCTATTTCCACGAAACTTACATTTGCTGCAACCGCATTCAAAGCATGCACAATTTCTCTGTTTCCTTCGGTAGGAAACAGCCAATCACTGGTAAATGAAAAAACACAGAAACGGGTCTTTGTGCCTTTAAAGGCATTGGCTAGGACCCCGTTATAATCACTACTCAGATCAAAATAATCCATAGCACGTGTGGTATAGAGGTAAGAATTTGCATCAAAACGATCAACAAATGTGATACCTTGATGACGAAGATAACTTTCTACTTGAAAATCCGCATCAAAACCATAACTTATGGCATCACGCTCTTGGAGCTTGCGGCCAAATTTACGGTGCAAGGCCGGTTGAGACAGATAAGTTATGTGCGCTGCCATACGTGCAACCGCTAAGCCTCGATGTGGTCGTTTGTTTTTGGATATATAATTACCTCCACACCAATCAGGGTCAGCCACAATGGCTTGGCGTCCAACCTCGTGAAATGCAATATTCTGTGATGAGTGACGCGCTGCTGTGGCTATAGGAACAGCTGCAAAAACTCTTTCAGAGAACTTGGCCGCCCATTCCAAGACTTGCATTCCACCCATGGAACCGCCAAGTGCAGCAAAAAGCTGATCTATTCCAAGATAATCAATCAAACGTGCCTGAACACGAACCATATCAGCAATCGTAACCCCAGGAAAATCAAGACCCCAAGGCTGACCCGTTTCAGGGTTAATATCCTTTGGACCAGTTGTCCCCATGCAACCACCCAAAATATTTGAGCAGATTACATAAAAACGATTAGTGTCAATAGTCTTGTTAGGACCAACAAGTTTGCTCCACCAGCCAGGCTTTCCTGTTACGGGATGCACATCTGCTACAAAGTGATCTCCGGTCAATGCATGACAAATTAGCACGGCGTTAGATTTTTTTGAATTCAATTGTCCATATGTCTGATAAGCAACTTTAATATTGCTCAGATTAACCCCACAATCCAATCGCACGGGTTCATCATGGGCTAAAGATACCTGGAATCCATGGTTGTTAGTCTCTTGCTTGAGAATTTTTTTATCGTGTATGTCCGCCATTTAACTTTAAAAAACTTCCTTTCAGAAATAGTTATAGCATCAATAGCTAAGAATCAGGCAGCTTAGAGTCAATGTTTTCTTTGATTTTAAGACATCTTGGCATTATCACTACACTCCTGCCAAGATAACTTAAATTGCAGGAATATAAAATATGAGCGCGAATACGCCACTCGATGACTTGCGTCAAGAAATCGACGCTATTGATGATGCTATTCATGATTTGATTATAGCACGTACAAAAGTGGTTGAACGGGTCCGTAAGGAGAAACAAGGGCAAAAAATCAAAATCCGCCCCGCCCGTGAATGTTCAATCATATACCGTTTAATGGAACGCCACACGGGGCCTTTTCCGAAGCGAGAACTTGCTCGCATTTGGCGCGAGTTGATTGTTGCTACTTTATCTATTGAAGGTCCTTTTTCCATCGGTGTTCATATTTCTGATGAGTACAAGGCTAATGAGGGCTTCAACATAATGCAAAGAGAGTACTGCAACATGATCCGTAACCAGTATGGATCATTTACCCCAATGAGCAGATACCCAACAGCTACAAAATTAATTGATGCCGTTAAAGGTCATGAAGTAGCAATTGGTGTACTCGCAATGCCAAAACAGAGAGAACAGAACCCTTGGTGGCCATTACTTGCCTCTGATACTATGGGCACACCACGAATTATTGGTCGCCTGCCATTTATTAATGTCCCACAAAACTCAAGCATAAACTATGATGCGCTTGTGATATGTCCAATACCATCAGAGCCTACTGGTCAAGATCACACATTTCTGATAATTGAGACGGGAAAAGAGATAAATCCGAAAAAAATCTCTTCTGCTTTAAGAAAGGCAGATATAAAACAGGTGTTTTCAGCAGCATGGCAGGAGAAGGGCGCCAATCCTCGCTACCTATACTTGGTGGAAGCTATAGGCTTCATTACAAAAGAGGACAGTACTATCCTTCTTCTTAGTGAATACCTTGACGATAAAAAAGCCTTAATTCGTACAATCGGCACCTATGGCCAGCCACTTGCGCTTTAAAGACCTACATACTAAACATTTTATATTGGAACTGATGACCTATGAGCCTTCCTAAACCAAAACCTGGAATTCTTGAAATATCAACCTATGTGGGTGGAAATTCGGATATCCCTGGTGATGATAAAGTCATCAAACTTGCATCTAATGAGGGCGCACTGGGACCAAGTCCAAAAGCGATAGAAGCCTACATTCAGGAATCTGATAAAATGCACCGTTATCCTGATGGTAACTCAAAAAAGCTGAGAAATGCTCTAGCCGTGGCTTATGGTCTCGATCCAAACCGCATTGTCTGCGGTTCAGGGTCAGACGAATTACTGGACTTGCTCGCCCGAGCGTATGCTGGTGTAGGCGATGAAGTAATTCATACAGAGCATGGATTCCTTATGTACCCCATTTCTGCCAAAGGTGTGGGGGCAACACCAGTAGCTGTACCTGAGAAAAATCTGCACGCTGATGTAGACGCTCTGATTAGGCAGGCTGGACAAAACACAAAAATTCTTTTTCTTGCAAACCCCAATAACCCAACTGGGACCTATTTGCCTAATAGCGAAATTCGTCGTCTACGACAAGGCTTACCCCAACATGTGCTTTTGGTTATCGATGCAGCCTACGCTGAGTATGTATCCAAAAACGATTATAACTCGGGATCACATTTAGTTGATGAGTTCGACAACGTTGTAATGACCCGAACTTTCTCAAAGATATTTGCCTTGGGTGGCCTTAGACTCGGTTGGGCATATTGTCCAAAAGCAATTGCGGACGTGATTAACCGACTGCGTGGGCCCTTCAATGTTAATAGTCCGGCCCTCGCTGCTGGCCTTGCAGCATTGGAAGATGTTAGCTTTACAAATAAGGTTCGTAAACACACCGAAAAATGGTTTATTTGGACTAAAAAGAAATTAACACTCCTTGGCCTTGAAGTCCCTTCTGAGGTAGGTAATTTCTTGCTCGTCCGTTTTCCTGCGACAGGAAAAACCGCCAGTAAAACAAATGAGTTTCTTAAAAGCCGTGGCTTGATAGTGAGGGGTATGGATAGATACGGTTTGCACAACTATTTGCGTATTACCATTGGACGTGAAATGGAAATGCGTGCGCTTGTTAGTGCCATGGAGGAATATTTTGTCGAATGACAGATAAGCAACCCCTTTTCAACTGCATTGCGCTTATAGGCATAGGCCTGATCGGCTCATCCCTAGCTCGCTCAATTAAGAAGCATCGTCTCAGCAAACACATTTCTGTTTGCACCCGCTCGGATGAGACCTTAGAGAAGGCCCGTAACCTAGGGCTTGGCGATAGCTACCATAAAGAACCCGCTGAAGCTGTAAAAGAAGCTGATCTTGTAGTCATATGCACACCCATGGGGGCTTATGCAAGCGTTGCTCAAGCAATGTCGCCAGGACTTAGGTCAGGTGCTATCATAAGTGATGTCGGTTCTACAAAGCAGTCAGTATTTAGTGATTTACGCCCACATTTGCCAGATTGGGTCCACCTCGTCCCTGCGCACCCGGTTGCCGGCACTGCAGACTCAGGACCTGAATCAGGTTATCATGAGTTATTTGAAAATCATTGGTGCATTCTTACCCCATCAGAAGACACTGACTTAAAAGCTATATCTAAAATTAAAAATCTGTGGAAGAGTTGCGGCATGATGGTTGAAACAATGGATGCATCACACCACGATCATGTATTAGCAATCACCTCTCATCTTCCACAACTAATATCTTATACCATTGTGGGTACTGTCACCGATCTACAAGACGACCTGAAGAGTGAAGTTAGTAAATTTGCAGCGGGAGGCTTACGCGATTTTACCCGTATTGCTGCTTCTGACCCAATTATGTGGCGTGATGTCTGCCTCAAAAATAAAGACGCTGTACTTGATGTACTTGGCCGGTTCACAGAGGATCTTACAGCGCTACAACGGGCGATCAGGCGGAGCCAAGGGGATCTGCTGGAGGATAGCTTCAACCGCACTAGAGAAATCCGCCTTCGGGTCATCGAGGCTAAGCAGGATTTTATTGACGTAAAACCCAAAGAAAAGAAATAAAAGCTCAGTGCCAATTGACTTTGGGTAATTTCAACAATCGAATTGGTCCAATGTATAAATTCTGATTTTGGGCAGTTATTGACAAATTTAAAACTGGTGGACCACCATCAACAGGGGCACGTGATAAAACACCAATAAGCACCTTCGCCGTTATAGCGTTGCGTGCTGTAACAACGCCCAACGCTTTCAGGGCATCAATAGTTTGGTAGAAACCTTCAAGCTTAGCCGTCAGCGCACCAATTGGTTGCAATTTATTATCTAGGGCAAGAGTGCCTTCTGTATGAACTTTCAAAGGTCCATGTCCAATTTTCAACGTCTTCAACTCAGCAGTGCCTCCATTGTCACGCCAATTCTCTAGTGATCTTACAAGATTATCACCCTCTATTTTCCCAATTAAGTGGGCTTCAGTAATGAGGCTTAATTTAGTGCCCAAGGGTGAAAATCTAAACCAAGGCAAAATTAAGTTTTCTGTTGAAGCAGATAGGCTCCAGCTTGCAGCATGAACATCTACATCAGATTTTTCTAGTTTTTTTACAAGTAGCTCAGCACGAGGGATACCTATTACCTCACTAGCTGCGTTATAATTGATTAGTTGAACCTCAGTTAGGCCTATATTTACATTTGTTAATTCACCCTTAAAAAGAACAAATTCAGCCAAAGCTTGTTCCACATCACCTGTAAATTTTTGGCCTTCTTTAGCCTTCCCAAAAACAAGGATTTGTTCACCTGATACCTCGATTCTATATCTGTTCTTGTCCCAAAGCCTGGTCGTAACCTTAAGACTTTCGCCTTGCCAATCCAAAGAAAAGGCATTTTTGGACACACTTAATGCAGGTGAAGTTACCTCTAGATGAATGGCGAACGGATAGCCAGAAGCAACCAGCTTCTCATAACGCAAGTTCAAACCGTGGTTTGATTGTTCCTTGATCCACATAACTGACTGTTCTTGCACGCTCATTGCGAGAGCTATCCATAAGATACTGTAGATAGCACCAATGAACACCAAAACGACCGAAGCAATCAACCAGGGTCTTATCGTTCTTTGCTTGTCAAAGTCAGTCATATCAGCCTTTATAGGCTCTCTAGTTTAATAACCATAACGTAATGAGATGTTAATTTGGTTTTTTCGCAATTTACACCTCAAAAAAATATCTGGATTTTCGGATATGCCTCTCTCATGTGGCGTCCAGGTTTTCCTTTTGTAGAAACCCAAACAGCACTATTACGCGGATATCATCGAGCCCTTTGCGTATATTCAACAAAATATCGTGGAACACCTCAAAAGCCAGGTCTCGTTATGGGACTAGATCACGGTGGCTCCTGCATAGGGCGAGCTTTCTTGCTGGCTAAAAACGATGTACCAAAAGTGATGGAATATCTTCACGAGCGAGAGTTAGACACCAACACATACACCCCAAAATTTCTTACCGTTAAATTAAATAATGGACGAAAGGTAAAGGCCTATCATTTTTTAGTGCGGCGAGAACATGAGCAATATGCAGGCAAGCTCAGCTTTAACGAGACTGTTGAGTTGGTCCGTAGCGGTGTCGGCCCAAAAGGCACATCAATAGAGTACCTTGGAAACACCCTAGATCACCTCAAATCAATGGGTATTAACGAGAGGATGTTACAGAAAATCTATGATAGTGCAAAAGGACCAATCAGTTGATTTTTACTTTATGTCGTATATTCTACCATTAATTGGCTTGGCAAAAGTCTTCAACCACACTTGGAATAGTTACAACTCACGCAACTATCGCAACCTTCTTCTTTTTTTAAGCTAAGTTGGCCACACTTTGGACATTGGCGAAATGGCTGCGCTCCATTAATAGAGGATATATCGTAGCTTTTGCTGAGAGCTTCCTCCGGCTGAGCTCCAACCAATTCAGGCAAAATTCTCGATTGGGCTTGCTTTCTGTCAGAGGAGCCCGGCTTAAGAAATCCAACAGTAATCATATGCTTTTCAATAACCTCCCCAATGGCTGCTAAAAGTGAAGGTATATATCGGCCACCCATCCAATGACCACCGCGCGGATCAAATACAGCTTTTAATTCCTCAACTACAAAAGAGACATCACCACCACGGCGGAAAACGGCAGAAATCATTCTAGTGAGTGCAACAGTCCACGCATAATGCTCCATATTTTTAGAATTAATGAAAATTTCAAATGGCCGGATGCGGCCACTATCATCGATAATATCACTAAGGGTAATGTACATGGCATGGTCACTTTCTGGCCAACGTACTTTATAAGTAGACCCTTTTAGCTCTTCCGGGCGATCAAGGGGCTGAAATAAATGAGTAATTGGACCCGAGTCGCCTTGGTCAGCAGGGGTCGACGATACCATCGGTTTTTCTAAGGGTAATTCTGGTTCGTTATTTGATACCCTACTCTCCTTACTCAGTTCAAGGACAGAGCCTGTAACATCATTTGGCCTATATGTGGTACAGCCCTTGCATCCGAGATCAAAAGCCTGCATGTAAATATCCTTAAACTCATCAAAGGAAATGCTCTCTGGACAATTTATAGTTTTTGAAATGGAACTGTCGATATATTCTTGGACTGTAGCCTGCATGACAAGATGATCATTGGGACTCAGCTCTTGAGCACAAACAAAGGAGTCTGGCAGGATAGCCCTCTCTCCATAAATTCGATGATATAAGCGAGCTGCATAATCGGAAACTTCTTCCTCGCGACGTGTGCCATCCTCCATGAGGATGTAACGGTTGTATTTAAAACTGAAGACTGGCTCAATTCCAGAAGAGACATTATCTGCAAATAAAGAGATGGTTCCTGTGGGTGCGACAGATGTAAGCAGGGCATTACGAATACCATGCTGAGAAATAGCTTCACGCACGTCTTGATCAAGAGCCCTGATAGTACCAGAACGGAGGTATTCTTCCTTGTTGTAGAGTGGGAACGCTCCTTTTTCGGCAGCTAATTTTACAGAACTAAAATAAGACGCACGCTGAATAACTTTCATCCACTGGCGGGTTAAATTTATGGCCTCAGGTGCACCATAACGCGCACCGCACATAATGAGCGCATCAGCAAGGCCTGTAATTCCAAGACCTATACGACGCTTAGATTTAGCTTCCTGCTCTTGTTCAAGAAGAGGAAAATTGGAAATATCAATAACATTATCCATGAACCGAACACTTGTCTCAACCAGATCGCCAAGTGCTGCTTGATCAAGATAAGCCTTCTTTGTAAAAGGCCCTTTGACCAATTTTGCGAGATTTAAGGAACCTAGAAGGCAAGCTCCATAAGGTGGTAAAGGTTGCTCACCACATGGGTTTGTAGCTTGAATTGTCTCACAATAATTGAGCGGGTTTAAACGGTTAATGCGATCAATAAAAATGACACCTGGTTCTGCATAGGCATAGGTTGCACGCATAATCTTGTTCCAAAGCTTGCGAGCTGGAAGGCTTTTGTAAATGGTATTTTTATAAGTCAACTCCCAAGAGGCGTCTTCTTTGACTGCGACCATAAAATCATCAGTTACCAGTACAGATAAATTAAACATCCGTAGACGACCAGCTTCCTGCTTGGCTTCGATAAAGAGTTCAATATCTGGATGATCACATCTCATTACGGCCATCATCGCACCCCGCCTAGATCCAGCACTCATAATCGTGCGGCACATAGCGTCCCACACATCCATAAACGAGATCGGACCCGAGGCATCAGCTCCAACACTACTGACCAGAGCGCCTTTAGGACGAAGGGTCGAAAAATCGTACCCAATGCCACCACCCTGTTGCATGGTCAAAGCAGCTTCTTTCAGACTTTCAAAAATTCCAGCAAGGTCATCAGGGACATCACCCATTACAAAGCAATTAAAAAGGGTAACCCTACGTTTAGCTCCAGCGCCAGACACAATACGTCCAGCCGGCAAAAACTTAAAGTCTTCCAAAGCATTATAAAATTTTTGATGCCACGTTTCTCTATCCGTTTCTGGCTCTGAAAGAGCTATGGCAAGACGATCCCACGTATCCTCAATATTTTTATCCACAGGACGACCATCTGCATCTTTCAAACGGTATTTCATATCCCAGATACGTTGAGATATAGATGCAATCTGAACCATTTTAGATTTTTCCTTTAAGATATAGTCGATTTATAAAATACCAGAAAAAGCAACGTTCACATGGGATGCTAACTTTTTTGAAGAGTTCTACTCGTTGAATTTTCTCAAAAAATCTTACACCTTGAAGCTAAAATCGTCAATATTTGTTCTTGTTATGTTTCGCCCACAGTTTTGTTCTTTAGCTATAGGCCCCTTTTACCTGCGCAGCACCTTCTTTATTGAGAGTTACTAACATTATCCACAAGGCCAGAATCAGTTTTATCCACATTTTTTTCCACATTATTTTAATATGTGCATAAAGTATTTAGTTAACTGAACCTTCTGCTATCAGCCTGTTAGTGGCCTTTTCAACTTGACTTTCAAGTTCTGAAATAAAAGCTTCACGCTCCATCCCTGGGACTATTGATGGCAAAAATTCAATAATAATTTTACCTGGCCTTTTGGTAAAAGATCTACGACCCCAAAACAAGCCTGAGTTTAAGGCTACTGGGATGACGGAAACACCAACTTTTTTATAAATCGCTGCAACCCCAGGGTGATATGGCAGCCTAAAACCAGGCGTGCTTCGAGTGCCTTCTGGAAAAATCACAAGCTGACGTCCATTTTCAATAACTTCTTGGCTTTTACGAACTAACTGCCTTAGAGCCATTCCACCACCATCTCTGTTAATCGCAACCATTTTATCTTTCTTAAGTAACCAGCCGTAAAGTGGGATTGATAACAATTCCTTTTTTAATACAAAGGCAGGATCTTCCAACAATAGGAAGAAAATACCTGTATCCCAGGCGGATTGGTGTTTTGATGAATACAATGCCGGACCGACAGGAATATTCTCTCGACCCCTTACTTCATAGCTAAGGCCGACAAGCACCTTTAAACCTCCCATAATCAGCCGCATCCATGTCTTGAGACCTTTGTTAAGCACAGCGCGTGGCATAGGTATAGTCAACAGAAGTACCATAATGATGAAGAATGAAATTCCAAAAAACCAAATATTGAAGAGAGTTGAACGAATAAAGATCATCTTTTTTGAATTAGACCTTTCCCTTAAAAAAAATTTCACTTTTCTGACGTAATACAGCTAATAGAAATTTATTGTATTCAGTTGCAATAAGCTCTGCAGTTCCACTCCATGCCCACCACTCATCAACCTTAACATGTGACGGAAAAACTGAATGAGCTATAATCTTTGCATTGGGCATTGCGTGCCTAAACTCTAACAAGCTTCGCGGCATATGATAAGCAGCCGTTACAAGCCGTATCGATCTGTACCCTCTATTTTTAGACCAATTTGCCGTCTCTTGCGCATTTCCCAATGTGTTGGTTGCTGTACCTATATCAATCCGTGATTCCAGCCCAAAAGGGTCACGTTTGAATATTTTAAATAAATTTTTCACATCCAAACCCTGATATGCACCAGAAACAAATAATCTATTAGCTAAGTTCCGCTCTATTAAATCAAGGCCCTCTTCCAACCTTCCGCTTCCTCCAGTCAATACAATAATCGCATCTGTGCGAATTAGTGGTTCTTTAGTTATTTTAGGAATTGAGTCCGCGAAACGAACGAGGCCAGCGATCCAAAACAATATTAGGCCAATTGCTACTATCAACATACCTCTATACAAGCGCCCTGATCGTCGTTGTGAAACAAATCCAGCCATTATTGCTTGTACTCCAGATTTTTCAAAAAACTACAACATTCTTGCCAAGGTCCTCATCACCGTAAATCGCGCAGATATCATAGCAATCAGGGATACCACAATCGGAGATGAGCATAAAATAGCCCAATGAGCCAAGCTAAGTGAAAATTCAGGAAAATAACCTGAGTTTAGTGAGCTCGCTAAAGTACCAATACTCCATAATGTCGGTGCAGCAAGCAAAAGGCCAATAATCCCACCTCGCAAACCTAACATCAAAGCGCGGCTTGCGAACTGACGTGCTATGTATGAGTCCTGAGCACCAATCAAATGTAGGACTTCAATGGCCTCATGGTGAATTGCCAAACCCGTTCGTGTCGCAAAAATTACAGTACCTATTGTTGCGGTGGCAATGAACAAAAGAACCGCTAATGCCAATGCACGAACAGTTTGGATTAGATCTACTAGATGACCAAGCCAAACTCCATGGTCATCAATGACGGCGCCCGGAGCGATTGCTGACAAACGAAACTCCAATGCCGTCATATCCAAAACGGCTCCCTTTTCCAGTTCAACATCAATTAATGTCGGCAAAGGAAGATTCGCTGCAAGCGCACCCTTTCCAAGCCATGGCTCCAAAAGCACCAATACTCTATCCTCACTCAAGGTTCTAACATTTGTTACCCCGGGTGTTGTACTTAACAAGTTAACAATGGCCTCCAACTTTTTTGTTTCTTTCTTGCTAATTGATTGAGTAGCGCCAATCTTCGAGCTATTTTCTAGCAAAGGAGCTATTTGGACTGTAAGAGTTCCACTCATGCCCTTGTCCCAGCGCCTCACTATATCATCAAGCACAAGCATTCCAGCAAGGGCCAAAATCGCCAAATAGACCATGAAAGCAATTAGCCAAGGTAGAAACTGCCCTAAAGTATCACGATCTAATTGAAGATCTGTACGTCTTGTGAACATCTATTTACTCAACTGCAATTCCAAATGGCCTTTATCCAGCCTGAGACGCGGGTGTTTCAAACGCTTGACTAGGGTCTCGTTATGAGTAGCAACAACAACAGTTGTTCCGTGCTTAATTAGCTCGTCAAACAAATGCATCAGACGAATTGCCATTTGATCGTCAACATTGCCCGTCGGTTCATCGGCTAATAAAATTTTGGGCCGTGCGATGACTGCACGAGCAATAGCAAGGCGCTGTTGCTGTCCGCCAGAAAGAGTGGGTGGTCGGGCGTCCATATGATCTTGCAGGCCAACCCATTTAAGTAATTCTTCCACATTTCGCTGAATTTCTAAATTACTTGTTCCAGCCACCCGCAAGGGCAAGGCTACATTATCAAAAGCTGACAAATGTTTCATTAATCGAAATTCTTGAAAAACCACACCAACCCTGCGCCTTAATGCAGGTAGGTCTTTACGTTTAGTTGTAGCTATGTCACGGCCAAACAAAGTAATTAGACCACGCGAGGGCTTAAGAGCCATGTACATGAGACGCAACAAAGAAGACTTTCCCGCACCGCTGGCCCCAACTAAAAAATGAAACGACCCCGGTGGCAAAAAAAAGGAAATATCTTGAAGCACCTCTGGACCAAGACCATATCTGAGACCTACATTTTCAAAGCGAACCAAGTTTTTTTCCTGAATAAATTTAATTAAATACAAGTTGCAGTAACAATGACATGCCAATAGTGTACAGTCTAGATACACAAAAGAAAGATATAGGTATCAAAAGAGTTATAACAAATCAAACTTCCATAACTTGACGTCAGACTCGTCAAAAGTTTATAAGTGACAAAGTTTCAGTATAAATATGGTGCTCATGATTATTAGCTGTCCAAACTGTTCAACGACATACAAAGTCGATAATGCCATTTTGGGCCCCCAGGGAAAATCTGTGCAATGTTCCAATTGTGGGAAGCAATGGCACCAACTTCCTGTAAAAGAAACATCTGCAAAACAACCCTACGCATCACAACCACAAATGCAACCGGGATCGATGATTGATCCGACAATGCTACAGGCTCAAATTCTTGCCCAAATACAGGCATTGATAGCAACAAATCAGATACCGCATATTGATCAAATACAATCAACAACCAGCCCTGCAACTCAACAGCCACCCCAATTAGAGCCAAACACAAATCAATTAGCTGAAGAAGAACCTCCTTCCCAAGAAAAGCTTAATGAAATGTTCGGCGAAGATGAGCCAAAACCACCTGTCTCACTCATGGCTGACGAAAATGTCGATGATGACAATAATTATGATAATCTTGAAGATATACCAGATCCTGATCCAATTCCCGAATCCTTAATGAGCAAAGATGCGTATGACGAAGATTCCTTTACTGAAGATGACGACGAGGAGGAGGATGAGGATGAAGATGAAAAAAGTTCCAGCTTAGGCGCAATAATATTAGTAATTTTCACATTTTTGATTGTCGGAGCAGCTGTAGCTGGCTACTTCTTTCGTGATATGGTTCAAGAAACAATCCCGCAAACCAAACCCCTATACGATATGATTGGCCTTAGCGACCCACTAGGAGCTGGCCTTGATATTCAAGATGTTCAATCACAACGTGAGCAAGAAGGAGATGTTGACGTTCTTAAGGTTACTGGAAATATTGTAAACATTTCTGAAAAATTACGGACAGTTCCTCTTATTCGAATTTCGCTATTTGGTGAAGAAAACGAAGAAATTCAATTTATAAACATTACACCCGATATGGCCGAAATCCCTGCTGGAGAAAAAATAATTTTTCAAGGATCTATAACGAATCCTGCAGAGAGGGCTAAAAAAATGGAAGTGACTTTTACAAAGCCTGAAATAACAGAATAAATTAAAAAATTCAGTTAGCCCAACTACTAATATGGATTATTGGAGAGCCAAGCAGGAAACTTCTCTAAATTAATCAATTCATCGATCTCCATACGACGACGAATAATTGAAAAATCTCTCCCCTTAATCATCACCTCAGGAATTAAAGCACGCGTGTTATAACTAGATGCCATGCCAGCACCGTAGGCACCGGCACTACGTATTGCAAGCAGGTCTCCAGCAAAAAGCTTCGGTAATTTGTGCTTAGTACAAAAGGTATCACCTGTTTCACAGACGGGGCCAACTACATCATAATAAACGCTTTCATTATTATCATTAGAGATGGCAACCGGTATTATCTCATGGAAAGCATCATATAGAGAAGGACGAACTAAATCGTTCATAGCGGCATCAACAATAGCAAAGTCTCGAGTCGCACCCTCCTTTAAATAAATTACTCGCGTAACTAGTACTCCGGCATTACCAGCAATCACACGACCTGGCTCAAAAATTATTTTGCCATCAAAATCAGTAAAAATCTCTTCTACCATTCTAGCATATTCAACTGGACCAATCTGTGGTTCTTTTGTATCACCATAGGGAATACCTAGGCCACCACCTAAGTCCAAACGCTCTATATTAAAACCATCTGCTTGCAACTTGGAAGCTAGATCAACTATGCGAGCATACGCCTTCCTAAATGGACCTATTTCCGTAAGCTGTGAACCGATGTGCATGGCAAGCCCTACAATGCTGATCCCCGGTGTTTCTTGTGCTATTCTACAAACGTCATAAACTCGGTTCCATTCAATACCAAACTTATTTTCTGCCTTTCCTGTTGAAATTTTTGCATGGGTTTGTGCATCTACATCTGGATTTACACGAAAGGCTACTGACGCTTGAACTCCAAGTTCAAGGGCAACTTGGCTTAGCATCTCAAGCTCTGGCACAGACTCCACATTAATCTGTAAAATTCCTAATTTCAGGGCCTCGCTAAGTTCTTGAGTAGTTTTACCGACCCCTGAAAAAACAATTTTGTTGGCAGGTATACCAGCTGCTATAGCCCGCCTTAACTCACCACCAGAAACCACATCTGCCCCCGCACCCAGACGGGCAAGGGTTCTTACAACAGCAATGTTTGAATTAGCTTTGACAGAATAACAGACTAGAGTATCCATCCCCTCGAAAGCTTGACTAAAAATGTTATAATGACGCTCTAAAGTCGCATTTGAGTAAACATAGAACGGTGTACCCACGTCCCTGGCTATATCCATAAGGGGAACACCCTCACCCAACAGATTACCATCATAATATTGAAAGTGATCCATTCAAAGTACTCCGTTAACTATTGACTTGGATAACTACGCGGGAATACAGAATCAGCAGGTCGTTCTGGCATACCTTTTCGGCCACATGCTGTAATTGAGACGGCAATAACCGCAACGACTAATATTGTTAGCAAATATTGTGATAACTTAATTATTTTTTCAATCACATCAAAAACCTTTTCCTTGCAGCCTTGGCCGCTTTTGCAACATTAGTTGGGGATGTTCCGCCCTCACTCGTACGGCTGGCTACCGAATTCTCAACACTTAACACATTGTAGACATCCTGATTTATTGCCCCCTCTATAGATTGCATTTGATTAAGCTCAAGTTCTGCCAGGTCACAACCTTTGCTTTCAGCTAACTTGACAAGCTTTCCAGTAATTTTATGGGCTTTGCGAAATGGTAATTTTACTACACGGACCAACCAATCTGCTAAATCAGTTGCCGTTGTAAATCCACGGCCAGAGTCAAACTTCATTCGCTCCAAATTAAATTCAGCTTCAGCCAGCATACCCGCCATTACCGAAATACAAAGGCCAAGTGTATCGGCCACATCAAACACCGGTTGTTTATCTTCCTGCATGTCCTTACCGTAAGTCATTGGTAATCCCTTAAGGACAATCAAAAGTGCATGCAATGAACCTATAAGACGTCCTGACTTGCCACGCACAAGTTCTGCTGCATCTGGGTTGCGCTTTTGTGGCATCATAGAGCTACCAGAGGAAAACTGATCTGAAATTTTTATATAACCAAATTGCGGTGAGCTCCAAAGAACAACTTCCTCTGCTATTCTTGAGAGATGCACACCTAATAGAGAACCAGCAGACAGAAATTCAAGAGCGAAATCCCGGTCTGAGACCGCATCTAGGGAATTTACCATGGGCTTAGTAAAGCCAAGAGCAATGGCCGTTCTCTTCCGATCAATGTCAAAGGACGTTCCAGCTAGTGCACCAGCTCCAAGTGGGCACTCATTCAACCTTTTTCGACAATCTTGAAAACGGCTCCGGTCGCGGCCAAACATTTCTACATAAGCAAGCATGTGATGACCAAGGGTCACAGGTTGAGCCGCTTGTAAATGGGTAAAACCGGGCATGACACTAGTTGCATGCTCATCAGCAATATCAATTAGCACTTCTTGAAAAGCTTGAAGAGACACATCAATTTCGTCAATAGCATCTCGGACCCAAAGCCTCAGATCCGTCGCCACCTGATCGTTACGTGAGCGTGCAGTATGTAGCCGTCCAGCCAACTCACCAATTAGTTGAGAGAGACGATTCTCAATATTCATGTGAATGTCTTCAAGGTCAGGGTTAAAATCAAAGCGGTCTCTTGCGATCTCTTTTTCAATGGTGTTCAGACCCGCTTGGATTTTGTCACCATCACTTTTGCTCAAAATTTTCTGAGCAACCAACATTTCAGCATGGGCTTTTGATCCAATTATATCTTGTAAATAGAGACGCTTATCAAAATCGATAGAAGTATTAATAGCTTTCATCAAAGTTGATGGGCCCTTATCGAAGCGACCACCCCAGATACTGCTGGCGGCAGTCACCTTTTTCCTATATTGACTATTTGGTTCTGAAGCTTTCTTCGTCACCGCTGGACCTCGCTCTCTAAATAATGTAAATCAAAAAACAACTATGAACTTACAATTACACAAAATTCCGACAAACTATTATCAATCAACTAAGTCATATCTGCAGACCTATACAACTGCTTTTTTAATAACATTACTGATGATTTTCTCCATATCCACAGATCATGCAAGTGCTGAGGTTAATATTTGTCACAACCCCCCCAAAAAATCTAAGTAATTTTTCACCACAAATTCCTCCAAGAAAGGCATTAAATTATCCTTTTTTCGACGTCAATGACTCTAAGCGCACCATTGCAGATTATAAAGGGCTTGGGATAGTTCTAAATTTTTGGGCCACATGGTGCCCTCCTTGTATCCGAGAAATGCCAGATCTTATCCATCTAAAAGAATATGTAAAAAAGGATAATATCACCATACTTGCGCTCTCAGTTGATCGTGGTGGACCAACAAAAATAATGCGCTTTCTTGAGAAGAAGGGTATTAAGGGCCTGGACATACTGATTGATAAAAAATCAAAATTAGCACAGAAGTCAGGCGTTCAGGGCCTGCCAGTAACTATTCTTATCGATTCAAGAGGGCTTGAGCGGGGTCGCATTACTGGGATTGCACCTTGGGACGAACCTGATGTGATAGATTTTGTTCGTCGTTGTATATCTCCCATTAAAAATTAACTTTTTTACTACCTAAAAATTTTTTCAATTAATCACTAATTGTTTTTAAAAATTGATTATCCTCTAATTGACGGTCAGAAATAAGCTAACAATTGCGATTAAGCCAACTAGTAAAAAATTAAATAAAATTATAGTTTAGGGTATTAGCCATTTTTTTAATAAATTAATCAGAATTTCTTTAGATTTTTAGCCAAATCACGCTCGCTTAACTTTACTAGCAAAGCTATCTTTGCATCTGTCAACCAAATCAGTGTAAAACATTGTAATGAAACAAATTATTCAAAACGTTCAAACAGGTAAGTTGAGTTTGAAAGAAGTCCCAGAGCCTTGCGTCAAGGAAGGAAATATTCTTGTACGCACCAGAGCTTCTTTAATTTCAGCAGGCACAGAGCGCATGGTAGTTAAGTTCGCTGGTAAAACCCTTGCGGGAAAGGCGCGTGAACGTCCTGACCTTGTCAAAAAAATACTTAATAAGACAAAAAGAGACGGTGTTGCAGCTACAGTTCGTGCTGTCCTAGCAAGATTAGATAAACCATTACCACTTGGGTATTCAGCATCTGGGGAAGTAATAGCTGTTGGAAAAGGGCTTGAAGGATCTTTTTGTGTTGGACAACGCGTTGCCGTCGCAGGAGCTGGCCTTGCAAACCATGCTGAATTGAATGTGATACCAGCTAATCTAGCCACTCACATACCAGATGATGTTTCTTATGATGAAGCATGTTTTGGGACCCTAGCGTCGATTGCAATGCACGCAGTTAGGAATGTTAACCAGTCCTTAGGTGACTATGTTGCGGTGATTGGCGTAGGGTTACTTGGGCAATTGATTGTTAATCTACTGAGCCTCTCAGGCATCCGAGTACTCGCATTAGACTACAATATCTCACGTCTTGGTCTAGCCCAGAAAATGGGGGCAGAATCTACCCTTGATCTAGGAAACAAATCGGAAAACCTAGAAGCCACAATTTCTACTTTAACTGATGGTCGCGGAATGGATGGCGTCATAATCTCCGCATCCACTAAGACAAGTGAACCTATCAAAATCGCTGGTACAATTGCCCGCGATAGAGCCCGTATCTGCTTGGTCGGATTGACAGGAACCGAATTTCCCTTTCGTGACTTTTTACAAAAAGAACTAAGTCTAGTTGTTTCACGTTCATATGGACCAGGGCGTTATGACAATGACTATGAAGGCCGTGGAATTAAATACCCAGAAGGTTGGGTTCGCTGGACTGAAACAGAAAACCTTGCAGAAAGTCTGAGGCTAATGTCACCATCCCTAGAGAATCGCCTGAATGTTGGCCTTCTCACAACACATAAATTTAAGTTTGAAGATGCCAAAAAAGCCTATCAGCTTGTAACTGAGGCTACAGAAACACACTTAGGCGTCATTCTTTCCTATGAAGATGACAAACAAAAAACTACATCTTTCTCAGCACCAAAATCCAATAAACTCCCAGGATTTGTTGTTGGCGTAATTGGTGCTGGCAATTTCGCACGATCAGTCTTACTGCCAAACTTGAAGAGCATGAAAGAAGTTACTTTACATACTGTGGTTACTCAGAGTGGCGCTTCAGCCGAAAAAACGAAAGATACTTTTGGTTTTTTACAGGCTACCACTAATATAGAAAGCGTTTTGAAAAATCCTGACATTAATGCTGTGATAATAGCAACACGCCATGATAGTCATGCTGAAATTTGCCAGCGTGCGCTTAATGCAGATAAATATGTATTAGTAGAGAAACCGTTGGCATTGAGCAGAATTGAAATTAACCGTGTCATCGAAGCACGAAATCAATCCACCAAATTTTTTCAAATTGGCTTTAACCGCCGCTTTGCTCCCTTATCGCTATTAATTCGTGAACATCTCACCAATCACAGTGGAACGAAGTTTATACTACTTCGAATAAATGCAGGTCATTTGCCTTCAGATAGTTGGATTCACTCGCCAGATGAGGGCGGTGGCAGAATTCTGGGAGAAGTCTGTCATTTTGTAGATCTAGCACGCTATCTAGTAGGTTCACCAATAATGTCCGTACAAGCAGACGCTGCAAAAATCTCAGGCGGGCGCTGTGATGACCTCAACGTAACAATCAGATTTACTGACGGCTCTCTCGCCACTATCGTATATACTGGTCTTGGCGACGATATTTACCCAAAGGAGTTAATTGAAGTATACAGTGGCGGTAGTGTTGTCTCTGTTGATAACTTCAAATCCTTTACTCTGGCTGAGAATGGGAAGCTTAGAAAAAAAAGTTCTCGTATCCAAGATAAAGGTTCTAAAGACGCTATAAAGGATTTTGTCACTGCAGTTTTAAATGGGGGTCCGGCGCCAATCGACGAGGCTGAATTGATTGAAACCTCAATTGCTACTATCGCTATTATGGAGTCCCTTCGCGAGGGTCGTCGTGTAGAAATTTGTTGATTTTTAGGACTTATAAATAATGACCCTTAACTTAGATACTTATATCGATGATGAAATCAACTCCCACGAGAATACACTCAACAACTTGCGCAAATGTATCTCCAAACCTTTAACTATTCTATTACGTGCATCAATAAAAGCCATTAGTAGTGGTGGAAAAATTGTTTTTTTTGGCAACGGTGGCAGTGCAGCAGATGCTCAGCACCTAGCAACAGAACTGACAGTACGCTACATAAATGACAGGTCACCTATACCAGCCATAGCACTTAGTACTGACACATCATCTTTGACGGCAATAAGTAATGATTTTGGTTTTGAAGATGTCTTCGCCCGTCAAGTAGATGCCTTAGTTAAAAAGGAGGATGTGGTCATTGGCATATCTACGTCAGGAAATAGTGAAAATATTGTTCGTGCCTTAAATAGAGCTAAAAAAAAGGGGGCTGTCGTTGCTGGGTTTTCTGGTTGCGGAGGAGGACGTATGCTTGGCCTTGCTAATCCATTGCTAATTGTGCCATCCAAGCAAACTGCGAGAATCCAGGAAATGCACATTCTCATTGGTCACATATTATGTGGGGCTTTAGAGCAGGAGCTCGGACTATTATGAGCAAACAAATTGCTTTAGTACAATTGTTGGAAAATCTTCATTACGCCAGCATCCTATGTGTTGGTGATGTCATACTCGATCACTTTCATTCTGGGTCTGTTGATCGAATCTCACCAGAAGCACCAATACCTGTACTTAAGCTTGAGGATAAGGTAACAATGCTTGGTGGTGCTGGCAATGTTGTTCGAAATCTTGCCGGTCTTGGTTCACAAGTAAACTTCACTACAGTAATTGGAAAGGACAGTGAAGGCGAAGAAATAAGAAAATTGATCCGCCAGGAAGGTCTGGTGGACTCGCTACTCATTGATGACGCCACACGTCAAACATCCGTAAAATCACGTTATCTGGCTGATGGCCAGCAAATCCTCCGCACAGATCACGAAACCATATTTCCATTAAACAGAAACGTAGAAAAAAAGTTAATTTCAACAGCCGTCAAAGCAATGGAAGCTTGTGAGGCTGTAATTATTTCCGATTACGCCAAAGGTGTCCTTACAGATAAAGTCTTAGCAGAGCTCATCAAAGCAGCTAAATCAAAATCAAAAATTGTCATTGTTGATCCCAAGGGAGGAAATTATGGGCGTTATTTTGGTGCTGATATTATCACGCCAAACCGTCGTGAACTTTTCGAGGCTACGGGCATGCCAACAAGAAGCGATGACGAAGTAACTTTGGCAGCACAATCACTTATTGACTCACACAGTTTTGGGGCTGTACTCGCAACCCGCTCTAAAGATGGCTTGACCTTACTTAGAAACAATGGGGAAGTATCCCATCTTAGGGCAGAAGCTGTTGATGTATTTGACGTATCTGGCGCAGGCGATACAGTTGTTGCGACCCTTGCTACGGCCTTGAGCGCAGGAGCTGAGATTGAAGACGCAGCAAGACTTGCAAACATTGCCGCAGGAATTGTAGTTGGTAAAGTAGGTACAGCAGTTGTCTTTACCAAAGATTTTCTGACTGAGCTGATTCATCAGGACCAAATAAATCGCGAAGCCAAAATTTTAGAAATTGAACCTGCTCTTGAGCGTATTAATAAATGGCGACGGCAAGGTAGTAAAATAGGATTTACAAACGGTTGCTTCGACTTGCTTCACCCGGGACATATATCACTTTTAAAGCAAGCTCGAAGCACAGCAGATAAGCTTGTTGTTGGCCTTAATAGTGATAACTCAGTTACACTTCTAAAAGGTGATAATAGACCCGTTCAAAGTGAACTGGCGAGGGCTATAGTACTGGCGTCTTTGTCTGTTGTTGACATTGTAATTATTTTCTCTGAGGAAACCCCAATCAAGCTTATTGAAAAGCTACGCCCAGACGTGTTGGTTAAAGGATCAGACTATACTGTCGAAGATGTTGTGGGCGCAAAGCAGGTTGTGTCCTATGGTGGTCGTGTTTTACTTGCTGATATAATGCCTGGACACTCTACAACTGGAACCATTGCCAAACTAGAAAAAGAAACTTAACAAAAGGGTTTATTATCTGCGCCCTGTAAATACACTTGTGAAACTAGACCAAAAATCTTTTTCCACCTGACTTTCTATTTTTTTTTCATTGTTGGTCGCACTAGCTTCTGGCAATACCAACTTGCTCGTGCCAGGAAGCGGCTTAAACGGAATTCCATTGTGTGCAGCAATCATAAACTTTCGCCAGGTTATTGCAGGGAGTCCCCCACCTGTAACACTTTTCATACGAGCCTGATTATCATTTCCCATCCATAAACCAGCGACAAGATCCGCACTATACCCAATGAACCATGCATCACGGTTGTTCTGGCTTGTTCCTGTTTTTCCAGCGACTGGTCGATTAAAATTAGCTGCCTTACCAGTGCCTTGTTCTATAGAGTATTTAAGCATAGAGTTCATTTCACCAGCGAAATTGGCTTTAAGTACACGGCCAGGCCCCGATCCTTGACGGCGATAGAGAATTCTTCCCTCACTATCCTTTACTTTCTCAATTCCATATGGCCACACACCAAATCCGCCACTCGCAAAAGCACCGTATGAGGCTGTCAATTCAATCAAACTTACACCGTTAACACCCAATGCAATGCTCGGCGCTGAAAGTAATTCTGCTGTGACACCTAACCGCCGAGCCGTAGCAATCACATTATTTCGACCTACTCTCTCTGAAATATTTACGGCAACTGTATTAATTGACTTCGATAGAGCATCCGCCATGCTTACTTTACCTTGGAATTTTCTTGTAAAATTCCTTGGGCTCCAATTTCCAATTGTTATAGGTTGATCCATAAACGTACTACTTGGCCTCAAACCATTTTCAAGCCCTGCAAGAAAAACTATTGGCTTGAACGCAGAGCCCGGCTGTCGTTTTGCTTGGGTTGCCCGGTTATATTGAGAAAAGACATAGTCACCTCCACCAATCATCGTCCGCACTGCCCCGGTTGGTGTCATCGCAATGAGAGCTGCCTGTGACAGATTAAGCCCAGCACCACTTTTCAAAGCCTTGGAAATCACAGTCTCCCCAACCAACTGCATATTTGTATCTAATGTAGTCGTAACAATGATATCCGCATTACCAGGCGAAACGTAGCTTGACACCTGAGATAGGATCCAGTCTGTGAAATAACGAGATTTTTTTGATGGATTTTCTGGGCTAACCCCCGCTAAACCTTTGTTAAGATCTTTTCTGTCAAACTTACTTAAAATACCAGTATCTCTCATATTGGAGAGCACTTGTAGGGTACGTTTCTTTGCCAACCTAAAATTATTAACGGGATTGTAACGCGACGGCGCTTTCAACAATCCAGCAAGCATGGCCGACTCATAGATATTTAAACTCCTTGCTGGTTTTTTGAAGTAGCGTCTGGAAGCAGCATCAACACCATAAGTTCCAGAACCTAAATATACCCTATTCAAGTAAATTGTTAGAATTTGATCCTTAGAAAATTTTTGTTCCAACCACAACGAAAGAATTAATTCTTGTACTTTTCTTTTCAGAGTTCTCTCAGGAGATAAAAAAAGATTTTTTGCTAACTGCTGTGTCAAGGTAGATCCACCTTGCACAATCCGACCCGCTTTTAGGTTAGCGAGTGCAGCTCGAGCTAGCCCAAATAAATCAAGTCCGAGATGCGAATAGAAGCGCCTATCTTCCGTGGCTAATACAGCTTGAATTAGGACTGGTGGAAGCTCATTCAAACTAACAGGATGTCCATGAAAATCCCCAATTGTTAACAGGTGAGAATCATCTCTCGCCAGTAGAGTAATAGTGGGCCGGCGAGTGTTGGCAAGAGACTTATCTACATCAGGCAAGTCATGTGCATAAAACGCAAGCAGACCAACAAGCACTATGAAAAACCAAACACACAATGTGGAAATACGTAACCACCATTTGAAGATCGAGTTTGATGTGGACTTGGAATGTGAGTTATTTGGCGTGCGCTTAACCATAAAGCTTTAGACCAGTATATTTCGCAATACGTAATACATTTATAGTTTATGGAGTAATCTTTTAATATGTAAAAGCAACTCAGGTTTATAACCTCGAATTCTGAATTATTTGGAATTGTCGCCGTTTATAACTATGCCAACAAGGCTTATGTAAAAGAGAATTATACAGTTTTTAATACTCTAGCCTCAAACTGAGTGTTTTATAATTAATCACCGCAGAAACAACTACTTTTTACTTAACTCTTTTAAACATCCAAGTTCGCAACTTTTAATGCATTAGCTTGAATGAAGTCACGACGCGGCTCAACCATATCGCCCATCAAAGTCGAGAATACTTCCTCTGCATCATCAGCATGGTTCACCTTAACCTGTAAAAGTGAGCGTGCGTTCGGATCAAGTGTAGTTTCCCAAAGTTGATCTGGGTTCATTTCACCAAGACCCTTGTAACGTTGCATTCCAATACCTTTTCGACCAGCAAGCATGATTGAATTAACTAGGGATACAGGTCCAGTTATTGGAATCTCCTTATCCTTAACAATAAGAGCACCATGGCGCATGTATAATTTTTGTAAATCGCCAGCTCTTGAGTCTAATTTTCGTGCTTCCGCGCTCTGAATGAGAGCGCTGTCAATAACATAGCTTTCTTTGACACCACGCAGGGTTCGAGTGAAGGCTATACCACCATCGTCTTTCACTTTACCTTCCCAGCCACGTTCTGCCTCAGTCTCCAATGCATCCAAGCGTTTAGCAGCATAATCACCAATTTCTGAGGCATGATTTACGTCAGACAAAATTTGTGGGTTCAAAGCTCCTAGAATGGCAGCTTGCTCAACAATTTTGATAGGAACATGACGTGATAATCTTTCCAATTGAGTTTTTATTTTACGAGCATCATCCACAAGGTTTCGCAGATCAGCTCCAGCCAACTGAGCGCCATCGAACGTTGTCAGAACCGTCCCCTCACTAACCGCAGAAGATAATAAGTAATCTTCCAAAGACTCATCATCCTTTAAATAAACTTCGGACGAGGCTCGTTTTGCTCTGTAAAGTGGGGGTTGGGCAATATAAAGATAACCGCGTTCAATCAGTTCAGGCATTTGACGGTAGAAGAAAGTTAGGAGTAGGGTTCGAATGTGAGAACCATCAACATCAGCATCTGTCATGATAATAATTTTGTGATAACGACATTTTTCTGGGTTAAAGTCTCCTTGTCCAATACCTGTGCCGAGTGCTGCAATTAGCGTACCTATTTCTGCTGAAGATAGCATTTTATCAAAACGGGCACGCTCTACGTTTAGAATTTTACCACGCAAAGGGAGAATTGCCTGATTTTTTCGATATCGGCCCTGTTTTGCTGAACCACCAGCGCTATCGCCTTCAACAATAAACAACTCAGACAATGCCGGATCACGCTCCTGACAATCTGCCAATTTTCCTGGTAATGAGGCTATATCGAGAGCACCCTTACGACGAGTTAATTCACGAGCTTTGCGGGCGGCCTCACGGGCAGCAGCAGCTTCTACAATTTTTCCAATAACTGCTTTTGCTTCAACAGGATGCTCTTCAAACCACTGGTCGAGCTGATCACCAACGATGCTCTCCACTATTGGTCTAACCTCAGATGATACTAGCTTATCTTTTGTCTGTGAGGAAAATTTGGGATCTGGTACTTTAACTGATAACACGCATGTAAGTCCCTCCCTGCTATCATCACCAGTTATTGACACTTTCTCTTTTTTAGCAATACCACTAGCATTAGCATATTTGTTGATTGTTCGTGTCATAGCACCACGAAAGCCCGCCAAGTGAGTTCCACCATCGCGTTGTGGAATATTATTCGTAAAAGGTAATGTTGTTTCGTGATAACTATCGTTCCACTGTAAAGCCATTTCAACTGTGACGCCCTCCTTGTCACCAACGGCCAGTAAAGGTTCTTGGTTGATAGCTTTTTTTGATTTATCGAGGAAAGCAACAAATGCTCCAAGGCCGCCTTCATAATGCAAATCGACAATATTCTTTTCTACATTGCGACTGTCTGTTAAACACAAATGAACACCCGAATTTAAGAAAGCAAGCTCACGCAACCTATGCTCAAGCTTGGAAAAATCAAATTCAATCATAGAGAATGTTTCAGAAGACGGCATAAATGTTAATTCAGTTCCAGTTTTAAGAACTTTTTTGTTTTCTGAGTCGGGTGCATCACCCACTACTTTCAGCGGAGCTTCCGCTTGACCATCAACAAAGCGTACATAGTGCTCTTTACCTTCCCGCCAGATTCTTAGCTCTAACCATATCGAGAGGGCATTTACAACTGATACGCCAACTCCATGCAAGCCACCTGATACCTTGTATGAATTTTGATCAAACTTACCACCGGCATGAAGCTGAGTCATGATTACCTCAGCCGCAGATACACCCTCCTCAGCATGAATATCCACAGGAATTCCACGCCCATTATCACACACGGTTACTGAACCATCACCGTTTAGAACCACATCAACCCTGTCACAGTAACCCGCTAGTGCTTCATCAATTGCATTATCCACAGCCTCATAAACCATGTGATGCAACCCAGAACCATCATCGGTATCTCCAATGTACATGCCTGGACGCTTTCGTACCGCATCCAGCCCTTTTAATATCTTAATGGATTCAGAATCATAAATAGCACCATCACCGTCATTGCCTAGAGATTTGTTATCTTTTAACTCTTTACTCATGGTTAGATCTTCTTTTCATTCCTCAAGTCACCTAAGTAGGTGTAATTACTGCATTATTTACAACAAAAAATTGAGCATCTTCTCTTATTGAAGAGAATAAGTCCGCATCAGTTCCTGTCATCCACGCTTGAACACCAAGCTTAAGAATTTCCTCGAACAAGGCCTCACGTCGGATAACATCAAGGTGTGCCGTCACCTCATCCAAAAGTAACAAAGGAAGTGATCCTTTTTGGGTTGCACCCAGTTGAACATTTGCGAGAATTAATGAAATCAGCAGAGCCTTTTGCTCACCTGTTGAACAAAGTTTTGCTGTTTGTCCAGTGCTCAAATGGCACACAAACATATCACTGCGGTGCGGACCAATTTGGGCCAGACTATGCTCTCGATCACTCTGACGATTATCCTCCAAGGTTTTTTTCATTCTATCTTCCGCTTCGAGCGCCGGAGCACTATGTAGCCAATCTTCTAATGTACCTATGACACTCAAACTGGCACCTGGGAAAACACCCTCGCATGCCGTCTGCTCTGCAAGTTGGTTAAGTTTGTTAGCAAGCTCCATTCTAGCCGCACTAACCGCAACACCTTTTGACGCCATAGTCGCTTCTAGCACTCTTAACCACTCCGGATCGGCTCCATGGATACTATCTGACTTGCTATATCGTAATAGGTGGGAACGTTGTCTCATAGCATTTTCATAAGCTGATACCCTACTTGCATGAGCCGGGTCTATTACATACACAAGCCGATCAAGAAAACGTCTACGAGCCGATGCTCCTTCTAAGAATAACCTGTCCATTTGCGGAGTTAACCAATGAGCGCTCAGTATTTCGCTCAGCGCAGTTTGAGAACGCATAGTCCCACCATCTACATGAACTATTCTTTTTTCGCGCCGTGCACCAAACTGGATCTCACGACCTGTTCCAACTGTGCGGGGACCGTCTTTTGTTTCCAAGTTTGCTGCCACGGCCCAAGGTCTATTAGTGGGCTCTTGTGAACATGGATCACGACGTGATATTTCAGCCAGTCTCACACCACGCATCCCACGCCCGGGGACCAAAAAAGACAAGGCTTCAAGAACATTCGTTTTGCCCGCACCGTTTGGGCCACTCAGAACGACTGGGGCCGGCCCAACTTCCATACGCTGACTCTCGTAACAACGAAATTCGCTCAAGGTCAAGCGAGCAACTGATGCTCTTGGCATAATACTGCGATTTTGGTTAACGTCACCCGCCACCATGTTCTCTCTTGCCAATCCAGATAAATGGATCAGGATTGCCTTCCTTACACGCGCATTGGCATCAGCACATATAATGCGCTGGTGTCATCGGTTTCACTTAAAATTGTTGGTGAGGCGGCATCAGCTAGAGCAAACAGCGCACTGTCACCTTCTATTTGGCGAGTAATATCCAGCAAATAGGCTGAATTAAAACCAATCTCTAAAGCTTCACCTTGATAGTCCACTTCAAGTTCTTCCGTAGCCGTGCCTGATTCTAGGCTGGAAGCTGAAAGCACCAATAGTCCCTTCGTCAAAGAGAGTTTAACTGCGCGGGATTTTTCAGTAGAGATAGCCGATACTCTATCAACCGCATGAGCAAAATTATTACAATTAACAACCATTTCTTTGTCGTTTCCAACAGGAATAACTCGCTCATAATCAGGAAATGTGCCATCAATCAACTTTGAAGTAAGAATAACACTGTCAAAGATAAAGCGTATTTTTGTTTCTGAAAGCTCGACTGCAACGTCATCAATGGTCTCATCAATTAATTTTCTCAGCTCACCTACTGTCTTACGCGGTAAAATTACACCGGGCATACCATCTGCCAAGTCTGGTAACGGTCCTTCAACACTAGCTAGACGGTGGCCATCCGTGGCTACAGCACGCATTACTCTTGAACCATTACGTTCAGCAGCATGTAGATAAATACCATTAAGATAATAACGGGTTTCCTCAGTAGAAATAGCAAAACGAGTACGGTCAATAAGGCCACGTAATTGGGAGACTGATAAAGAAAAATTGTATGTCATTTCACCGCCTGACATGACAGGAAAATCTTCTGTTGGCAAACATGTT
>CACKCT010000004.1:0-43322 GCA_902598645.1 Rhodospirillaceae bacterium | reverse complement strand
CTGTTTACTAAAAACACAGGGCTCTGCGAAGTCGCAAGACGACGTATAGGGTCTGACGCCTGCCCGGTGCTGGAAGGTTAAAAGGAGCGGTGAGAGCCGCGAATTGAAGCCCCAGTAAACGGCGGCCGTAACTATAACGGTCCTAAGGTAGCGAAATTCCTTGTCGGGTAAGTTCCGACCTGCACGAATGGCGTAACGACTTCCCCGCTGTCTCCAACATCGACTCAGCGAAATTGAACTCTCCGTTAAGATGCGGAGTACCCGCGGTTAGACGGAAAGACCCCGTGCACCTTTACTACAGCTTTGCAGTGGTATTAGGGGATAAATGTGTAGGATAGGTGGGAGACTTTGAAGCATTGGCGCCAGTTAGTGTGGAGTTAACCTTGAAATACCACCCTTTTGTTCTCTGATATCTAACCGTGGCCCGTTATCCGGGTCCGGGACCCTGCATGGTGGGTAGTTTGACTGGGGCGGTCGCCTCCCAAAGAGTAACGGAGGCGCGCGATGGTGGGCTCAAGCTGGTCGGAAATCAGCTGTTGAGTGCAATGGCATAAGCCTGCCTGACTGTGAGACTGACAAGTCGAGCAGAGACGAAAGTCGGTCATAGTGATCCGGTGGTCCCGCGTGGAAGGGCCATCGCTCAACGGATAAAAGGTACGCCGGGGATAACAGGCTGATACCGCCCAAGAGTTCATATCGACGGCGGTGTTTGGCACCTCGATGTCGGCTCATCACATCCTGGGGCTGGAGCAGGTCCCAAGGGTTTGGCTGTTCGCCAATTAAAGTGGTACGTGAGCTGGGTTTAGAACGTCGTGAGACAGTTCGGTCCCTATCTGCCGTGGGAGTAGGAATTTTGAGAAGAGTTGCCCCTAGTACGAGAGGACCGGGGTGAACGAACCTCTGGTGTACCAGTTGTTCTGCCAAGAGCATCGCTGGGTAGCTAAGTTCGGACAGGATAACCGCTGAAAGCATCTAAGCGGGAAGCCCCCTTCAATACCAGAATTCCCTTGAGAGCCGTGGAAGACCACCACGTTGATAGGCCAGGTGTGGAAGCGTTGTAAAGCGTGAAGCTAACTGGTACTAATTGCTCGATAGACTTGAAAGTTCCATCCATACGTATGGATAAGCCTAATTGATACTAGGTTTCTGATGTACAAATTGAACACTCATATACTTCCTTTGTGATTTAACACTATTCTTTTTCTCCAGATCCACTTTGATGACTTGGTGGTTATAGCGAGGGTGCCCCACCCGACTCCATCCCGAACTCGGACGTGAAACCCCTTAGCGCCGATGGTACTGCATCTTAAGGTGTGGGAGAGTAGGTCGCTGCCAAGTCTTCTAAGCGGATTTGAAAACTAAGTTGGATAATCAAACCTTGTACGCAATTTACCAATATGACATTCAGTAGTGATTTAACGCGGGGTGGAGCAGTCCGGTAGCTCGTCAGGCTCATAACCTGAAGGTCGTAGGTTCAAATCCTACCCCCGCAACCAATAAAATCAATGACTTAGCCTCCCTCGTAGGAGGTTTTTTTTGTTCCAGCGAAGGTCTGAGCGACATCTAGAAAAATTCTAGAACGTGACCTTCCGGTTTTTAAGGGTCAAAAAACTATGACCTTCAGGTTTTTTACCTGACGTTTTCTCTCTCTAAGTGTTCCTGTGACGTTACTAATTTCAGTAATTCTGCTACTCAAATTATCTTATTTTTTTCCTTGTCACCTTCTCATCATTGTGAAATCACCCCCAAACCGCCGTCGCTTGATATGCTATTCCCTCACGGCCACGAGATTTTTTTTAATCAGGGAAATGGCTGCTGTTTGGCAGATAACCTTACATTTTGTGTCTCCAGTCTCGTATAATTTGATTAATTATCAAAAGTACCGTACAATTTTTCATTGATTTTCGCATAATAGCCATTTATAGAATTTATACGATGAAACGGAGACGCAAGATGCCAAATTATGGATTTAAAACTGTGACCCTCAGGGAAGACGTTTACGAGCACCTGAAGATTAAATCTGAGATAGAAGGTCTGACCATTGCCCGATACGTGGCACGACTAGCCCAAGAGGCTGCCTCAGAGGAAGAAGCAAATAAAATGGGAATATATCAAAGCGCCTATTCTGTTAACCATCAGAACGAGAGAACATAAAAATGTCTGGTTTTTTTATCGATACAAACGATCTGGAAGAAATGCCGGAAGAAACTCGTGAACGATTGTTGGAATACATGATGCCGAAAATTGGGGTCAACTGGTGGGTTACTGATAAAAATATGGCTGATGCTAAGAAAACCATTATCGATAAACCACCCACACTAATCCCTGTTGAATTAGCGATTGCTGTCCTTGCAACTCTTAAAGATCAGGGCCTAAAGGCTGCTCGTTTCTTGTTAAGTAACAACGGTAGTTCTCGATCAGAACTGGCAAAAAAACTTAAAATATCAGAAAAGTCAGTCAACGGTGTAATTGGCAGCATCAATAGAAGATATTCGTTTAGGTTAGATAAAACAAAATACGACAGAAAAAAATGCCGTGTTATTTATTATGAAATGAAAACAGGTGAATTTGGTTTTGTTAATGACGGTATAAGAAATACATTTAAATATGCCCTTGATGCGCTAGACCAAGTGGCGAAAGACGGCTTGTCTTACGAGCAGTACAACTATGAAAATGTTTTTTTTGAGACGGGCTGGTTAGACAACAACCATGAGTACAAAGTTGTACGTTTAAACCCAGCTGCGATTGATGAATTTATGGGAGAAAAGGGTCAAGTACACGAATTTTCTGAGGGCGTTGATGGTGGTTTCACAGGAGGTGCAGACATCAGCTTAAGTTTTACAGGTGATGTACTAACCGGCCATGAGCGTAGTCTTCTTGTCTTTGATGGCGGAGGGATGGATAATTGGTTTGACATCTGGTTAGGTGAAGATGGCAACCTTGTAGCCGATGAAAACGACGGTCAGTCCAGAACTCCGAAGGGAGATGAGAATGAATAATCTCATCAAACCAAGTGAGGGTCGAGACGGATGTCCCCCATCACATAAAATACAAAGAGTTTTCAGACCCACGTGTCTGGGTAGAGTTTCCGCATGGTGCGGAAAAAAAGGCCCACTGGCGGCAACCGGTGGACCCTTTCAAACAGCCCTAAAGGGCCATCAAGATAAGGAAATAGAATAATGCAAAACTTAGAAAGTAACAACGAAATTGTTCAACTTCAGAACCAAAGCGATAAAGAAAAACGCACTCGGTTTGTCTCACTGGCAAGTAAGCGCACCAGTAATGTCCTGAATGATATGAACGTATTAAAAAAATGTTTTGACCAAAATTCATACGAGTACACCAACGAGCAGGTGACAAAAATTTTAGAGGCACTTGAGGCAAAAATAACCGAACTACGGTCAGCCTCTGAACGAGGATCCAGTCGGACAGAGTTCTCACTGTAACAGTAATGGTAACGGGTGGGATTACTTTTTCAGCTCCCACCCAGCCTCTTAAATTTTTGGAGTTACTAAAATGTTAGATGATTTTTACACAGCAGTGAAAACAGTTTCTCGAGCAACCGACGATCTCACAGAAGAAAGTAAAGCGATTGTGCTCATCAGAATTGCGATTGAGGAAAGCGCCCGTGAAGTGGGTGTGGCTTCAGCACTGCAAATAATTTCAAAGCTAATGACTTCTACACTCGGAATTTTGGCTGAAAATGAAGATGAAACGTTTGAAAATCCGCTTGACGATTTCAACGTTGACAGTTTGACGCCAAATTGAATTTTAAACAATTTGCGATTGTTGGGGATTGCCCACCTTACAATCGCGCCTGGTCTCCACCCCACGGGCACAGCTCCTTATAGTTGTTGACATTGGGTGGAGACTAGTTTTCAGAGTAGAAAAATCACTACATATATCGTAGCTTAGTAAATTATTTTTTCCTCTAATCGGCAAAGAGTGGATAAAAGCAGTCCTTTATCGAAATTGGTGCCAGTACTTATTGACCCAATCCTTTTCATTTGAAGTCTTCAACTCCTGAACATTTACATCGTCATCGTACCGACCACTCGACTTTAAAATTTTATACAATTTTTCATTTCTTCTCTGTAACTTCTTAATTATTTTTTCGTGTGGCGGTTTTCTACCTTTGGATGAATTTTGAGAAAGATCAACATATGCCAAGTTCCAAAGATCATTGGAATACATGAATGACCACGGAATGACGTGATCAATCGATTTGGTTTTCATCTTTTCGTTTCCTATAAAACAAATTTGATCTGGGTTTTCCAAATCGAGATATTTCTCAAACTTTTTAAGTGATGTTCGAGGGATTTTCTTATTTTCAATACACCGAACTTTTTGTGAAATTCTTGGGGAATTATTAAATTCCTCTAATTTTTGTGTCCAACGATAGTTGATCAAGTCGATAAGTATTTGAGAATGATCTTTTATCAGTTTTGGATGGTTTGGGGTCAAGGTTCTGTTACTTAAGTCTAATTGGTAGAGGTCGTACATCCTACCTGAGACTTTTGGAAAGAGGTGAGCAGCATACCTTTTAAGTTGGGTGCTGACCTCAGAAATCGGTATGGATATTTCATCCTCAATCTCTGTAAACCATTTTGGTGAAGGATCAGATTTCTTTTCCTTATACCTTTTGATTTCCGTTCTTACTAATTGCTGTATTTTTGAATTTTCCAAACTGTCTTGTTTCAAGTCGAAGAAAAAAGTTTGATTCCAGTAATACCCAAAAATTTTACTAGATAATTGATCAAAGTGGATTTCTTTAATTGTCGGATCATCACAACAAACATCAACAATGGATCTGATCCAGACCATTTTATATGTATTGGTCATTTTAGTATTGCGAATGACTTCACTCAAATCTTTGATGTATTGATTCATGAGTGCTTCTATAACATTAATAAGAAAATGCCGGAAGGGGTAGGGTAAACGTATTTAGTGTTACTGATGACTTTGAGTAAATTGCAGCTGAAACACCTACGCGCTCATCAGCTTGTAAAACATTTAAAGTATCCGTTTCTTCTGATGGAGATGCGAATCATTGGAACCAACTTCATCGGGATAACGGGCCTTACAGAAGTTGTAAGTAGTAGGAAACATTATCGGCACGGGTCATAAATGTTCGCTGGAGAACTGCTTCCAGCGAAATGAAAAAAAGCCCAACACAGTTTCAGCGAAATGCCAGCGAAATCTGAGCGACAGATAGAATTGATAATCAGTGCGAATACAAGTAATCTGTGCAAAACACGCAAGTAGAAACCGCAGAAAACCGCGATATGTGTGACTGGGTACAATCTGTGTTAGTATTTAGTCAGGCTCATAACCTGAAGGTCGTAGGTTCAAATCCTACCCCCGCAACCAATTAAATCAATGACTTAGCCTCCCTCGTGGGAGGCTTTTTTTGTTTTCCCGCAAATCTCCCGCAAAAAGGTCTAAATTTAGTCCCGCAAAAAAACCTTAGGGGGTCAGAGATGTTGATTACCACAACGGCAACGCGTTCGATTATCGTGCAGGCAATTTGTCCCTATTGGGTAGGGCAAAAAACTTGGCTAGGAAGCGCAAATGACGCTGTGACCGTTAGGTTATTTGCGAGCAAAACTCGCAAATGCTCGCAAAAAAAACCGCTACTGGAGGCGGCTAGGCCAATGTATCTATTGATTAAATAATGTGCATTTATTTAAGCTGATTAAAAAATATGCAAACAATCTCTCTTTCACTGAAATAACCCTGTTAAAATAACTAGGTAACAGATTGAAAACAAACAATAAAGAAATTTAAAAAAACAATCGTATATTGGCATGTCGATTGCAAAATCTCTTAATAGAGGGGTTTAGTGCAAATGTTTGACGAAATGCTTTGCAGTGAGAAAGAGAGTACAGAGCCCTACAAAAAGTTGTTTGCTTGGCTTCAAGAACAAGATTTAAAAAAACTTTCAAATAAATCAAAAATTGCTGATGAACTATTTCATCGCATAGGTATAACATTCAATGTGTATGGTGATGAAGATGGGGAAGAAAGATTAATTCCTTTTGACCTCATACCAAGAATCTTAGCAGCGGAAGAATGGCGCCGTTTAGAAAAAGGCATAATTCAAAGAGTTTCTGCAATCAATGCTTTTCTAAATGATATTTATAATAATCAAGAGATCATCAAAGCTGGAATTATCCCTGATGAATTGATTTTTAAAAATACAGCATTCTTACCACAAATGTGCGGGTTTACTCCGCCAGGTAATATTTACACACATGTTTTGGGCATTGATATTGTTCGCACAGGATTTGATGATTTTTTTGTTCTAGAAGACAATGCTCGAGTTCCATCTGGGGTGTCTTACATGATCGAAAATAGATCAACAATGCTACACATGTTTCCTGAGCTTTTTACTAAATATAAAGTAAAGCCCATAAGTGCTTATCCCAAACAACTTTTAAACTCTCTACTAGCTTGCACAAGCCCCAAAACTGAAAATGCAAAAATTGTTGTTTTAACTCCAGGAATTCACAATTCAGCATATTACGAGCATTCCTTCTTGGCAGACGAGATGGGTGTTGAACTGGTTGAGGGATCTGACCTTAAAATTAAAGATGAAAGAGTTATAATAAACACAACAGCTGGGATAGAAAATATTGACATAATTTATAGACGCATAGATGACGATTATCTTGACCCCCTCTCATTTAATTCTCAGAGTTTGCTAGGAACACCCGGACTTTTTGATGTTTATAGAAAGGGAAACATAGCACTTGCAAATGCACCTGGGACTGGTATCGCTGACGATAAAGCAATTTATGCCTACATTCCTGAAATTATTAAATTTTATATGGGTGAGAAAGCCCTATTGAAGAATATTCCAACTTGGCGTTGTTCTGAGCCCGATAATCTTACCTATGTACTAGAAAATTTGAGTAACTTGGTAGTTAAAGAAGCACAGGGCTCTGGTGGATATGGTATGCTTGTGGGCCAAGCTGCAAGTAAACGCGAACTTAATAACTTTAGACGAAAACTTAGAGCTAACCCAAGTAAATATATTGCACAGCCAACGTTAGCATTATCAACAGTTCCAATACTTACTAAGAAAGGTCTAGCCCCTCGCCATGTTGATTTACGCCCATTTGTCACAGTTTCACCCAAAAGTATCAAAGTTACGCCTGGTGGACTTACACGAGTTGCACTCAAAAAGGGCTCACTTGTAGTCAACTCCAGTCAAGGAGGTGGGACTAAAGATACTTGGGTACTGGAGTCATAAATGTTGGGCAGGCACGGAAATAATTTGTTTTGGATGGCAAGATATTTAGAACGCTCCGAAAACACAGCTCGAATTATTCAGGCGACACTCAACTACTCTCTCTCTCGTGAAGATGATGGTAAAGATGAGTGGTTGTCAATAATTTACAATAGTGGGTACGAAAAAGTATTTTTTGAAAAATATAATGACCACTCAATAAATAATTTTATCAATTTTCTAATTCGTGAAAAAGAAAATGCAAATAGCATAATCTCGTTAATTTCAAAGGCTCGGCAAAACGGGCGGACTGTGCGGACGTCTCTGACCAAAGAAGTTTGGTTTTCTCTCAATGAAAGTTGGATAAACTGCGAGTCATCTCTAAAACGACAATTAAACATACGAGATCTACCAACAATTTTAGAGGACATTGTTAAAGGTAGTTCATTGTTTCGAGGTGCTTTATATGGCACGATGTTGCATAATGATATCTTCAATTTTTTGCGACTTGGTACCTTTTTAGAGCGAGCGGATAATACCGCACGAGTAATTAATACAAAATATTATCGCCTTTTACCTACAGCTACTGACTTTGGTGGCAACAATGACCAAAGTCAGTGGGAGATAATGTTGCGCTCAGTCGCAGCTTGGCGATCATACAATTGGTTAAAAAAAGGACGACTTGACCCAATCAACGTTGCTGATTTCATTATTTTTGATGCAAGAATGCCAAGATCCATTTATTTCTGCTACAAAGAATGTAAATCAAATCTAAAAGACCTCTCTGTAACTTACGGAAAAGAATATTCGTGTGAAGAAAAAGTTAGGAAATGTTTTATTGAGCTTGAAAAAAGCAAAAAAACTCAAAATTATAGAATTAATTTCAGAAATTTTATAAATAATCAAATATCTAATAATCTTCTTATAAATAAAATGATCTCCAACGATTTTAATTTCAGTTAGTCATGCTTTATTCTATTAAACATAAAACTATTTTTGAATTTGAGACAGCTCCTGAATCAGTATTCCAGCGTTTGCATTTAACACCACTAGCCAATTCAAACCAAAAAATAGTTCAATGGGACATAGCTATTGATGGTGGATCAATAGAATTAAATACTCATGATTACCATGGAAACTGCGTTCTTCTGTGTCAGCATAGCTTAAAATCAAATATAATGAATATAGTTTGTTCAGGGGAAGTTGAAGTAAAAGACACAAACGGCATTGTCGGCATGCATGACAATTCTATACCTCTCGCGCTATTTAATAACTTTACTCCACTTACAAACTTTGGCCCTCTTACAAAAAAACTGAAAAGGGACATGTTAAATTTCCAAGCATCAAATAACTACGGAGAACTTGATGTATTGCACGAGTTATCCTCGCGAATTTCAAAAAAAATTCAATATACAAAAGGTCAAACGAATATTGACACAACTGCCGAAATGGCTTTGAGGTTGGGTTTAGGCGTATGCCAAGATCATGTTCACGCTTTTCTTAGCGTTACTCGCCTTCTTGGGTTTAAATCACGATATGCTAGTGGCTACCTCATGATGAATGATAATACTGTTCAAGAAGCTAGCCATGCATGGGCTGAAGTTTATGTCAGTAACCTTGGGTGGGTAGGTTTTGACGTCTCAAACGGAATATCTCCAAATGATCAATATGTGAAACTTGCAACCGGATTCGACTTTTCTGATGTTACACCATTTTCAGGTATTAGATATGGGAACGGAAATGAAAAGGTTGCCACCAGAATAACTATAAATCAACAATAGTTTAGGTAAATATTTATGTCTTATTGTGTGGCACTCAAGCTATCTAGCGGTTTAGTTTTTATGTCAGATACACTCACAAATGGGGGTCTTGATAACATATCGCATTATCCCAAAACTTTTAGCTGGGGCGTTCCCGGCGAAAGACAGATATTTCTTGCAACAACTGGTAATTTAGCAACAAGTCAAGCTGTTATCAGCACACTAAGTGAAAATACAAAAAAAACAGATAAAAAAAATAGTTCTATTTTAAAAGCACAAAGTTTTTTTCAAATTGCACGAATCATAAGCCAGACCCTCTCTGATGTAATTGAGAATACGGCTAAAGGACAACAAGAAGGCGAAAATACTTTCTCCTCAACATTTATTTTAGGAGGCCAAATTAGTGGCAGCCCAATGTCCTTATACTTAATTTATCCCGAAGGAAATTTTATTGAAGTTTCAGAGGATTTTTCTTTTTTCCAAATTGGTGAGACAAAATATGGAAGGCCTATTCTAGTGCGTGCTTTTGACCCAAAAATGAATTTTGAAGATGCAATAAAATTATTGATGGTATCATTTGACTCAACCATTAAAGCGAATCTCTCAGTGGGCTTACCATTTGACCTTCATGTTTATAAAGACAATAGCTTAGCTCCAGCCACAAAATACAAAATAGAAAAAGAAAACCCCTATTTCAAGATGATCTCCAGTGAATGGGGAAGGGCTCTAAAATCTAGTTTAACAGCTTTACCTAGTTTTAACTTCAAAGACTGAAGTTAATTTTTACTTTTAAGCCATGATCTTAGACCCGTTCATCAAGGACAAATTACCTGCGCCGTTGTCTAGCACCTTGACATATTGAGTGTAGTATATTTCAACCATAATTATATCAACTGGATTGTGCGTAAGACTAGCCACAATACCGTCTTGAATAGGAATGAAAGAATATTTTAAAAATCTTGAACTTGTGTCAGTCTCTCTAAGAAGATTTTTAAATAACGAATATGAATGTGTCTTAACCTATGTTCAAATAACAAGTTTGATGAATGAGGAAAGTACTTTTCAGACTTGACCGTTTGTGAGGATTAATAGGATGGGGTTTTCAGTAAAAAGGTTAAGCAGTACTTTTGTTGGCAAAGTTGAAGGAATTGACCTTAGTAATAATATTGATCAAGCATTGGTTGAAACTATTTGTGCTGTTCTGGTGGAGTATAAAGTGCTTGTTTTTTGCTTCAGGGAAGGTCTGAGCGACATCTAGAACGTGACCTTCCGGTTTGTTACCTGACGTTTTCTCCTTGCAAGTGTTATTTACTGGTTGAATATTAATATGGTTATTTTTTTTAAAGATCAGGCATAGTAAATTTGAAAAATGAGCAACTATCATAAATCTAATCCAACCATCCCTACGATTGATGATCTCGCAAAGTTGGCAAACTACTCGCTCATAGAAACTCTCAACTGTGATCCTGACGCAAAAGAAAATGGTGCCGACCATGCACCGCGACAAGTCTTTACAGGCCACTATGTCCCCGTTAATCCCACGCCAATCCAGAGCCCTGAGTACGTCGCACACAGCAAAAACTTATTTCACGAGCTAGGTTTCGCCGACAACATAGCAGAGTTGGCCGATTTCGTCCGATTGTTCTCTGGAGACATTTCACACGTTCCTGAGCCTATGCGCAAGGTCGGTTGGGCGTGTGGGTACGCACTGTCGATCTTCGGCACCGAGTACGATCAGCAGTGCCCGTTTCAAACTGGCAATGGATATGGCGACGGTCGCGCAATCTCCGTGCTTGAGGCCGTCATCAACGGTCGGCGCTGGGAAATGCAGTTGAAAGGCGGTGGGCGGACGCCATACTGCCGTGGCGCGGATGGCCGCGCTGTCCTGCGGTCGAGTGTCCGGGAGTTTCTGGCACAGGAATACGTGCACGCGCTCGGAGTGCCAACTTCACGGTCTCTGAGTTTATTCGTTTCGAAAACGGAGAAGGTTAAGCGGCCTTGGTACTCAGAGGGATCACGCTCGAAAGATCCCGACATGCTTATATTGGAGCCAGTTGCTATCTCGACGCGCGTCGCACCCTCGTTTATTAGGGTCGGCCAACTCGAGCTCTTCAGTCGCCGTGCCCGCAAGAAGGCTCACCCGAGAGCGATGGAAGAGTTAGAGAAAATTGTGTTGCACTTGATCGACCGTGAGTATGGTGACGTCATCGACCAGAAACTAGCCACCGCCGAAAAAGTGGTATTGCTCGCGCGTTGGTTCCGCAGCCGCCTTACCTCGCTTGTGGCAAACTGGATCCGCATCGGCTACTGCCAGGGCAACTTCAATAGCGATAACTGCGCGGTTGGTGGCTTTACATTCGACTACGGTCCATTCGGATTTTGCGAGGAATTTAATCCGCACTACCAGCCATGGATAGGCGGCGGACATCACTTTTCGTTTCTGAATCAACCAGTAGCAGCGGAACGCAACTTCTACATGTTTTGTGAGGCGTTAATGCCGTTGCTAACCTCTCACAAGGACTGTCTCCAACAGCTCAACGAGATCCGAGATGACTTTTCAAAAGTGATGGAAGAGCAAATGGAGAAGATGTGGGCTGCCAAACTTGGAATTGGTACTTTTCAGTCCAAGTTGTTTAAAGAACTAGAAACGCTCATGGTGCAAACTCCCGTCGATTACACCATCTTTTTCCGTGAGCTCTCGACGGTACCTGACGACATTGGCCCACTTAAAAAGAGCTTCTATAAAAATTTAAAGAGCGCAATACCTTCATTGAATCCATCGTATAAGTCAGACCCTGACGGGATGGACAAGCGTTGGACAGAGTGGCTAACAAAATGGAAATCACTCATCACCAGCACGACCGACGTAAATACTGTTCCGCATAGCTCCCGTGAGGGGCTCTCTAGGCAGATGAAGCTCGTCAACCCAAAATATAGTTTAAGAGAGTGGTTAGTAGCGCCTGCATATCAGCAAGCTGCCTTGGGAAACTACGCTCTGATTCGAGAGCTACAGGAAGTCATGACGCAGCCATATGCCGAGCAGTCGAGAAACGTAGAGGATAAATTCTATCGGCAGAAGCCGTCAGAGTTCTCTGATGCCGGTGGAATATCGTATTATAGTTGCTCATCGTGATTTTTCGAAAACTGATCGGTCAGTACTTGCCATTAGTGGCTTTAAACCCATCGAGACTTTTATCTGAATTTAACAGATTTTGCTTAAACTAATCTGCGCTAGGAACATGTCGCCAGCGCAAACTCAGAGACTGAAAGAATTGATAATTGGTGCGAATACGTGTAATCGGTGTAAATCATGCAAGTGAAAACTGCGGAAAACCGTGATGTGTGTAACTGTGTATAATCTGTTTTAGTATTTAGTCAGGTTCATAACCTGAAGATCGTAGGTTCAAAGCCTACCCCCGCAACCAATAATATCAATGACTTATCCGCCCTCATGGCGGTTTTTTTTTTGCTCTAGCGAATTTGAAATCTAGTTTTCTTACCCTGTAGCGTGTGTTTTAGTATTAGTGCTAATTTAAGAGATTTCTATTATATTGCGTTTGCTATAGAAGTGGAAACAAGGGAGGCAAACCTAGTATTATGAACTGGCATGCCAAATTCCTTTCTGCATTCCTCAGCTTAGCCTTTGGATCTGACGTCTTTGCCCACGGAGGCAGACTTGATGGCTTGGGCTGTCATTATAATAAAAAAAAAGGCGGTTATCATTGTCACAGGGGAGTGCTTGCTGGGCAAGAGTTCTCATCCAAGGCTGAAGTGCTTGCCACGAACCAGGATGGACAAAAGCAACCTGTTATGTCTTTTAGGGGATCAGCACGTATAGTTGATGGTGACACAATCTGGATCGGTAATACGAAGATCAGGCTTCACGGCATAGACGCTCCTGAGACAAGGCAGAAATGTTATAGTAAAGATAAAACTGAATACAGTTGCGGAAAAGCTTCAACAGATGCGTTGCGTGTCCTAGTGGGAGGTGATCCTGTCCGTTGTGAGGGAGATACTTATGACCGTTATAGACGTTTGATCGCCACTTGCTATAGCGGCTCTCTTAATCTCAATGCTGAGTTGGTGCGACAGGGCTGGGCATTAGCTTACAGACGCTACTCGAAAGACTACATATCAGCAGAGAAGGAAGCTCAAGAAGCTAAGCGGGGGATATGGGCTGGTGAGTTTCTTGTGCCTTGGGAGTGGCGGCGTAATTGAGTGGTGATCATACCTAAACTTAGCTGGGACACATTTCTGCGCCCCAGCTGTTTGCTCTAACTTTTGTTTATCTCCTGAAGCTTGGGTCCTATTTCATCTTCGAATAATTCCTGAAAGCTTCTACCTCTGTTAGCGGTCTCGTTTTCCATCTGGCGTTTGATGGCCTTTGCTGCTGAGCTGTCTTCACCATTGCTCTCAACGGCTAAATTATAGATTTCTTTTAGTGAGGGCATAATTTTATCCTTTCCTTGAATTGGGCACATCAGCAGACGTGCTTTTATCTTTACTCTGTTGGCGAGTTTTTTCAGCTCGAGCGTCTGGATCTTTGTCACGCTTGGGCTGCTCGTCTTTGTTGGGTTGAGGAACCCTCTGCCTAGGGAATGATGAAATGACGAACCCACCATTAAATATTGGATCGTCTTTCGATAGCTCTTTCCATATGATTTTAGCCATTGTCATTCTCCTTTCTAACTTTGCTCTGTTTTTCAGAAGAAATGGGCTTGGGTAGCTTTCGTAGATTAGCCCCCATGATAATAGAAAAAGGACCAGCCTCCATCTGCCTCAGCTGCTCCGGTTTTGTGACCAAAGTAAATTTGGTTATACTCATTTTATGATCTCCTCTCTTTAGTGCTGTGAACGACATGTCCGGGGGCACAATCTGAAGTTCAAATCCCCAATCCATAAGGTGGATCAATCCCATAAAAAAACCGCCCGCAGCATTGCTGGGACGGCCCCAACTCTTTAGCTGCATTTGTTATGCGCCCGCAATCTGTTATCAAATCGGCGCTTTAGAGAGCTACCTTAATCTCATCACTCTCATATCTACATAATATAGTGTTATTTGCCCTATTTTCAAGTGTGTATACCTAAGCTTGATCTCATTATTCAGATTCCTTTCTCTTCATTCTTCTATAAAGAGTTTCATCTTTGTACATCCAATATTGTGGACCAGCAATTTTTTTCCAAGAATAGCCAAGTCGTTTTACAATCTGTTTTAGTATTTAGTCAGGCTCATATCCTGAAGGCCGTAGGTTCAAAGCCTACCCCCGCAACCAATAATATCAATGACTTAGCCGCCTTCGGGGCGGCTTTTTTTGTGATTACCGCAAAATTACCGCAAATTGTTACTGGAAATTACCGCAAAAAAACCTAGCGGTCGCAGGTGTTGGCTAATAAACAAAATGATGAACGCACCTCATTGGCTAAATTCTAGTCACGCTGCGTTCTCCGTGCGTTTCCATAGTGGAAACGGGTCTGGGAGATTGCTTAACGCATTAGGGTTTGACATTAGATGCTCGGGTACAAGGCAGGCCTCGAGTTCCGTTTGTAACCATGGCCAGTCGATTCCGCTGCCAATGAAGACAATTTCCTGCCGACGATCACCCCAAGGTTCTTGCCAATGGGTATCCAAATAGGCCTGCGCACTCTCATCAGTTGGCCAATTCTCTTTTGGTACCGTTGCCCACCAAGTACCCAGCGGATTGATGGATGACAGAGCACCCGCAAGAGAGAATTCAGCAACCCAGTCAGGCCGTGTTGAAATCCAAAAATGCCCCTTAGCGCGTATTACACCAGGCAGATCTCCGTTCAATAAAGCGTTAATGGATTCCGGGTTAAACGGGCGACGGGCACGATAGACATAGCTTGTAACCCCATATTCGTCAGTTTCTGGTAAATGATCTGCGTAACCGTAAAGCTCTTTAGCCCATAACGGATGTTCATGGGCTTTTTCATAGTCGAAGAGACCGGTATCGAGGATGGTATCCGCAGGAACATCGGAGTGATTGGTTTCGATTATGCGTGCATCTGCATTAAGGCTGCGAATGATTTTGCGAGCGGCCTCGACCTGATGGGCATCTGCATCGGCAACCTTATTTAGAATGACTACATCAGCAAATTCAATTTGGTCTGTCAGAAGATGAACAAGCGTGCGATTGTCTTCTTCGCCCATCGTTTCACCCCTATCATGTAAGAAGTCGTGACTTGAATAGTCCCTAAGTAGGTTTACCGCGTCAACAACAGTCACCATGGTATCTAGGCGAGCTATGTCTGATAAACTTTCGCCATCCTCGTCGCGAAAATCAAAGGTAGCTGCTACTGGTAAAGGCTCAGAGATTCCTGTCGACTCGATTAACAGATAGTCAAAACTTCTCTTTTCTGCAAGGCGCCGAACTTCGGCGAGTAAGTCATCGCGAAGGGTGCAACAAATGCAGCCGTTAGACATCTCGACCAATGTCTCATCGGTACGACTAAGCTCTGTTTCTGATCGGATCAAGTCGGCGTCAATATTCACTTCAGACATATCGTTGACGATAACTGCTACCTTGCGACCATCACGATTATTTAACACCCTGTTTAGTAGTGTAGTCTTTCCAGCACCAAGAAAACCTGATAGTACGGTGACAGGTAGACGTTGTGTTTCCGCTTTCATAATCTATACCTCTAAATTTTATTATTTTTCTTTTGTAAATTAATTAGGCGAGGGGGTGTTTAACTGAACCTTGAGAGCAATGAACAGATTATTCTTTATTAATCTCACAGTTCAAATTATCCCAAAACCAACTGATTATTGTAACTCAATAGAAACAAAGTTTGCCTAGAGTGTTATTACTTGATCGACGGCAGCTGGCGCCAATGCTTCATACAGTTGAGGGAAACAGCCAACGTGTGCACCGTCGATGAGGTTCTTTGGAGTTACTTCTCCACTACCACATTGGCTAAATTCACCTTCAGCAAGATTTCGACGTAAAGCGCATTGATCACATCCCATCAGAAGAATATTTTTTGCGACTGCAATCTTAGCAAGGCGCTCACCAGTTGGGTCACCTTTGCGTAAGCTATAAACATTATCATCAAAGAAAAACATTCCCGCCACTTCGGCTCCGTGGTTACCAGCTTCAAGTTGTGGCAGGATCATAGTTGCAAGTTTAAATGTTGCGGCCATATCAGTGGCAAAAATATATGCGACTTTCATTGAATTAAACCTCATAAGAAAAATTAGTGAATTATGTTATGTTATAACATAACATATAGAAGGTTATTTATATCTCAAGAAAATATGTTGGTAATCTGGATTTGCATTGAGGAAATAGAATGATTGACTGTGCGAGTGAGTTCATTATGACAATTTGCCACGGTTTTTGAGCATGCTTCCCCACGCTGAAATTAATGAGAAATTTAAGTCGAGTAAATGGCACTCAGAACGCAATAGTAAATGTCCAAGGATAAAAACTTAGCCAGAAAGCGCAAATAGTTCTCTGACCCTTAGGGTCATTTTCGCAAATAGAATGAAACTAGGTGAAACACCATGAAACAAAATGATAGAAAAATATGCTTTAACTTATTGAACTGATTCATAAACGCTTGATATTGCAGGTAAAGGTTTCTTACAGATTTAGCCCCACAACCTGAAGGTCGTAGATTCAAATCCTACCCCCGCAACCAAAATTATTCTATTTATAACATTTACTTATAGCAAAATGTCGCTTTTTCAAAAGTGGCCTTTTTTGCACCAGCGCAGTTTGAGCGATAGATGAAAAATCCAATTTTTTTATCCCCATGTTCCACAGTATTGTGGATCGAATTACTATTGCGGTACCAAAAGATATTAAATATTCTATTTTCACGTTCTGACATTGGAGTGAACCGTTAGGGGAGCTAAAATAACGGAACGGAAAATTCCCAGGGGTTTCGCAAGAAACATGAAGGAATTTTAAGGGAAGCGACTTCGTCAGGAAACTGGCGAGGTCGCTTTTCTTTATGGTTTCTTTTGTTATCATTCCATCAAGAGCATTACTTTTTATTTGCTCAATTGACAACTTTCAGAATGAGACCCTTATCTGGTTGGCTAAATTATTCAGCTGTAGTTGACAATTTGTTGTTACCCAACATGAAAGTTTCTTTGGCAACTATAGAAATTTCTGTTCTTTTTATATTTTTTCCAAAATAGTGATGATTACCATGTTGAAGAAATAAAAGACCGATCTAAGTATTTTGCCTAGAGTTGTTGTAACTATTGTGTTTTTGTTATCTAAGAATTCACCATTTTACTCATCGTTAAAAAACCAATGGAAGTTTTATGGAACAGATTTTTTTCATATTAAGTTTTTTATTAGCCTCAATGCTTTTTGGAGCCATGCTTTTCTTTTCTTTTCTTGTTGCACCAATAACTTTTATAAAACTTGATGCTACAGAAGCTGGCAAATTGATACGTTCAATCTTTCCCTACTATTACTTAAAAATTATAATTTTATCGTTCGCTACAGCAGTTTTGCTTACACTTGCCAACCATTTTTCAGCCGTATTAATGTTTATTATTGGGCTATCTGCGGTATTTTCTCGACAAAGCTTGATACCCAAAATTAACAAGTACAGAGACGCTGAGATAGCGGGTGATGTGAGTGCAAAATCAAAATTTGATAGTTTTCACCGGTTGTCTGTAATCATAAATGGAGGCCAGATAGTTTTGTTAATTATTTCAATAGTGACAATTTCGGGTTGGGCATAGGATACTTTAATTGATGTTAGCTTCAATTGTTTATGTAACAACTAGCACAAATGAAGAAGCTCAGGAAATTGCACGGTCTGTTGTCGCTGATCGACTTGCGGCTTGTGCAAATATATTGGGAAATATTTCATCAATTTATTTGTGGCAAAGTGAGCAATGCGAAAGTTCTGAGACGGCACTCTTGCTTAAGACTAGTCCAGAATTAATTACTTCACTTACAAAGCGTATTAAAGAACTACATAGCTATGATTGCCCGTGTATTGTTGTATTGGGAGTTGTAGGTGGTAATCATGATTTTATTGAGTGGATTAAGCAGGAGACCATCAACAAAAAACCTACTTGATGAGTTTGTAACGATATTCAAACAATTCCAGACCTGTGGTAGTTTCTCTGGAAGTAATATTTTTAAGCAACAAAAAAAGAATGAATTTTGTCTAAGAAAAAATAATATATTTGTTGAGTTTTAGAACGCATCATTATTTCTGACAGGCCTTGTATAAGGATTACTAAGATGGGGTATTCAGTAAAAAGGTTAAGCGATACTTTTGTTGCCGAAGTTGTAGGAATTGATCTTAGTAATGATCTGGATCAGGTTTTGGTAAATACTATCCGTTCTGCCCTGTTGGAGCATAAAGTGCTTGTTTTTCGTGGTCAGAACCTCTCGAATAAACAACATGTAGAATTTAGTAACAAGTTTGGGCCATCAGAATACCATAGTGTTACACAGTATACACTGCCTGAATTCCCAGAAATTTTAGTGTTTTCAAACCGAGGTGGCCAAGGAACTAAACCAATAGCCAATGGTGGAAGCTACTGGCACTCTGATATGTCATATAAATCCATCCCCCCTTTAGGTTCAATTTTATATGCTTTGGAGGTCCCTCCTGAAGGAGGTGAGACAAAGTTTTGTGACATGGCCGCAGTTTATGAAAGCTTATCAACTGAGTACAAACAGAAGATTGAAGATCTATATGCTTTACACTCATATCTACCTCGGTTTATCGCATCACGAAAAGCAGATAACGAATTTCAAAAAAATAGGTTTGAACTGACAGAAAGCCAAAAATCAGAGTTTACAGAAGTAGCTCATCCTATTGTGAGGACCCATCCTGAGAATAACAGTAAAGCACTTTTTGTTAATGAAGGTTTTACGATTGGGATTAGAGGTATGGTTGAAAGTGAAAGTAAAGAAATTTTGACCAATTTATTCAAGAGTGCTGCCAAAGATTGTTTTATATATACCCATCAATGGACAGTAGGGGATGTTGTTTTTTGGGACAATAGATCAACAATGCATAAAGCTTGTGAGTATGACCTCAAGTATTCAAGGCGAATGCAAAGAACAACTATTCGTGGGGACTCTCCAATCTAATATTTGGAAATTGGAATTAGGTTTATTAATTTTTTTTGAACATTTGAAAAACGACGAGTTTTTGAAAATTCAACTTTTTGGATAAGAGCGAACATGTTGCATGTAAGACAAATACTTAAAAACCTTTTTCATCATCCAATTAATTTGTTGATCTATCGGGTTAAGCTAATAAGTTCTTTTTTTGCAAATCGAGCCATTTAAGCAGATTGTGAGAGCAATAGAACTATCCAAAACATTATTAATTATATAAACTACTTTGTTGTAATGAGCTTAAAGTAACCTTTTCGAGTGAATAATTAGGATTAATGTTATGCTGAAATGGTTCAAACGCCGACTTTATAGAATTAATGTCATGGCTGAAGTCAAGACCATGACACTTATGTTTGGTGAGGCAGGCGATCTGATAGACAAACACGAGGGTATTCAAAAAAGTATTAGTGTTAATTTTGATGACAAAGTCTCAGAAGCAGAATGTGCTCTTTTTATAGCTTGTTCTCTTTTGCGTGATAGTCTTCAAGAGGAGGGCGTAAGCGCTGATCGAAGCACAGAAATAATCAATGAATTAGATGCATTTGCCTCCCTTGATGCGGATCAGCAACGGATCGTAAAGCGCTCAATATCAGATGATTCCTTTGATAAAGATTTCTTTTTGGGGCGGTGTATTTGGTTGCTGATGTGGGGACAAGATATGCTTTTAGCGGAAAGAATCAATACGCATCAATTTGGGATGCTTAAAGAAGAAATCTACGGAGGATTGCGAGGGCAATCACCTCAGGACCTTCAGGTTAGTAAAGCAACCCGAAGCTAGTTTTGAGCAAAAAAATATTTATGCACAAGACGTAATAATTGTATTTCCGTTTAAATTTTAAAACAGATAGTTTTGTTAGAACCTAGTAATAAGATCAGCATTTTTATTAAGCAGATTTTGAACGAGGGTGCATAAATGTAATTAAGTATTTATGTGGGACATGTTTATTGACTGGAATTTTTACTTTCTAAAAGTAGAGGAAGAGATGACGAAAATTGAACGTAAGGCGATCATTGGCCATAAAGTTCGCCGCTTCCGTCAGAACAGAGGTATCAGGCAAACTGATATGGCAGCTATGCTTGATATCTCGCCAAGCTATTTGAATTTAATTGAGCATAATCAGCGCCCAGTTACAGTTTCACTACTGTTTAGTTTAGGACAGGCATATGATATCGACTTAAAGGAATTTGCTGAGGACGATGATGCGCGGTTTGCCGCTGAATTAGGAGAGGTCTTTGCAGATCCACTATTTGAGGAAGAAGCAGTTGGTAACAATGAAATACAAGAACTTGTAGCGTGTGCGCCTAAAGCAGCACAATCCATAGTTAAGCTGTATAGTTTGTACCGTCAGATGTGGGAAACTGCGCAACATCAAGCATACGCAAGTGGCCTACGGGAGAATGCGATCACACCGAGTCATCATACATCTTCTGTTGACCAGGTTCGTGACTTTGTAGAACAACGGTCCAACTACTTCGAAGACTTGGAAACCATTTCTGAGAGCCTGTGGGCTGATGGTATCTTGGATCAGGGTGAAGTGTATCGAGGTCTATCTTTGCATCTTGAAAAAAAAATAGGGGTACAAACTAAAATTATGCCAGTGTCTGTATTAGGTGACGTGCTGGCCCAATATGACCGTCACCGCAAACGCATTTTGCTCTCTGAAGTCAATCTACCTGAAGATCGTGCCTTTCAAATAGCAGTGCAGTACTCTCTTCTGTTGCATGGAACTGTTTTGGACAAAATAGTTGCCGAAGCTGACCTGTCCTCAAAAGAAGCTCGTGAATTGCTGCGTTACGTTCTTGCAAACTATCTTGCAGGTGCGTTGATGATGCCGTACGAGCCATTTTTCAAAGCCGTTCAGGAACTGCGTTATGACATAGTGCTTTTAAGGCGTCGATTTGGATCTAGTTTTGAGCAAGTCTGTCACCGCCTCACTTCCCTACAAAGGTCTGGTATGCGTGGAGTTTCATTTTTTTTCTTGAGGGTTGATAATGCTGGAAACGTCTCGAAACGTCTGAGTGGTGGGGGGTTCCAATTTGCACGTTTCGGAGGAACTTGTCCGCGGTGGATGGTGCATGATTCATTTTCTACTCCTGGGGAAATTCTGAGCCAAATTATCCGCATGCCTGATAACGCCACTTTTTTCACTATTTCGCGAACTGTTAAACCGGGTGGAACTGCTACTACAAATCATGTGCCGTGGCATGCAGTAGCTGTAGGCTGTGACATACGTGATGCTAAGCACTTAGTTTACAGTGATGGCTTAGACGTTACTAACCGTGATAATCAAACACCAACGGGCCTAAATTGCCAGTTGTGCGATCGTTTTGAATGTGTGCGTAGAGCCTATCCGCCAATAAATCGTGCACCAGTAATTGAAGAAAATGTGCGACGTGCGGTTACCTTTACTTATTTAAGATAAAAAGAAAAAACAGCAAAAATAAGGATTTGATCCTGACGATTTAGCTATAAAATCATTCGCACACAATTTAAGATTTGTTAACTAAAAGGGCCAGCAGGTCCTTTTTTTGTTTAAATCTTGAGTTTGAAACGAGAATACTTATTTGCAAAAAGTTGACAATTTTTGCAAATAAAACTGTAGATATTTTACAACATTTACAGTTTTACCTTTTTGCAATAAGCATTTTATAGACAATCAAAAAAAAATGCCTAGAACACTTCCACTCGGGTTGTGAAGCTACTTTTGATGTTAAATACGGGGCTGAAACAACATTATCAGTTCGTAGCTTTTCCTTAAAACTCTGAACGCTTCGAACTCAATCGCACTATGACAGTTATTGTGAGGTTGCGTGAAAATTAAAAGGAAGGATGATAAGAATGCTTATCAATAAATTACTAAAGGGTATTACGATTGTTTCTTTGGCAGTCATCGTGCCACTTGTAGCATCAGCAGATTGGGCACCAAAAAAGCCAATTGATTTCATTATCATGGCAGGCAAAGGTGGCGGTGCAGACAAGATGGCTCGGTTGATGCAAAGTGTCATTCAAAAAAATAAAATGTCGTCTATGCCGCTAACACCAATAAATAAGTCAGGCGGCACGGGCGCAGAAGCTCTGGTTCATCTTAAGCAAAAAACTGGTGATGACCACACAATCATGGTCACTTTGAATAGTTTTTACACTACTCCTATGCGCCAATCTAAACTTGGTATTGATGTAATGACCTACACGCCTATTGGTCGCATGGCTGAAGATACCTTCTTACTATGGGTCAAATCCGATAGTGGTATTACCAATGTTGATGAATTTGTAGCTGCTGTTAAAGCAAAAAAGGAAGGTGAGTGGCTCATGGGAGGAACTGGATCTGGTTCTGAAGATAATATTCTTACTGATTACCTGAATAAAACCTATGGGTTAAAAATAAAATATATCCCCTACAAAGGTGGAGGAGCTGTTGCAAAGGCGCTGGCAGGTGGGCACATTCATTCCACCGTTAATAACCCTTCCGAGCAGGATGGTTTTTATAAAGCTGGGAAGACTAGACCATTGGCTGCATTTACTGATGAGCGTTTGGCGATGTATCCAGAAGCACCAACTTTCAAAGAGTTGGGAAAGGACTTCTCCTATTTTATGCAACGAAGTGTTGTTGGTGCACCGGGTATGAGTAAGGAAGCAGCTTCCTACTATCAAAAGTTATTTGCGGACGTGTACAAAACATCTGAATGGCAATCATATCGTGCCAAGAAAAGCTTGCAAGGTGAGTTCTTGACTGGTGATGGACTAAAACAGTATTGGTCTCACGCTATTGATGTGCATAAAAGCCTTTTGAAATAAAAGGTAACTGTGAAGAGTTTTGATAAATAACCGCTCAGAGAAGGCTTTCATCTATGATACGAGCTGAATATACGATGGCAGCGTTGATGGCGGCCTTCTCTCTTTATACAATGTGGAAGAGTGCTGAACTGGAAATTGGATGGATCCCAAATCAGGGTCCAGGCGGTGGGGCTTTTCCGTTCTGGTTAGCTGCTGGCATGCTGATTTGCTGTGTACTTATAATCCTCCGTCAAATCCGTAAATCTGACGACGTTGAAGAACCTAAAAAGGTTTACATGGACAGAGAAACCTTCGTTTTATTTGCATTGGTTGCAGGTTCTTTAGTTATGACCGTTGGTTTAATCGAGTATGTTGGTGTCTATGTAGCAATCCCACTTTTTATTGCTTTTTATTTGCGCATTATGGGTAGTCACAACTGGCTTCTGACTGGATCGATAGCTACCGCAACGCCGATAATATTATTTTTCTTTTTTGAAATAGCATTAAAAATTACGCTACCCAAAGGAGTTACAGAACCCATGTTCTATCCATTATACGGTTTATTCCTCTAAAAGGGTCTGGAAGCTATGGAAATTGTAACACTTTTAATGAATGGGTTCTTTCTCGCATTTGAGCCTCTGAATCTTTTTCTCATTATTGTTGGTGTTGTGCTCGGACTATTTATTGGTGCCATGCCTGGATTAGGTTCAGTAAATGGTGTGGCTATTTTGTTGCCTATGACATTTTTAGTACCGCCGACATCAGCGGTGATTTTCTTGGGTGCTATCTACTATGGTGCAATGTACGGTGGTGCGATCAGCTCTATTATGCTTGGCATACCGGGAGCTTCTACAGCGGTCGCCACGACTTTTGATGGTAGACCATTGGCTCTGAAGGGTGAGGCAGACAAGGCTTTAGTTGCGGCAGCAACTGCTTCATTTATAGGAGGTTCTATTTCAGTAGTGTTGTTCACTCTGTTTGCACCCCCCTTGGCTGATGTTGCTCTTGCTTTTAGTGCACCTGAGGAATTCGCTTTGATGCTTCTGGCCTTTGCAACTTTTGTAGGGCTCGGTGGTGATGATATTCCAAAGACTTTTTTTTCTATTTTTATAGGCCTCGTTTTCAGCGCTGTTGGACTAGACATAATTAGTGGTGAACCACGACTAATATTTTTGGACCTGCCTGGATTCTTTCACGGCATAAACTTTTTGGTTTTAGCTATCGGAATTTATGGTATCGGTGAAATGTTATGGACCATTGAAACAACTAAGGGAAAAGTGTTAATCTCCCAAGCTCACATTACAATTAATCGTATATTGGATGCTCTGATCAGCCTTAAAAATGGTTTTAAGGTCATGATTATGGGATCATTTCTGGGTTATTTTGTTGGCATTCTTCCAGCAGCTGGTGCCACACCCGGTGCATTGATGGCCTATGGTGTTGCTAAGGGTATGTCGAAAGACCCTGATAGTTTTGGAAAGGGTAATACGAAAGGTATTCTGGCTCCAGAGTCAGCTAATAACGCTGCAAGTACAGGATCCATGCTACCTATGCTGACGCTTGGAATTCCCGGGTCACCAACTACGGCCATTTTGCTTGGTGGTATGGTTATATGGGGCCTTGACCCAGGTCCAATGTTATTTGTAGAGCATAAGGAATTCGTATGGGGGTTGATAGCAAGTTTGTACGCTGCGAATTTTTTTGCGGTAGTTATTAATCTTGCATTCATCCCGGCTTTTCTTTGGGTGTTAAGAATGCCTTTTACCATCTTAGCGCCGATAATTTTTGTTTTGTGCCTTATCGGGGGCTATGCACCAACTCAAGATATGCATGATGTATGGCTGATGTTGGTCTTTGGTATTGTTGGTTATTTGATGCGCAAACTAGACTATCCCATGGCCCCTGCAGTATTAGCAATAGTGCTGGGTCCGCTTGCCGAAACCTCGTTGCGTCAATCTCTTTTGATGTCAAGTGGATCGTTTGATATTTTTCTTTTTAGACCAATCTCTGGTGCGATCACAGCCATAGCTATTACTCTACTATTTATGCCTCTTATAAAATCATTTAACAGTATGATGCGTCGCCAAATGTCCAAATGGCCCCTTTAGGTCTTAAAGCAAATGACTGAGTATCTATGAAAACAATGCCTGAGCCCAAAACGGTTTTTGATCTTTTAAAAGCCATCCAAAACCCAACAACTGTCGCTTTGTCGGCGCCTAATCGTCCTGACCTGAATTATCAGGGTTTATTGAATTTGATTGAGAGTAGTGTTGAGGCTTTAACTAAACTGGGGATTGGACGAAATGATAGGGTTGCCATTGTGCTTCCCAACGGCCCTGAAATGGCAAGCGCTTTCGTAACTATTGCAGTTGTGGCGACGACCGCACCTCTCAATCCTAACTATCGAGGTGAGGAATACCGTTTTTATCTTACAGACTTAAAAGCTAAGGCCTTGGTTGTCGAAAAAGACAGCACCTCTCCATCTATTGAGGTTGCCAATCAGTTGGGTATTCCAGTAATTCGGTTGCATGTAGGGAAGACTATGGCTGCAGGTGAATTTGATATTGTTGCTAACGAAGGGGTGCAAAGTACTGGTGTGCCTGATTTTTCAGGATATGCTCAGGCTGATGATGTTGGGTTGGTTTTACATACATCTGGTACGACCTCCAAGCCGAAGCTAGTTCCTTTGACCCAGCGTAACTTAGTTACTTCGGCTTTCAATATTGGTTGTGCGTTAGCTCTTGATCCAACTGATCGTAGCATGAATATCATGCCATTGTTTCATATTCATGGGCTTATTGCTGTTATATTGTCTTCTCTGGCGTGCGGTGCCAGCGTATACTGCACTCCTGGATTCAATGCCTTGAAGGCGTTTAAGTGGTTTGCTGATTGTAAGCCGACTTGGTACTCAGCAGTACCAACTATGCATCAAGCAATTCTCAGTCGAGCTGAGAATAATACTGATATTGTATCTAATATGAACCTTCGCTTCGTCCGTTCGTCTTCATCATCGCTTCCACCCCAAGTTATGGCTGAACTAGAAAAGACGTTTGGTTGTCCAGTGATTGAAGCTTACGGCATGACGGAAGCAACCCATCAGATGGCATCAAACCCATTGCCACCGGCTACCCGCAAGCCCGGCACCGTTGGTGTTGCAGCAGGCCCCGAGATTGCAATCATGGGAGAGCGGGGGCAATTTCTGAGAGACGGCGAGACTGGCGAAATTGTCATTAAGGGTGAAAATGTAACTTATGGTTATGAAAACAATCCCAGAGCAAATAAAGAAAATTTCACTAATGGCTGGTTTCGTACTGGTGATCAGGGTGTTTTGGATGATGAAGGTTACCTTTCTATAACTGGGCGGCTCAAAGAAATTATTAACCGGGGTGGAGAAAAAATATCGCCACGTGAAGTTGACGAGGTGTTGATGGACCATCCTGCTGTGCAGCAGGCCGTTACCTTTGCTTTACCCCATGATAAGCTCGGTCAGGATGTCGCTGCGGTTGTAGTGCTTCGCGATGGTGTGCATGTTAAAGAAAATGATATTAGAAATTTTACTAGGGAACATTTGGCTGACTTCAAAGTACCTAGGAAAATAATTTTCCTAGATGAAATCCCAAAGGGTGAAACTGGAAAGTTACAACGAATTGGATTGGCTGAAAAATTGGGGCTTGTTTGATGAAAATATGTATTTACGGTGCGGGTGCGATTGGGGGCTACATGGGAGCTGAACTTGCGCGTAGTGGTGCCGATGTCAGCCTCGTAGCACGTGGGCCGCACTTAGCGGCGATGCGCAAAGATGGTCTTAAATTGCGCATCGGGAATGAGGAATATGTTACGCACCCCAACTGTACTGATAGCCCAGCTGATCTGGGCCCACAAGATTTTATAATTGTCACGCTTAAGGCTCATTCAGTGCCTAGTGTAGTGGAGGCAATGCAACCCCTTTTGGGAAAAAATACAGTAATGGTAACTGCAGTTAATGGTGTACCTTGGTGGTATTTCTATAATTTTGGTGGGGCCTATGAGGGCCAGCGTGTTTTCGCGGTTGATCCTGGTAACGCCCAATGGGATGGTATCGGCCCGGAACGTGCGATTGGTTGCGTTGTTTACCCAGCCTGTGAAATTGTAGAGCCGGGTATTGTCCAGCATATAAGTGGAAATAAATTCACTCTTGGTGAGCCGAGTGGAGAGAGGACGCAACGTATTGAGAATCTCTCCCAAGCCTTAATTTCTGCTAATATGAAGGCTCCGGTCCGTCCTCGTATACGCGATGAAATTTGGATAAAACTATGGGGTAACCTGAGTTTTAATCCCATCAGCTCTTTGACATGTGCAACACTAGAAGAAATTGCGGAAGATCAAGGAACTCGCACGGTTGTGAGAGACATGATGATTGAAGCACAGGCGGTAGGTGAGGCTCTTGGTGTGAAATTTCCCGTAAGTGTTGAAAAGCGTATTAATGGCGCTGGCGCTGTTGGTGCGCACAAAACATCCATGCTTCAGGATTTAGAACTTGGCCGTCCTATGGAAATAGATGCCTTGGTAGCTTCAGTTTCTGAGATGGGTGCTATGGTGGGGGTTAAAACTCCAACCATAAATACTATTTTGGCTCTGGTTCGTCAACGTGCTCGCATAGCTGGGTGTTATTAATTTTTGTTTGTTTTATTGATTGAATTTTCCGCATTGTGAAATTCTATATATGAAAAGTTACACACTATGTTGTAGGGAGTGTTGTTAATAAGGGTTTCTAGGCTACTGAAATAAAGAAGATTTAGGTTAAAAATTTAATTTGGAAAGTAAAAATATAATGAATTTCCCACAACTTATAATCCCTGATACGTTAGCAGCAGGTCCAGGACCAGGTAACACGGATCCACGTGTTCTAGCAGCGTTTGGTAACTCTGGTATTGCTGATCATATGCAGGCTGATGTAATCCGTGGCATGCAAGAATGCAAAGTAATGCTTCGCGAGTTATTTGGTACTAAAAATATTTATACATATGGTATTGCCGGTACAGGTTGGAGTGGTTTGGACAGCATGCACAGTGCTATACAGCCTGGCGATAAAGTAGTGGCTTTTAACAACGGTACTTTCAGCGGTATTGACTGTCATACCATTAGAATGAAGGCTTCATTACCAGCTGATTTTGCAGCTGATCCGATGCATCCAAAACCCGCAAACGTTAAGGTGGTTGAAGTAGCACATGGTACCTCTGTAACAGGCCAAATGGTGGACGATGCATTGGCTGGACAAAATGCAATGTGGGCAGCAATGACGCACTGGGAAACTGGCAGTGGACGTATCAATGATATTCAAGGCTTTAGCGATGCATGTCTGAAGCATGGTGTTATGGGCCTTGTTGACGCAGTTTCCAGCCTTGGAATAGAAGATTTCAATACTGACGACTACCCTGGTGTTGTCGGTTGGGCATCATGCCCACAAAAAGGCGTCTTAGCCCTGCCATTAACATATGCTCCTGTTACCTTTACTGATGCTTTCATTGAAGTTGTAGCCAAACGTGGATGTGCAAACTTTGTAAATCATCCCATACTCAATGCACGTCATTGGAGCATAGTTGAAGGTAAGGACGTAGAAACAGCTGGTTATCATCAGACGCATTCGTGTTACGCAGTCGCATCTTTTCATGAAGCCTTGCGTATTAGCCTAGAGCATGGACGTGCAAAAAAAGCAGCTGATTATGCATTTCATGAGAGTGTACTTAGTGAGGCTGTGACCGCCATGGGTTGTGATGTGACATCAAACATGACGAGCCTTGTAGTTCTTAATCTTCCAAAGGTACTGGCGGGACAGGAGAAAGAGTTGGTTCAAGAATGTCGCGCTTCTGGCTTTGGAATTTGGCCAACGCTCTCTGAACCCGTTCAAGTTAGAATTGGTATTCTTAATCAATTATCAGAGGATGCTATATGTGAAATTGTAAGCCGCTTCGCTGATGCTATGATTCATAAAGGTGCCAACGATATTGATAAAAAAGCTGTGTTGGACCAGGTAAAAAAACGTTTTGCAAATGCATAAAAAGTTTGAAACTCATAATAAAATGGCTAAAAAATTTGTTTCTCCTTAAACAAAATTTAATGCGAGCATTTGATTTTTCCGCATTGTGAAAATCCATGTTTTTTTGTTGTTGCTCATCTTTATTTCAATTTGATCAAAAAAAGGTTAGTTAGGCTGAATTTTTTAAGATTTTTTGGGTGTTTTCGAGGTAATAAACGGATTTTAGTCAAAACTATAACTAAAATCCGTTTTGCCCAATACCAAGTTGAACAGTTGACATTTAATTCATCTAAGGTTTAATTGTCGAATTGTAGTTAACAAACAGTAAAAGCAAAAAAAAAATAAATAGTTAAATTCAAATAGGGAAGTTTTATATGTATAAAAATTTAATCAAAACACTTGGGGCCTCCGCTGCCGTTGCACTGATCACATTCGGAGCAACAGCGCCAGCAACTGCAAAGGTTGGCTTTGGAAAGCCCGGAGAGCCCGTAAATTTGGTAATAGGATATCAGCCTTATTACACAGAATCTTGGTCGGGTGTTGTGCTTAACGGAAAGCAAATGTGGAAAAAGCATCTACCCAAAGGTTCAACTGCAAAATTTGAGATTGGACTTCAGGGTTCTGTGATCGTTGGTAAGTTGTTAGGTGAAAAAAACCACATTGGATATATGGGTGATATGCCTGCTATTGTTTCTTCCATGAGAGAAAAGCAAGTTGACCTTCGCATGATTTCTGTTTTGGGAACGTCTAAGCAGCAGTGCAACATCTTTTTGGTACCCAACAATGCACCAAAATTTAAAAATGGTATGGAAGCAGTCAAGTGGATGGACGGAAAACTGGTTGCAGCGCCTCACGGTGCCTGCACAGACCGTTTTGCTCTTTTGGCTTTCGAACAAGCTGGAATTAAGCCTTCTAAATATTTGAACCAGAACATTGAAAATATTACGAAGAACCTCGAAGCAGGTAAAATTGCTGCTGCAGCAATCTGGGAGCCAACTGCATCAAAAATTGTAATGAAGGGAATTGCTCGTCGAGGAGCAACAGGCGCCGACTTTTCGGGAGATGACTCTGGAGATGCAGGTTTCTTGGTAATGATGAATGAAATTATTCAAGACCGTCCAGATGTTCACAGGGGTTGGTTAGAAGCTGAGTTGGATGCCCAGCTCTTCCTTGCTGATTTAAGCAATGCAGGTGCTGTTGCAAAAATGGCTGATGATCAAACTGAAGGTATTGAAAGAAAAATTCTTTGGGCCTCTCTCTATCAGGATGAAGCTGGAGTAAACAAGCTTACCCTTGACTTTGTTTTCAACGACAAAGTTAAAACTATGCTTAAGGCTTCGACTGCATTCTTGGCAACAAAGAAGAAGTTTGGTAAGCGTAAAGAGTTGCGTCCAGAGTCCGTATGGGACGACATGGCTCGCAAAGTTATGAAAGACCGTGGTTTGACTAGCCCTCTCGGCAAAATCGACGGTGTACCAATGTCTCAATACAAGTAGTAATGTATTAGACGTACAAATAGGGTCCCGATTGAGAAATCGGGACCCTTTCTATATCTTTTGTTGGAAAATTGGAAATGAGTGAAACGAACTTAACTACCCCAAAAATGGAAAAGCCAACGGGATTGGCGATGACATTACATACGTGGAAAACTGCACTTAAGACGCAGACACCGTACTTGATGACTTTTGGGATTGCTCTGTGGCTTGGTGCTTACTATCTTTTTGTAGAAGGTTGGGAGCTTCCACGTTTTAACAAGTTACCAGGGCCAGTTGAGGTGATCACTGAGTGGCTTAATCCCGATCCTGATTGGGGAATGTCGTTATTTACTCCGGAATACTATGATCACGTTATTGTAAGCTGTCGACGAATTCTTATTTCATTTGGCATAGCTACCGGGGTTGGTGTTCCACTTGGATTGTTTATGGGTTGGTCAAAGGTGTTTCGTGATTATTCCTTTCCAATTCTTGAGACATTACGTCCCATCCCAATTCTGGCATGGGTGCCGTTAGCGATTCTAATGTTTACTGGTTTTGAAACGCCGGTGATTTTCCTTGCTACACTTGCCTCACTTTTTGTGACAACCCTAAACACACTTCTTGGAGTTGATTCCATCGACGATGACTATTTCAGGGCTGCAAAGAGTCTCGGTTCCAAGAAACATCACATATTTTTTCATATCGTTGTGCCTGGCGCACTTCCTTTTATCTTTACAGGGTTGCAAATTAGTGTCGGAGTAGCGTGGTTCTCACTTGTAGCAGCTGAAATGGTTTCTGGAGAATTTGGCCTAGGCTACTTGATAGTCGACTCCTACATGAATATTACATATGTAACAATGGTTATAGGTATGTTGACACTTGGCTTTACCGGTTGGGCTTCATCAGTAATAGTTCGAATAATTGGCAATCGATTGATGCAATACCGTTTGCGAGCGCTCGCTATGGAGGGTCGCTAGATGTCAGAAACTGTGAACACAAGAGGTGCAATTAGCATACGAAACCTGACTAAAATTTACGACCCTGATGGTGTTAATGTCATGGCTGTTGATGACTGCTCACTTGAAATTGCTGCAGGTGAAGTGTGCATGATTGTTGGTCCTTCAGGATGTGGCAAAACAACTTTGCTTAATGCAATTGCTGGTTTCCACTCAATTACCGAGGGTGAAATATACTTAGATGGTGAGCTGTTATGTGGACCCTCAAAACCCATAGCTGATCAGGGTGCTGATCGAATGGTGGTTTTCCAGCATGGTGCTTTGTTTCCATGGAAAACGCTTGCTGAGAACGTTGCTTATGGCCCAATAGTGCAGGGTGTAATGAAGAAGCCTGAAGCGATAGAAAAGGCTGGTCACATGTTAGCTGAGGCTGGGCTTGGGGATGTTTGGCAAAAATATCCCGGCGAAGTTTCCTCTGGTATGGCACGGCGTGCTGAAATTGTTAGGGCTTTGATCAACGACCCTAAGGTTCTTTTGTTGGATGAACCCTATCGAGCCATGGACTCACTAACGAAGTCTATCATGCATGAGGCTTTGCTTGAGGTTTATGATAGGACCAAAGTTACCATCTTTTTTATTACTCACGATCTGGAAGAATCTATTTTTCTGGGCGATAGAGTGGCAATTATGACGACCCGTCCAGCTACCATAAAGAAAATAGTTGAAGTAAAAATTCCAAGGCCAAGAAGTTACGAGACATTATCGTCAGAGGAATTCCGAAAACTGGTTGTTGAGACAAAAGAAGCAGTTAACGAAGAGGCTATTAAAGCCTTTGAAGCTGGTGAAAGGGAAATGGCTTAAAAATGGCTGAGGCAATTCAAAAATCTAACAGCACGCAGGTTACTGTCAGAAAATCTAAATTGGTGAAAGCTTTACAAAATGTAACATTTTGGCGTGGCGTTATTGCGCTGATTGGATTTGTTGTTTTTTGGGAGATTTGTTCTCAATCAAAAGTTTGGTTTGGAGTTGTTATCCCATGGATTGGGAAAATTCCACCACCAACTGAAGTTGTAGAAGCATGGGCGACTATTTTTTTCTTTCCCGGGTATTGGGAAAGTTGGTACCTCAGTACAGCAAGAGTTTTTGCTGGTTTTATAATAGCGATGATAATAGGTATACCTTTTGGATTGTTGCTTGCTATCAATAGGTATTTCCGGGATATATTCTTTCCACCATTTGAGGTGCTGCGACCCATTCCACCCTTGGCTTGGGTCCCAGCATCTATTGTCTTCTGGCCCACGACTGAAATGTCAATTGCCTTTGTAACTTTCCTTGGGGCTTTCTACACTATCGTTATTAATGTGCTGGGCGGTGCCAGGAATATTGATGTACAATATTTACGGGCTGCACAGTCTATGGGTGCAACCAAGTGGAAGTTATTTTACAAAGTTATTTTGCCTGGAACATTACCCTCTATTTTCACCGGTGCAGCAGTCGGTATGGGAATTACTTGGGAGGTTGTTTTGGCGGGAGAGATGCTCTCTGGAGGAGGTCAGCAAGGTGGCGGCGGACTCGGATTTTTTATCTGGAGTTCTTACATGGGTGGTACCGTTGCTCAAGTTATTGTAGGAATGATTTCGATCGGCATTGCCGGTTATCTTTCCAGTTCTCTCATACGTTATATTGGCGTTATTTCTATGCCGTGGCGACGTCTTTTCTAGCAGGAAATTGTAATGCAAACAGATAAAAGTGTATCAAATAACCATGATGAAAAGGCGACGGTTGAATTAAAATCCGTTTCCCGGGGCTATGGTGAAAAATGGGATCGCGAAGAAGTAATTTCAAATTTTGATCTTAAGGTCAATCCTGGTGAATTGACTGTTCTTGTTGGGCCCTCAGGCTGTGGAAAAACTACTCTAGTTAACCTGATTGCTGGTTTTGATTTTCCTGAATCAGGTGAAATCCAAATTAATGGAGAACCAATAACAGGGCCCGGTCATGATCGCATGGTGGTGTTCCAAGAAACCGCACTAATGCCTTGGCTTACATCTTATGAAAATGTGGTCTTTGGACCCAAATTACGTGGTGACATGTCTGAGCAAGACTTGAGAAGGAAAGCCACAGATCTGCTTACCAAAGTAGGTTTATCAGATTTCATGGACAAGTATCCCCTACAATTATCTGGTGGTATGCAACGGCGGGCAGAATTAGCACGTGCCATGATCAATGAACCTCTGTTGATGATTATGGATGAACCTTTTCGCGGGCTAGACGCAATGTCACGTGAATTAATGCAAGAATTCTTTGTACGTCTTTTTGAAGATAGTGGTCGCACTAATGTGTTTGTTACATCTGAAATTGAAGAAGCAATATTTCTTGCTGATCGACTGGTTGTACTGTCTAACCGTCCCACGTCAGTTCGCAAGATTATAGACATCAAACTTCCAAGGCCTAGAAATTTTCAGCAACTTACTTCTTCTGAAGCATTCGACTACAAACGTGAAGCAATGGAGCTTTTACACGAAGAGGCCCTTAAAGGGTTCAAGGGTGCATCAAGTGAAAGTCAGAAGGCGTTTATGGAGTCCATTACTAAAGGCCCCAGCTAAATAATTTTGGTTTGTAATTTGAGTTTGGGTATAGGTAATGGACTTTCTTGCCCTTTTAATGCAACGTGATGTAATTATAATCCTCGCTATAATTGGAGGAGTGATCGCTACTTTTGGAAACTTCCTTGTACAAAAAAAACAGAATACACGCCCCAGACTTTCCAAGCTTATTTTGAAATCTGGCTATGCTGTCACATGGACTAGCGTTGCACTTTTTATTGCTGCAGGTTTTTTTGGAGAATGATCAACGGTTGTTTGAATTTGACCTTTCTTAGGGGTTATTAGCTATACTCAAAAATTATGATTGAGGTAAAGAACCTAACAAAACAATTTGGCAATGTAACGGCTGTAGATAACGTTTCGTTTAGAGTAGCCGCAGGTGAAGTTGTTGGATTCCTGGGACCTAATGGGGCGGGTAAGTCAACAACAATGCGATTACTGACTGGTTTTCTGGACGCTAATGCTGGTTCTGCTCGTATTTGTGGCAGTGATATGGCTTTGGCCCGTGGCGAGGGTCAGTTTTGCGTTGGTTACCTTCCAGAGGCTGCGGGAGGATATCCAAACCTCACAGTTAGAGAATTTCTTGTTTTTTGTGGTGAAAGTCGGGGCCTGTTTGGGCAGGATCTAAGGTTTTCTATTGGTAAGATCTGTTCGATGATTGATCTTGAGCGTGCTCTTGATAAACCCATGAAGACTCTTTCTAAGGGTTGGCGTCAACGAGCGTGGCTGGCTCAAGCAATTCTGCATGACCCTCCCGTGCTTATTTTGGATGAGCCAACCGATGGTCTAGATCCTCTTCAAAAAGAACAGGTGCGCACTCTAATTCATTCCATCTCTAGAGAAAAGGCGATAATTTTTTCAACACATATTCTTGAGGAGGCGGAGATGATATGCAATCGAGCCATTATAATCGCAAACGGCAAGTTGGTTGCTGATGACACTCCAGAAAATCTGTGTGATGAGAAGGGAAGAATGGCAAGTGTTTTCAACAGGCTAGCAAGCACCTTAGACCCTATGACGTTAAAGTAGATATAATGCGTGTAGCTGGACTAAAAATAAAAGGTTTTTTTAAATTATTTGGTGGGGTTGGTGCTGTGTACCGCCATGAGCTTAGATTGTTGTTGTTTGCACCACTAAGCTATCTTTTCCAAATTGTTTTTCTTATTGTATTGGCAGCTTGCACTTTTTTAATCGCTGATTTCTACAATACAGATGATGCATCTGTTAAGACAATGTTGACTTTTCTACCTTGGGTCTCGTTGATATTAGTGCCTGCACTAGCCATGCGTTCATGGATTGATGAACATAGTGATAGAAGCGTTGAATTATTGTTAACTTTGCCTGTTTCATTAAGTGCAGTAGTTACTGGTAAGTTCTTGGCTGGTTATTCAATTTTACTTGTCACATTGCTTTTTACTCTGCCCATGGTTGCAACAGTATATTATTTGGGAGATCCAGATCCTGGGGTACTATTTTCCAGCTACCTTTCGTCTGCTTTTATGCTAGCTGTATATTTTTCCATATCAATATTTGCTGCTTCTTTATCTCGTGATCAAATTGGAGCCTTTGTCATTAGCTTAGCTTTCCTTTTTATCTTAATGATTTTTGGTTGGGATGTTTTCGGGCGCCTGCTTGAGGGCACTATACCACTTGATGTCGTAAATGTTTTAACCTTATACAGTCCAAACACTTGGTTGATTAAACTATCTCAGGGTTTGATAGATTTTCCGAGTATTTTTTATGTGGTTTCTGTATCCATAAGCTCGTTGGCTGCTGCAGCTGCAATTATTCGTCAGCGTTATCGGGCAAGTGCAACCTCTTCTGGCCTGAAGGAAATCTCGGCTAAATTGTTTTTTGGTGTAATTTTGCTTGGTCTGTTGATCCCTTTTTCTACTCGCATTACGGGTGGTTTTGATTTAACGGCAGAAAAGGAATTTACTCTTCACAATGGAACGATTGAGGTTCTTAATAAGTTGCCATCTGGCACCACAATAACCCTTTATTGGAGTGAATTAGAAGCTAGTGTGCCCACACAGATTAAAGCACATGTGCGACGAATTAATGGACTTCTAGATACAATGGTTGCCCACTCTGGTGATCGCTTAATAATTAAAAAAATTGATCCTCAACCTGATACGGACGAGGAGTTAAAAGCGTTGGGTTTTGGTATTAAGCGTATTCCAATGTCCTCTGGAGATCATTTTTTCCTTGGTATGACCTTTCATCACGAAGGGCGACAAGGCAATATTCCTTATTTAGATATTCGAAGAGATAGATTGCTAGAGTACGATATAGCCTTAGGGTTAAATTCATTGACCTACACAAAGGTTCCATCAGTAGGTGTCCTGAGCCCCCTAATTCCACCAACTGCAGCGAATGTAAATCGCGAGGGCATGTCGTTCATTGCTGAATTAAAACGTGCATATGATCTTGCAATAATTCCCCATTTTAGTGACCAACTACCTCAAGGCCTGGATGTTTTAATGTTGATAGATGCAACTATTCTCAAGAAAGAAATGCTTTATGATATTGATCAATTTGTAATGGGTGGGGGGCGTTTAGTTGTATTGATGGACCCGTATTTGCGCTTCAATAGATCCAGCAATATAGTAAATCCATCGCCTTCAACCGAGATAAATGACATTTCTGATTTATTGCAAAAGTATGGTTTAAAATATTTGGGGGAGTCTATCGTTGGTGACTCACAGTTTTCTTCTGTGGTTTCAGATCAAAAACAAGGCCGATTAAGTTTTCCATACTGGATGCGAATTACTAAACAAGGTTTATCAGAATCTCATCCCTCAACCGCAGATTTAAATGAGGTCTTTATGGTTGAGCCTGGAGCCATAGAACTGCTTACAGGAAAAAATGGTAAGGCATTAATTACTACTACTAATGATAGTGGTTCATTAGTGAGAGAAAAATTTGCTAATAAAACACCACGTGATTTGGTCCAAGAATTTGAAAGCGACAATAAACGCCGAACCATCGCCGCAGTACTAGATGGACCTTTTGAAAGCGCATTTGCGACTTCTTTGGAATCTGACCAGCAGACCTCTCACATGAACATGACAATAGGAGTGGCAGGCCCCATTTTCGTTATAGCTGATGTGGACTGGTTGTTTGATCCATTCGCTTTGCAAAAAACAAATATCGATGGACAATTAATTGTAAGGCCATTGAATGACAATCTGGCTTTTTTGCTAAATGTAATTGAATTTGCGAGTGGGGAACAGGCGCTGATAGCTATTCGTTCGCGTGGTAAACTCAAACGGCCTTTTACTCGCGTTGCAAAATTATTTCAAGCTGCCGAGCTTGAGTTTCAGGAACGTGAGCTAGAGTTAGGACGAAAGGTTGCTGAAATTGAAAGTCGTATTGCACAATATCTAGAATCGGCTAATGTGAGTAGTAATGAAAACTCTTTAGAAAAAAATAAAAAAGAAATTGAAAAGTTTCGTTTAGAACTATTGCCAGCCCGAAAAGAATTACGTTCAGTTCGCCGACAGATTCGTAATGAAGTCGATCTTTTAGGACGTCTTTTAACTTTCATTAACATAATTTCAGGACCAATACTAGTTAGTCTCTGGTACCTAGCAGTGACTGCATGGCGAAGACGCTCAAAGTATATACACTGAGCCATATTTGAATTGCTTATATCATATTGTAGTAATCTAACAACTAAGTGTTATTTGTTGGTGCATTCTTCTGAAAATTCCTAGACTTAAAAAAATAGATTTTAAACAGTACTTCTGTGATTAAATCTTAATTAATTAGGGTGTTCCTTAATTTAATTTTGGAAAAAGCTTACAATTACCCCGGCAGCTGGCGTTTAAAACATTTAACTGTTACGTGCCTATAACTGAAAGAGAGGTAAGAAAATCAAATGGAACCGCTGTCTCTATTTCTAATAGGTTTTTTGAGTATATTTGTTGGAATACTAATTGGAGGGATAGGTATTGGTGGGATCCTGCTTGTACCAATGTTGACGCTCATTTTTGGAATGGGAGTACACGAAGCTATAGGTTCTGCCATGTTTAGTTACATTTTTAGTGGTCTTGTCGGGGCCGTATTATATGCTCGTGAAAGATCTATTCGCTGGAGCATGGCATTTTGGCTTTTTGTTGGTGCGATCCCAGCAGCGTTTTCTGGCGCTTTCTTATCTTCAATAATACCATCATGGGGGCTTGAGTTATTTATTGCATTGTTGATAATATTTGCAGGTGGCAATGCTGTAATCTCCAAAGATAATTTTCATAGCAAAGAGCGTAATCTTACGAAGGCAACATTGGTAGTAATTGGAATGATTACTGGGGTAGGTTCTGCACTCAGCGGCACCGGCGGACCTTTGGTGCTAGTACCAATTCTGGTTTGGTTGAAAGTTCCAGTATTAACGGCTGTTGGATTGAGCCAGGCTGTTCAATTGCCAATAGCAAGCTTAGCGACAGCAGGAAACCTTTTATACGGTTCGGTTAATATTATCATAAGTATTATATTGGCAGTTTCACTTATGGTTGGTGCAGCTATTGGAGCGCGAATTGCTCATACCATTTCGAGAGAAATGCTTAAAAATATTGTAGCATGGGTACTTGTCATTGTTGGTTTTTTCATGGTTATTCGCTTGGCACAATAAAAGGTTGCTTTTTGATTTAACTAAAAAAAAGAAATACCTTTTTTTGAGTGCCCTTTAAAAACTTAACTCTTGTTCCACAAGCTGGTTGGTATTAAAAATTAGAATGACTTTCATAGTAATTTTTAGTTTCTTCACGTTGTTCTGTGTGTAACTATGATAGTCCTAAAAAAAAATTGTTATATCTCAAGGAAGGATACAAATATGGCAGATGCGCCTAAGAAACGAACTAAAGTGACTACAAGGACACTTGCAAAAAAGATGGCTGAGGGAGAACAAATTGTCGAGATGGCGATTTATGATTACCGAAGTGCCGTCGTTGCCGACCGTGAGGATATTGATATCCTTTGCGTTTCTGACACTGGTGGAATGATTCTTTTTGGTCACCAAAGCACAGTTACGGTTTCCTTTGATGAAGTGATGATGATGGCTAAAGCTATTGATCGCGGTAGTCAATACGGATTGCGCATGGTAGACATGCCATACTGGAGTTACCATGTCTCACCTGGACAAGCTGTCGAGAATGCTGGACGTTTTGTCCATGAAGCTAATACTGAAGTGATGAAGTGTGAGGGTAACGTTGAACACGCCCGCAATATTGAGGCTATAGTTAAAGCTGGTATTCCAGTACAGGGACACATTGGGGTTTGCCCTATGCGTTTAGCGCAAATGGGTGGTTTTTTTCTTCAAGGAAAGACTTGTGAAAGTGCTATGTCTGTGATTGAGGATGCACATGCTTTTGTTGATGCTGGTTGTTTTTCAATTTTATGTGAGGTTACCTCGCAAGAGGTAACCCAATATTTAGCTGAAACTCTTCCAGTTCCAGTTATCAGCCTCGGTGCAGGAAATGGAGCCGATGGTGTACACATCATTACTTCAGATTTATTTCACCTTTGGGAGGAACACGTTCCAAAGCACTCAAAGATTTACACTGATCTGATCCCAATTATGGAAGATGTCTTTTCAAGATATCGTGACGAAGTTCGTGAACGCGTTTATCCTGGCCCTGAACATACTGGTTTTATGGCTGAGGGTGAACTCGAAAAATTTGCAAAGAAAATGAACTGGGACAGCAAGCTCGAAGAGCTGGAAAAAATAAAGAGCGGAAAATAAAAAATCCAATAGTATCAGGTACTATAGTTTATTTCACTGGGAGGCTCTTATATCGATGAGTCTCCCATTTTTTGTCATTTAGTGTTCGTATAATTACTTAACAGTTATCTAAATTAGCAACGTTTTGATAAGCGAAGTATGGTTAATTGAAAAAATCATCATCATCCATATCCTCTTCTGAGGCATAATCATAAAGGAGCTCGGATTCGATGTTGGCCATTACGTTACCATCTTCACATTTTGCCTCGTAGCAAAGTAGATCTCTTTCTGCCAACCCTTGAATTTTACCAGTAAGTATGTCCCAACCCCAAAGATGTTTTGAGCAAGTGATAGTTTGACCTTCTATTATGGCAGTTTCATCCAGCGCTTCTTCCATATGAGGGCAAAGTGGTGGGTAAACCCTGAACTCTTCTCCACTCCTAACAACAATAACGTTAAAGTCATCGACCATAAACTTTTTAACTGTGTTTTCTGGCACATCAGATGCTGCGCAAATTTTTTTCCAACTCATTTATTTTGTCCAATGTATTTAATGGGATAAGTATATGAAGAAAAAATAAGAGTTTATATTGTTTGAGATTGATTATTTATAGCTCGAAATAATTATAATATCACTGCACTATTTTATCTTCAGGTCAATGGAGTGTGTTGCTTTTAGATTAAAAGATGGGTTCCTTTATCTAATCTTCGAGTATCTAATCTTACCACACGTTCTACAAAATACGCTGTGTCATCCGTTATTTTAAATTTATCGAAATATTTTCCAACTAGAAACAATCTTGTCTCACCTGAATCAACATGCGAATTAATCCCATCGTGTAAATTCACATAAACTGCCAGTGATGTAACGGAAGTTGCAGACTTACCATCTTTATTAACATCAACTGAGTAAACAGAGGCATGTCTTCTCAATGGTGAGTGATCAGAATTAAGCTTTGGCAACATATCAGTAAGTGACTTGAGTTCAGTTTTGTTGTGAGACAAATACATCATGTCTTTACGTATTTCTACACTATATGCTTTGATACTATAGGTCATTGAGGTATCGCATAGATCTAAAAAACCACCCCAATCACCCTCGTCCAAAAAGAGGCACGAGCGATATATAGTATCACTTACAGCAGCTGACACAGCTACTTTTATAGTATCCATCACAATTCCTAGTCAGTAAAATTAGACGAGGTTACTCAGCAGCCTTTAGGTTTTGACTTTTCTCATTCATTGGGTCGCTGGGATTTCTTCCCATCCATTTTGACCATTCATTATAGAAATGTCGCATTCCTACCTCATCATGTATAAGGTTATTTTCATGACGACCATGCAGAATACGTCTAGGTTCTGATCCTGTTTCCATGCTTGCACCTTGACCTGTAATGCCAAGAAGATCTTCATGGAGGTTCCGCCCAAAAGGTCCCCATATAGAATTGTGGTGCTCTATTCGAGTTTGACGATCTTTTGCAGAATCACTCTTTAGGCCTAGGCCACGGAATTCTATCATTACTTTGTTGGGCCCAAGAGGAGTGACAATATCACAACGAAGAGCTGAACCTCTCAAGTTGAAGTTCATGCCCGGGAACAGATCGATCATGTACCATTGGTTTGGGGGGAACCCAGGAAAAGATAGCTCTTCTCTTGATTCACCTAGTTCAAATTCATCATATTGAACTGTGAAGCTATTAACATTGACGTGGCCATTTTTAAAGGCTTTGTTAGTTCGAGCAAAGTACTCATCATTAAAACCAGTTACCCGATTATGATAGTGCATGTAATCATGGTAAAATTCACTATTAGTATCGTGCCAAAGCTTATAATTACTATCAATTATCGCTTTGTGGTAGTGAAATACTTCTAGTGGTTCAGTATCAATAGCTGAGCGTATACACTCAAAGGATCCGTCAGCCCAAGTTTCAAGGTCCTGCTCAACTTGATCATTTAAAGTGACCCATACAAAACCACCGAATCGGACTTCACAACGAAGACGGCGTAACCCCACATTTTCTTTGGTTAAACGGTCTTGATAACCTTCTTTGGCTCGAGGAATATCAACACAGTTACCTTTCATGTCAAATTGCCACGCATGGAACATGCAAGTCATATGTTTTGGATTTCCAGATGGTTGCCCCTCGAGAAAGCTTCCAGCAGTACGACGTTCAATTCTCATACCGCGGTGAGGGCAGACGTTGAGAAATGCTCGGACTTGGTTATCAGGTCCCCTAGCCACTATGATAGGCTCTTTAGCTATCGTAGTTGTGCGAAAATCATAAGCTTCTGGTACTTCTGATTCGTGACAAACTGGAATCCATACTTGCTTAAATATCTTTTCTAATTCTTCGTCAAAGATGGCTTGATCCGAATAAATTCGACTGTCTACGTAGTCGCCTTGTTCAAACGCTGGAATTTTCCATTGCTTGTGATTTTTGGCTGACATGTTTTTCGCTCCTGAATCTGTATTCTATTCTCATACGAATTATTTATATGTAATATCAATATAAGTAATTTATCTCATAGTACCACTATCTCAATTAGAATGATTAAACATTTAAAAGAGTTTTCACAATGTGGAAACATTAAATTTCAACTTCTAAAATATAATCTTACTTTACGTTAACGTTGTTGAAGCAGATCAATCTCAAAAGATAAATATTGCAAAAGACAAACATAGCTTACCCATTGAAAAAAAACAAATACGCACTCTTTTAATTTTATCCCAAAAAACTTATGTTTTGTAGTTCAAAATGTTTTAAATAGTATTAGATATCAAAAAAACAAAACAATATAAATGGGAGAGATGAGTTCAAGTCCTATTTGATGAATTTAAATTTGTATCTGTGTTCACCAAATACTTCATTTACTCTGTACCTATCCTCTGATAACTCAGTTCTTCTGTAAGAAATTTATTTGAGAGCTTGCAAATTTGTTTTCACTAATCTCATTTTATAAAGTTTTTAAAGGCCGCTGAAAGTTCCTCAGAAATCGATGTCCAATTTGTTCTGTCTGTTTGTCTAAATAAGCGCAGAGAAGGATACCACAAATTATTCATTGGTTTATTTCCGAATCTCCAGTCCACAATTGGAGAAGATATCCCCCAAGTAGGGACACCTAGTGCGCATGAGAGTGCGGCTGTTGAATTAGTTAGTGTAATTATGAGATCCATTGATGCTAGTTGTGAGGCGAATTTGTCCATATTTTTTAATGGGTTAACTTCATTATCTTCAATAATTCTAGTGCCTGTACGCTTAAAATTTTCCTCCAGTTCAGTACTATGCTCCCCATATTGAACACTTACAAATTTTACTCCGGGTGTTTTTAAAAGTGAGTCAAAAATTTCTAGGGGGATATTATCCCAACCATCTGTTAAAAAACCCGTAGCCCAGCTTATTCCTACTAATTTTTTTACCCCCTCTGTTCGGTAGCGGGAGTGAAAAACAGATGTTTCAGTATTGTCTGCAATCAGGTATTTAGGGGAAATTTCTCCTTTTTTAAACGGTGACAAAAACCACTGAAGTAAACTACCTGAAGGACTTTGGAAATTGATATCTGGTCTCAGTAATTCTGGTTCTGGTTCTTCTTTTCGAGGAAATATTTTTGCGCTCGGAAAGGAACGTCTGAAGAGATCCACCAACCGTGGCTGACATT
>CACKCT010000003.1:0-46617 GCA_902598645.1 Rhodospirillaceae bacterium | reverse complement strand
TTCTGAAGATGGTGCTATGGGCCTAATAATTAACAAACCATACAATGCTATTACTTTTTCAAGCCTTCTTGGGCAACTGGGGGTTTCAAAATACGAGGGCGCACAAAAAATAGATGTTCAATTGGGTGGTCCAGTAGAAGTATCCCGTGGATTTGTCTTACACAGTCAAGACTATATTCGGGATGCATCTATGATCGTAGACGAAGAGTTAGCATTAACTGCAACGCTTGACATTTTGAGCGATATTGCGGGCAACTGTGGGCCCCGTCGCTACTTGTTGGCATTGGGGTATGCTGGATGGGGACCGGGTCAGTTAGATACAGAAATTCTTAATAATGGCTGGTTAAATACGGAAGCAGATGAAGATTTAGTTTTTAATAAGGATCTTGAGTCTAAATGGGCTCAAGCTTTGAACAAGATGGGCATTGACCCGCTCAAATTGTCAGATAATGTAGGTCATACTTAGATTGATAGTTACAGAGTTTAAGGAGTGTTGCAGTACATAAATAAGTTTTTTGGCTGTAAATTTGAAGATTTGGATGGGCGGTTGATCGTATTAAAAAAAAATCCCTTTTCTGACACAGTATTGTATGGCGCTTGTTTCAGAAGTGTTTTCATTTGAGTATCTAATTTAGGCGTTGAACTATATTTTCAAGAGCCTCCATTTTTGAAATAGGCCCTAAAGCAGCAATCGTTGGAGCACTTGAGAACACTCGCTGTGCTGTATTAAGAATTGTGTTGTGGTTTACTGCTTGAATATTAGCAACAAACTCCTCTATTGGAACGGGTCTTCCAAAAATCATCATCTGTCGTGCCAATTGCTCGCAACGTGTTGATGAGCTCTCAAGTGCCATTAAAACTGAAGCTTTGATTTGGGCCTTTGCCCGAATTAGCTCATCAGCTTTAACATTATCGCAAATTTTTTTTATTTCATCGCATATAAGTGGAATCAATTTGTTTATTTCTTCTTCGCCGGTTCCTGAGTAAATACCAAAAAGCCCACTGTCCGAATAGCTCGGTACAAAAGAATAAATGGAGTATGCAAGACCATGCTTTTCTCGTATTTCTTGAAATAAGCGTGACGACATGCCGCCACCAAGAAGAGTGGAAAGAACAGCTACAGTATGAAAATCTGGATCTTTATAACTGACGCCTTCAAAACCAAGGATAATGTGTGCCTGCTCTAGTTTACGTCCTACTATACTTTGACCGCCAGTATAGTTAGCTGGCTGTTCTGGAGTCTTCCCTCCTGTAGGCAAGTTACTAAAGTTATTCTGTGCAAGCTTTACAAGCTCATCGTGATTTACCCTTCCAGCCGCAGAAAGAACCATTGTATTTGAGTTATAGTGTTTTTTCATAAAGTCCATGATGATTTCTCGCTTCAAGGAACCTACTGTCTCAGCGTTGCCTAGCACCTGCAGACCCATGGCCTGCTCTGGGTAAGCTGTTTCTTGAAAATTGTCAAAAATGACATCATCAGGGTTGTCATTAGCTTGGAAGATTTCTTGGAGAATTACCGTGCGCTCACGCTCCAGCTCATCAATCTCCATGGTTGAGTTCTGAAGGATATCTGCGATCAGCTCTACACCCAATGCCACATCCTCTTTCAGCATTCGAACATAATATGCCGTGCTTTCTCGGGTAGTATATGCGTTTATATATCCGCCAACTGCTTCAATTTCCTCTGCTATAGCAAGAGCTGACCTTCGCTTTGTACCTTTAAAGGCCATGTGTTCGAGTAGGTGTGAGATGCCATTAATTTTGGAATTTTCATAACGTGCTCCAACTTCAACCCAAACGCCGAGAGATACAGTCTCAACAGTTGTCATAGGGTCGCTAACGACTCGTAGGCCATTTTTCAATGTCGTTGATCTAATGTTCATTTAATGAACGCCATCCATTCTGTGATTATTGATGTAGTCCTGAACCTGAGTTCGATCATTGTCTAGTACAGTAAAGTTTTCGGGTAGTTCGTAAAGGTTGGAGAGGTAATGAGGTAAACTGGGGTGTTCCCCACAAGCCTGCTTGACGGCGTCTGGAAATTTAGCCGGATGCGCTGTCGCAAGAGAAATATGTGGTGTCTCATGATTCATACGCTTAGCACGTCCAGCTGCAACGCCAATAGCGGAGTGAGGGTCCAGAATTTCTTTATTCTCATTTAAAATTTGAGTCATGATTGCAAGTGTTTCATCATCCGTGAAACGTTGTGCAGCGAATAGACTCAGTGCTTCTTCAAGTTGTTTTCTTCCTACCTCATAGGAGCCGTTTTTACTGAATGATTTCATCATTGTCTGAGTAATCTTGCCGTCACGGCCATACAATTCAAACAAAAGGCGTTCGAAATTACTGGAAATTTGAATATCCATGCTAGGGCTAATTGTTGGCTCAACGGTGGCTGACAACATTCTACCATCATTAAAAAAACGGTATAATATATCGTTTCTATTTGAACCAATTATCAATTTTTCAATGTTTAAGCCCATTCGTTTCGCTCCGTAACCAGCGAAGACGTTACCAAAATTCCCTGTTGGCACTGAGAAGGATATGGGGTCTTCTGGCGAGCACAATTTTAAGGCTCCGTAAAAATAATAAACAACCTGAGCCATGACACGTACCCAATTGATTGAGTTTACAGCTGATAAATTGCAACTATCGCGAAACTGTATATCGTTGAACATCGCTTTGACCAAGTTCTGGCAATCGTCAAAAGTGCCCTTGATAGCAATATTGTGAATATTTGCTTCTCTCACGGTTGTCATTTGGCGGCGTTGCACTTCAGAAACCCTGCCTTCGGGATGCAATATAAATATTTCTATGGTGTCACGACCCCTACAAGACTCAATAGCTGCTGAGCCAGTATCCCCTGAGGTTGCCCCAATAATTGTTACTCTCTCACCACGTTTAGTAAGAACATAATCAAAAATTCGTCCCAAGAACTGCATTGCGTAATCTTTGAAAGCTAACGTAGGTCCATGGAAAAGTTCCATTAACCACTCACTATCTCCAAGTTGTTTCAGGGGTGCAACATCTGGGTTATTAAAGTGTGCATATGATTTGTTGATAAGTTTAGCGAGGTCATGCTCGGGTATCATGTTTCCGGTAAAGGGGCGAATAATCTGAAAAGCAGTTTCGCTGTAGCTAAGCCCTTTCAAATTACTTATGTCCCTGGCACTAAATACTGGCCATTCTATGGGAACATATAACCCGCCATCACGAGCAAGACCGCTTAGTAGAGCGTCGTCAAAATTGAGGGTAGGGGCCTGACCCCGGGTGCTAATATATTTCAAAAAGGAAACTCCATAATAGAAAAATCAACCTATACCCGGACGCGATTTGATTCAAGACGGATAGTCTCCTCTCAAGTCACATTGGCATGCTTTAAGAAAAAAATGGTGATTTTTGTTCATCTTTAAAGTCAAATCATTGAAGTAAGCTTGATCCAAAGCCAATATATTTATCAGTGAAGTGAGCATCGTTCAGATTAGGCCATTTTCTAATTTTTAATAATATATTTACACATATTCTTCTTCACTTTGATTCTTCTATGTTGCAAGTAATTAGAAACGGTTTGTTAATGGAGGTACCGGGCTTTTAAATGAGAAATAAAGGCTTTTGAGTCTAACGGACGACCACTAGCTTGTTTAATTACTTGCTCGGAACTCATTAATCCTCCCAAGCAGTGGACGTTCTTTCTAAGCCATGAGATCAAATTGGTAAAATCTCCTTCAGCAATACCCGAGTTTATTGTGGGGTCTGAATGCTTTGCTGCCGTAAATAACTGAGCTGCGGTTAATGCACCTAGCGTGTATGTAGGAAAGTACCCCCAGGCACCATCGTACCAGTGGATATCTTGCAGGCATCCAACTCTATCGTTGGAAGGTCGAATGCCCAGCAAGTTTTCTAGTCCGTCATTCCACGCAGCTGGTAAATCGGATAGAGCTAGATTACCTGTGAGCATTTGTTTTTCTAAGCGATATCTTAAAATGACGTGCATGGGATATGTCACCTCATCAGCGTCGACACGTATGAAATCGGGTTCAACCTTAATTAAATTCTGGTATAGTGATTGCGCATCCCAAATTGGACCGTTTCCTCCAAAAGCTTTACGAATCAACGGTGCCGCAAATTGTAAAAAAGGTAAAGAGCGGCTCACTTGCATTTCGATAAGCAAGGACTGGCTTTCATGAATTGCCATGCCCAAAGCCTCACCAACTGGTTGATACCGCCATTCTTTAGGTAAACCCCGTTCGTATAGTCCATGACCAGTCTCATGAAGTGCCCCCATAAGTCCACTGGTGAAATCATCTTTGTCAAAACGAGTCGTTATTCGTACATCGTCTGGTGTGCCACCACAAAAAGGGTGCAGACTCACATCCAATCTTCCATGATCAAAATCAAAACCTATGGCAGTCATTAGTTTTTTGCACAATGCTTTTTGTGCTTCTTTATCAAATGGTCCTTTTGGCTTATTATGTATTGGGTTTAGTTTCTGTTTTTCTAAAACTTGCCCAAGAAATTCTGGTATAAATGCCTCTAGTTCTGCAAAGCGTAAGTCAATGTCAGCACTTTTCCCACCTGGCTCGAACTGGTCGAGCAAGGCGTCATATGTGCTAACGCACAACTTCTCGGATTTTGCTTGGGCGCACTCGCGAATTAGTGAAAGCAGTTTTTCCATAAAAGGTAAAACTGAGGCGAAGTTGTCCTCGGCGCGGGCAGAACGCCATACTGTTTCGCATTTTGAAGATGCTTTTGACAGAGCCACAACCAAATCTTCACTTAATGCATTTGCATGTCTCCATTTACGACGCATGGCGTTAAGGTTAGCTAATTGCCAAGTCCCTAGAGTGAAATCTTTTTCGGCTTCGTCTAAGAGGTCACTTGTTTTGCTTTGGCAAAGCAGGGAATGATTTATGGCGCTCAGCTCTGCTAATTGATTGCTACGTCCAGGGCCACCGCCAATTGGTATTTGTGTGGCATTGTCCCAATGCAACACCTCGTTGATGTCACGCACAATTCCAATGCGATGGAAAAGTCTTTCTAATTTTAAATATGCACTCTCTTTCATAAAAATGTACCCGGAAAAAAAGTGATTAGAGTTTTATCCACAAGCAAAAAGACAAAAATCATAAACAAGTAGAAGATAGAGAAGAAAAACATGTTACGGGCCTTTTGAACATCATCATCGTTGAAAACAACAATCGCATGGCGTAGAAAACCGATACCCAATATTATTGCTGCTGTCATGTACACTCGGCCAGAAATGTCAAGAAGAGTTGGAAGTAGCGTCACTGGAACTAAAACGGCAGTATAGATTAACATTTGCATGGCTGTTTTCCTGTGGCCTACAACAATGGGCATCATAGGAATATTTGCGGCTTCGTAGTCACTGCTTCTATACAAGGCCAGAGCCCATGTATGCGGTGGCGTCCACAGGAAAATTATCATGAACAGCACCCAAGCGTTCGGTTCTGCTGTACCAGTTACTGCAATCCACCCTATCAATGGTGGAAATGCCCCTGCGGCCCCACCAATTACAATATTCTGTGGAGTGCGGCGTTTAAGCCAGATAGTATATATTAAAACATAATAAATAATTGTAGTGATAAGCCAAGCAGCAGCGCTTATATTCACAAAAATAGCCATTACTGATACTGAAACAACAGATAAAGAAACACCAAATCCAAGTGCTTCTAACGGTTTGAGGGTACCTGCAGGCAGAGGCCGATTTTGTGTCCTACTCATGATATTGTCTATATCCCGATCATACCACATGTTAATCGCTCCTGACGCTCCGGCAGCGAGTGCAATACAAAGGATAGCTATAAGAGCAGTTAATGGATCTATATTGCCTGGTGCTAACATCATACCTGTCCAAGCTGTGAAGACAACTAATGACATAACTCGTGGCTTAAGCAGAAGGGCGTATTCGACTACCCTTAACCTTGGGGTGCGAATATCAGATAAATTGTGATTAGCGTTGTCTGGCGTTTTAGACACGACTTTTGGGTTCTCCTAGAAACAATCCGGCTATAAATGCCTCGAAATTTTCGAGTAAATTATACACATTTCCCTTATGTGCCTGTTGGTTGATGCAAAGGCAAGTATAAGTTAGAACTTCGCTTGTTAAAGACGATATTATTGTGCATCAAAATCATATATCTTGACGTTGGTATGATTGGAAATTAATTGAAAAAGATTGTTGTTTTAAAATCTCAATTGTCAAGGTCATTGGCATCTTAGGTAGGCTAGAGGAAATTGTGGTTATAGTGAATATAGAAATGATGAAATGTGCGATGAGCAACTGATTCGTACTGAGTAAAACGAAGTAGCTTTGGTACACCAAGAGACAATGGTTTAAGATTTAAGTGCTCAATTAATTTAACAATGGCAAAACATTGAGATTATGAATAGACATTCAATAAAAAATGATGAAAAGATAAGAGGATAAATTGAATTTAAAATTTTCCACAATCCAGTAATTCTTCACCCCCCACACTAACTTAATTCGATTTTTGATGTTTATCTTTAAATAAATACTGAAAAAAAATCTTGTAATGATGTTTTGTTCTATTCAAGTAGAACTTTGCGAAAGGTAAACTAAGCCAACCGTTTGATATACTGAGGAGTAGACTTAATGCAATATACTGCAAATACTCTGGACAACCAATGGATGCCGTTTACGGCAAATAGAGATTTTAAATCTGACCCAAGATTGGTCGTCAAGGGAGAGGGTATCAACTACACCAATCATAATGGAGATAATATCATTGATGGATCTTCAGGTTTGTTTTGCTGTGCCGCAGGTCATGGTCGCAAAGAAATAGCTGCTGCAGTTGCGGAGCAGTTGTTGGAGTTGGATTATAGTCCGCATTTTCAGATTGGATCTCCTCCATCCTTCGAGTTGGCAAGTCGTCTTTCTGCATTAACACCTGATAATATGAATAACGTCTTTTTTACTAATTCAGGATCAGGAAGTATCGACTCAGCACTAAAAATTACCATGGCCTATCACCATGCTCGTGGTGAAGGTAGTCGCACTCGCTTTGTTTCTCGTGAACGTGCTTACCATGGCTCCAACATCGGGGGTACGTCTCTTTCCGGTCTGATGAAAAATCGTCAAACTTTTGGTTCACTTATGCCTGGCGTTGTACATATGCGTCACACATGGTTGCCAGAAGTTCGTTTTGTCCGTGGTCAGCCGCCGCTGGGCTCAGAATTAGCGGAAGACTTGCAACGCTTTTGTGAGCTCTTAGGCGGAAGTAATATAGCAGCGTGTTTTGTTGAACCTATCGCTGGATCAACTGGGTGCCTTGTTCCACCGATTGGGTATTTGGAAAGGTTGCGTGAAATTTGTGACGCTCATGGAATCTTGTTGGTGTTTGATGAAGTTATAACCGGATTTGGCCGGACTGGTAAACCCTTCGCTTCACAAACTTTTGGTGTCACACCCGATATGATGACAATAGCTAAGGGCTTAACAAACGGTGTATTGCCCATGGGCGCAGTAGTGGTAAAAGATGAAATTTACAATACTATTAATGAGGTGGCGCCTGACGGTGTAATTGATTTTTTTCATGGGTATACCTATTCTGGCAATCCTGCCTCTTGCGCAGCAAGTCTTGCTACCCTTGACATCTATGAGAAAGAAAATCTTTTTCAACGAGGCGCTGATTTATCGGAGTATTTCCTTGATAGAATTTTTGATCTAGAAGGCATAGATGCCATTACTGACATTCGTGGTTACGGTCTTTTTGCCGCAGTTGATCTTATTGTTGAAGGTGCTCCAGGTATTGCTGGGACTAAAGCGTTGAAGGCACTTTTTGCTGCTGGACTACATATAAAATTTACTGGTGATACTGCCTTGATAGCTCCTCCTTTGATTGCAAAAAGAAAAGATATTGACAACATAGTCAGCATTCTGCGTGAAGTGCTTAATAATTAAAGATCAATAAATAATGGAACTAGAAAGAAATCATTAAAATGGTAGAGGTTTTGGGGCATTTCATTGATGGAAGTTTGACCAAGTCTAAATCTGGCCAAACAGAAGCTGTGTTTAACCCAGCTAATGGTGAAGTTTCAGCACAAGTCCATCTGGCGAGTGTCAATGAAGTTCAAGCTGCAATTGCCTCATCAGCTTCTGCATTCCCTGACTGGGCGGCAACGCCACCTGCTAAGCGCACTCAGTTCTTATTTAAGCTTCGTGAGCAACTGATAAAGAATTTAGATGATTTAGCTGATATATTATGTGCGGAACACGGAAAGACTCTTCAGGATGCCAAAGGTGAGTTGGGGCGGGGCATAGAAGTTGTTGAATTTGCATGTGGAATTTCCCAAGCTCTTAAAGGGGAATACTCTGAAAATGTGGGAATGAATGTTGATAGCTACACAATTCGTCAGCCAGTTGGTGTTGTGGCTGGTATTACACCATTCAATTTTCCTGCAATGGTACCCCTATGGATGTACCCAGTAGCAATCGCTTGTGGTAATACTTTTGTTTTGAAACCATCTGAACGCAATCCTTCAGTAGCTATGCGTATTGCAGAATTGGCTAGTGAAGCAGGCTTGCCAGACGGGGTTCTGAATGTGGTTAACGGAAATAAGGTTGCTGTTGATACACTAATAACTGATAAAAATGTCTCTGCGATAAGCTTTGTTGGTTCTACCAAAATTGGCGAGTATGTATACAGAACTGGTTGCGCTAACGGTAAACGTGTTCAGGCGCTTTGTGGCGCTAAGAACCACTTAGTTGTTTTGCCTGATGCCGATATGGCTCAAACAGCCGATGCTTTGTTAGGTGCAGGATTTGGTTCGGCAGGGGAACGTTGCATGGCAATTTCTGTTGCCGTTGTCGTTGGAGCTGCTGCAGCTGATGAACTTATTAAAAGGTTGAAGCCTAAAATTGGTAATTTGAAAGTCGGCCCATATTTTGATCTAAATACAGAAATGGGCCCAGTTATTTCTAGAGAAGCACTTGATCGGATTAAGAACTATGTGGAGTCTGGAGTTCAAGCTGGTGCTGATCTAATTGTTGATGGACGAGATATTGCTGTAAAAGGTCTTGAACACGGTTATTTCATTGGTGGCTGTTTGTTCGACAATGTCACTACAGACATGTCAATTTATAAGGATGAAATATTTGGTCCAGTTTTAAGTATTGTTAGAGCTAAAGATTATGAGGAGGCAATAGAGCTGGTTAATGACAATGAATTTGGAAATGGTGCTGCTATTTTTACCCGTGACGGTGATGCAGCACGAGATTTTGCTAGTCGTGCAAAAATAGGCATGTTGGGTGTCAATGTTCCAATTCCGGCACCTGTAGCCTACCACAGTTTTGGGGGCTGGAAGCGGTCTTTGTTTGGAGACCACCATATTCACGGTATGGAGGGAGTGCGGTTTTACACACGTCTCAAGACTGTCACCACGCGCTGGCCCTCGGGAATTAAGGATGGTGCTGTTTTTAACTTTAAGCGCGGCTCTGATCACTAAAAATATTGTTTAATGTCGCTACGATCTTTGTAAAATTTTACCGATGGCAATTTATAAGTCGGTGTATTACAAATAAATGAGACGCTATGGTTCATGTAGTTTAATGTTACCAGTTCTCGCACAGCAATTGTATTTTGCGGTAGCTTTCTGGAGTATCAATCCGGGCATTAGAATAGTCTGCTTCACGGTTCAGTCTTTCAATCAAGGGACGGATTTGTCGTTGTACTTGTTCCTGAATAAATTTGGTCCCTTGATCTGGTGTTGAGACAACGACTGGCTGCACACTCAGGGCTGCAGTGCGTACTCGTCTTTTTATGTATGGTAGATAGCGTTTGAGGTAATTCTTGTAGATTGCGATATGGGAATTTTCGTGCTTTAAGATGGCTTGATATTCACAAGTGCCCGGACGATATTTTCTATCAATATAAACTACAAAGTCTGTATAACCTATTTCTAGATCATACGATGCAGGATATGCGCAATAGCTTCCACCTGTAATTTTCTTGATTTTAGCTGAGGTCTTAAGGGTGTATTTGAACTCTGTTTGGGTCAAGCCAAGAATTTTCCATTTCCCCTTACTTACATGTCGTCCACGTTTAAGTTGTTGGCGTTCAATATCACTTCGACTGTGACCGTTCTTATATATCACCTTAGAAGGTATGTTTTTTATACTTACAGAAACTACTGCATCAGGTGTTGGGCAACGTCCTTTTTCCAACGCCTGAGCAGGGATTGAATAATTGATTATCATTGTAAGTGTCACAAAAAGAAAAAAAAAGGTATCTGAGTTGGTCATTGCTATTCAAAAATAATTAGGCTTTTAAACACTTCTAACTATAACCTTTATTGACTTAATTGCTTCAGCTTAATGTGTTTTCAATTTAAAAATTGGTTGAAGTAGTAATCCATTTTATTAGCCTTTGAGTGGCAAATGCCGTACCATTTATGGTGGAGACGTATCACTCTTCCCAAGTGATTTTTGCATGAGTATTTGATTTAACCATTTGCCATGCTTAAAGCCTAAAGACCGAAGTGTGCCACAATGCTTAAAACCATGAGCAGTATGAAGCTTGATTGATGCAATATTTTCGCTATCACCGATGACTGCAACCATTTGCCTGTAGCCTCGGTTTGTGCATTGCTTGATTAAATCTTCCAATAATGAGCTACCAAGTCCCATTCCGGTGCAAGAGCTCGCAATATAAATGCTGTTCTCAACTGTATGGCGATAGGCTCGTCTAGGCCTATAACTGCCGGCATATGCAAAGCCTTTTACTTCTCCGTTTAGTTCAACAACTCTATATGGATATCCTGCTTGCATAAGGTTTTTCATTCGGTTGCTAATTTCAACAACTTCAGGTGGAACTTCCTCCCAACTGGCAAGGCCGTGCAGGACGTGTTTGCTGTAAATAGCTTGAATTGCTGTACAATCGCCTTCACAAGCATCACGAATAATAATGGGACTCATTTTAACTTGAGGCTTTCGGGGCTAATTCTCGTAATAAATTGAATAAGTTTTTCCATATTCTTTTTTAATGGTAAGAACCCTGCTGAGTAGTCGATTAGTAATTCGTTCAGGTATAAAGATCTGTTAATTTCTATTTGTAACGCATGATGATTTTCATTTGGTTGACCATAATGAGCAGTAGTATATCCACCTGCGTAGGGATTGTTGCGAGTCACTACATATTTAAGGCCTCTGAGGCTTTGCTCGACCTTGTTTGTGATTGTCTCTGAACATGAAGTGCCGTGTCTATCACCTAATATAAAGTCAACACGGTTGAATCCGGGGTCACGATCCATAGGACCACCAATTGATGGCATAGAGTGACAATCGACTAAAAGATAACAGCCAAAGCGCTCCTTAGCCTCATCAAGTAAACCTTTAAGGGCACAGTGATAAGGAAAATAAGTTTTGTGAATTATTTTTCGTGCATCTTCAAAGTTTAGCTTTTTTGAATAGACTTCATCACCACTCGTGACGACCCGGGCCATTGTGCCCAAGCCAGCAGTTACTCGGGGTGATGTGGTATTAACGTAGTGGGGCAAAGGGGTGTCAAACATCTCAGGATCAAGTTCAAATGGCTCCCGGTTGGCATCAACATAAACTCGTGGGAAAAGAGCACGGAGCAAAGGTGCACCGAAAATTGGTGCTGAGATAAATATCTCATCAACGAATGCGTCCTCTGAACGGCGTAAACTCAGAGGAGTTAGGCGCGATTCTTTTATGAAGGCCTCTGGATAATCTTGCCCGCTATGAGGAGAAGCAAAAATAACAGGTGAGGACCATTTATCAGGTCGAAGAATCTCAAAAGAACTACTTTGATTATTTTTGGGGGTATTGGTCATTTGTTTTAAAAGTGCTCCGATCAGCTGGCAGTAATTGTTACACGGAAAACCTGTTAAATGGAAATTTATGTGAGCAAATATAGTAATTCTTGCCAAAGGTCTCAGATCAGATTAAAAACCCAAATTATGCAATATTATTGACAAAAAAGTTGGGTGCGTAGCTCAGCGGGAGAGCACTGCATTGACATTGCAGGGGTCACTGGTTCAATCCCAGTCGTGCCCACCATCTTTTATGTTAAATTAGAAGATGTTCAAAATAGAAAAATAGTTTTTTTATCGGTAAATTTGTGTAAGAACGGCATTGAAAAGTAATTTAATGTCGTTCTGATTTTACAATTATTTTTTCCACTCAAACTAACATTTTTCAAATATATTTCTTTCAAATACAGCGTAGTTGAAACAATAAATTTATTGTGCAGTTATTGTTGTTTAATTGCTTTATCATAAAAAAAAGTGATGTTAGTTCGCCAATTTTTATATTCGTCATCAAATTTGATTTTTTCTGATTTATGGAAAAAAGATGGGTTGAATAAAATAGCCCTGTTGCGCATATATGGTATACGAGTGGGAGTACCGTTGACGCCTTCAAGGTAGGTTTGGGCTATTTCTGACGAGTTATTTATATTCCAGTCATTTGGCTTTAAGACATCATAAATTACTATCCCACCACTTTTTGGATCCAAATTTGCACTATCGGGTGTCGTCCAAAGATTGATCCCAACACAAGCATCATCGGCATGCAAAGTTTGACCCGTGTCAAAGTTAGGGTGATATTTAAATGCAACAGAGTTTACTAGCTGAAGTGGCTTAAAAATGAGAGGCATGGCCTCATTAAGCTCATGAATGATTTTCAAATGGAGTTCACTAACAAAACCACCATCAATAGTAGCCCCCAAATATGCGTCTGGAAACTGTCTTTTCCAAACAGTTGATGATAAGCAGAATTCATACATTTGCTCGAGGGCATCATCTGATAGGAATTCATCAATACAAACTATAGGAACATCCTTACTAAGAAAATCATCTTGGATTTTTTGCCAGTTGTGTTTTGAGTTTAAAGCGCTATCAGTTAGAGATGTGCAACTGTAATAATGCAGTATCTGGTTGAAACTGGCACATATATCCTCATTCTTAGAAAGATCGGTCATAACCCATTGAAGGGGGTTTTCGTGATTAATTAGTTTGTGGCTATGGTTGTAAAGTTTATGCAATTCTTTCTGAGGGTCAGCAAGATCTGAAGTAATATTTCCTTTTTTTAACAAATAGGATAATTGTTTTGAGTCATGTTCCAAACGCACCCATAGTATCCCTTGTTTCTGTAATTCAGTTTCTCCACCTTCCATCCATTTATTAAAGGTAAAAAGTTGGCCAATTGCCTGTCTGATTATTGCCTTTAATGTAAAATCATCTGATCGTCTAGTATGATAAAAATTGATAAGAGCTTTCTCAGCTTCTTTAGTCTTACCTAGCGAAATCATTAGAGAGATGTACTTTTGGAATGCAAATTTGGCCTGATTGAAGTTATTTTCTATTCCAGAAAATATTCCAAGCATCTTCCAACCTAAAGGATCATCAGGCCAATTTTCAGTCAGCTTAGAGCATATTTTATCAATTTCTTCGAAATTTCCACTATCAATCTGCTCCTCAAGTTCTCTAACTAGATTTTCATAGAGATTACTCTCTGTTGGTTCTACGAATGATGCATTTGTTACATCTGCTTCAGATCGTCTCATATTTTTTTATCCAACATCTAAGAACACAACCTTAATAGAAACTCAATGATTGAAATGGAAATTTTTTAAGTTTGTTTAATAACATGACATTTCAATTACACTTGCTTAATCGACAAATTTAAGAAAATTAGAATTAAATTTTTAAAATTAATCTATTTTTTTTTGCCTAAAATTTAATTAACAATTAATTTTCTTATTTGTCAGAAACACATCACAAGTTCCATTATTAAAAAATCGAAAATATAGAGTGACTAGAGAGAACTGTTGTTCAACTTAATTTGATATAAATTTCTATGAGAGAAATTTGCTTTAGTCTCAAATGATTGCCAACAGATGATGAAGGCTTCAGGACTTGAAAAGGTTCTAATGCAATCTGAGAAAAATCAATCAACCTATTAAATATCAGATTCTAAGACATACAGATGTGATATAAACAATTGCGATCATTAGAAAATATAAGTCATCACCTTAGTTGCTACCTAAATGGTAGTTTATTTTAAATATAGAGAAGTATAGCCTTGGAGTTAAATTTCTTCCTATCATTAACACAATCATTCTCGAGCTAAAATTAATTGTTAATCTATCAACAAAAAGGGTTGAAAAAACGTATAAGAAGGCACGTCTCAGAAGTACTGCGCCTGTCTTGGCCTGTGATTGTAGCACGCTCAAGTGTGATGGCCATGGCTTTGGTGGACACAGTCATGGTCGGGCGATTTTCAACTACGGAGTTAGCCTTTCTTTCAATAGGCTTGGTGCCCTTCGTTCCAGTATATTTAATTATGCTTGGTTTGGTAATGGGTACTGTAGTAATGAGTGCTGCAGCTTATGGCAGGGGTGATTTTAGGGAGTGCGGCGCAGTTTGGAGTCGTTCAATACCCTACGCAATTGTTTTGGGGATGTTTGGTTGCCTTATTTCCTGCTTTGGCGAAAAATTACTTCAAATGGGTGGCCAAAGTGTAGAAATGGCAAGTCATGGGGGTCAAGTTATGTTTATTCTTGGCCTTGGGTTGCCTGCCTATTTAGTTACAATAACCTCATCGCTGTTTCTTGAGGGCATTAAAAAACCTAAACCAGCCATGGTTTTTATTATTATTGCCAATTTAATAAATATTGGTTTGAATTGGGTTTTTGTATACGGCAACATGGGCGTTTCTGCTATGGGGGCTGAGGGATCAGCTATAGCGACAACAACAACTCGTTGTTTGCTTGCCATAGTAATTGTCACATATATTCTGAAAATGTCTTGTCGTAAGAAATTTGGAATTAGTGTAATACCAGTTGACGGTTGGCGGAAGTGGGCAGAACAACGTAGGGTAGGATATTCTTCTGCATTCAGTATTGGTGGAGAAACCATCGGTTTTGCATGTATTGGTCTATTTGCGGGTTGGCTTGGAGAGATCACCCTAGCTGCTTACACCATCGCTCATAATTTGATAGCTATGGCTTTCATGGTTTCTTTGGGTGTTGCATCAGCTACTGTTGTTCGCGTTGGCATTGCGAAGGGTAGTGGTGACATGGATGACGTGAAATTAGCGGGTTGGGTAGGTTTGGGAGTAAATACCATCTTTATGGGACTAATTGGTGTTGGTTTTGGGCTGTTTCCCAATATGTTCGCAAGTGTATATACTAACGATAGTGCGGTCATTTTTGAGTCTACACCCCTGATCATCTTTTGTGGCTTTGTAATTATTGTAGATGGTGGACAAGTAGTTATGATCAACGCTTTACGAGGCGCTGGTGGGATATGGGCCCCAGCTTTAATTCAAATTTTTTCTTTTTTAATAGTGATGGTGCCGCTAGGTTGGTGGTTGGCAATCAAAAATGGTTACGGGGGTATGGGACTTTACGAAGCTATTTTTTTTGCCGCTATTTTGTCTCTATCATTGCTCTCACTTCAATTTATGAATTTGAATATATTAAGAAAATAGTCTCAATCTTCGATTAAATTTTTTGTGGTGAGTTTTTTATTTTTCATTAATTAAAAATATTTAAAAATTTGTATGCTCTTTTGTTTGTTCAGTTTAGTTTTTTTAAGAGTTTGCGGCTTGAATAGACTTTTATTAGCCATAGGGTTTTGATATGAAACCTGTTTATTGTTGGCTGTGTAGCTAATCCCAAAATTTTGTTAGACTAAACATAAGTTGTGAAATGTTTAACCAAATTTTTAACCCAAGTATTTTCACTTGCAACACTTGAATATTAAGTAATTAAGTTTCAAAAATAAAAATTTTAATCATATATGATTGTGTAAACGAAATTATGAATACTGATTATACCCTTAAGCGTCGCGGTCTTATAGTTATACTTTCCTCTCCCTCGGGTGCTGGTAAATCGACAATATCACGAGCTCTGATAGAACGGGACAAAAACTTAACCATGTCAGTCTCCGCCACTACTCGACAGCCGAGGCCCGGCGAGATAGAGGGTCAGGATTATTATTTCGTTCAAAAGAAGGTTTTTGAGACAATGGTTGCCAAAGGTCAAATGCTTGAGCACGCCAGAGTGTTTGATCATTTTTATGGTAGTCCGCGCAGGCCAGTTGAGTTGTCCTTATCGCAGGGCCAAGATGTTATTTTCGATGTAGATTGGCAGGGAACCCAACAACTTAGTGAGAATGCAGCTCAGGATATGGTGCGTATTTTCATCTTGCCTCCGAGTATGGAGGAGCTTGAGCGCCGACTTCACAGTCGTGCCCAAGATAGTTCAGAGGTAGTTAAGAAGCGCATGGCTGAAGCAGTATCTGAAATGAGCCATTATCCTGAGTACGACTATATAGTAGTGAACAAAGATTTAGCTGAGAGTATTTCCAAAGTTGAGTCTATTCTTGTTGCCGAACGTCAGAGAACTGAACGCCAGATTAGTTTGCATGATTTTATTACGGACATAAGTAGCAGGTAAGTCTCGAAAATAATGTCTCAAAAAAAATTATTCAATGGAGCGAGCAATGGCGCAGAACTGACTTACGCTAAGATTTTCAGCCCGAACTGTTGGGTCAATGTCTAAATTTTTAAAATCTACATCCAAGTGTTTTAGATTTGCCCTAAGCATTTTGCGGCGGTGGCCAAATGCTGCGGCTGTAACTTTTTCAAAATTATTCCAATCTGTGCTGGTAAAAGTAAGTCCTCGAGGTATCAATGTAACCAAAGTGCTGTCGACTTTAGGTGGTGGTGTAAAGGCAGTTCGAGAAACATCGAATTCGTGATTTGTGTGGCACAGCCACTGGGCTAGAACAGATAGGCGACCATATGTTTTGTTGCCTGGGCTCGCAGTTAGACGATCAGCAACCTCTTTTTGGAACATTAGAGTTAAGCTCTCAAAATGATTTATGTGTTTTAGCCAACCAATTAGTAGGGGTGTAGCTATGTTGTACGGTAGGTTAGCGACAATTTTTTTTGGCCCCTGACAAAGATCAAACAAACTAAGTTTCAAGGCATTAAACTCTATAATTTTTAGTCGACCGTTGTAATTAATTGCAAGTTCTTCAATCGCCTTAACACAGCGAGGGTCATGCTCAATCGCAATTACTTTTTTGGCGCCATTTTCTAATAAAGCTCGGGTTAATCCACCTGGACCAGGTCCAACCTCGATCACGGTGCAAGTATTTATGTTGCCTGCAGCACGGGCTACTCTCTTAGTAAGGTTTTGGTCAAGAAGAAAATGTTGGCCAAGTTTCTTCTGAGTTCTTAAATCAAAGCGTTTAATGACTTCACGCAGCGGGGGCGGTTTGAAGTTCATTGATTATGCTGTGTTTCGGACATCTTCGAAGCCATTTTTAGTGCAGCCAGCAGGTTTCTTTCAGAGGCTACGCCAGTACCTGCAATATTTAGTGCAGTTCCGTGATCTGGTGACGTTCTCACGAAAGGTAAGCCAATTGTTATGTTGACTGCTTCATCAAAATCAAGGGTCTTTATTGGAATAAGGGCTTGGTCGTGATACATGCAGATAGCCACATCATATGAATTTCGAGCACGTTCGTAAAACATAGTATCAGGAGACCAGGGACCACTAACGTTGATCCCTAATTTACAAAGTTTGGTAATCGCTGGCTCTATGTTATTGATTTCTTCATTACCTAATGCCCCACCTTCACCTGCGTGGGGATTGAGTCCAGCTATGGCAAGACGGGGTTTTGCAATAGAAAAATATTTTTTTAAAGCTAGCACCGTTACCTTGGAGGTGTTGACTATGATGTCTTTTGATATAGCTTTCACGGCACTACTCATACTTAAATGTGTTGTTAATGGGACGACTCTTAATTTTGGTGACGCAAGCATCATAACAGGAGTGGTTTTTATACCTGCAAGATCAGATAGATACTCAGTATGACCGGGAAATTTAAAGCCTGCATCGTAGAGTATTTTTTTATTGATGGGGTTCGTAACAATAGCCGAGGCTTGGCCAGAACGAACTAGTTTAACTGCAATATTTATTGATTTTACAACAGCACTGGCATTCTTTAATGAGGGTTCGCCATAGACAACTGGAATTTCGATGGGGTGATGTAAGACAGGCAGGGCGACATCAAATACACCCACGGCCTCTGAAGGGTAATTGATTTTCTTAATGGGAATATCAAGTTTAAGTTTTTGAGCAAGCTGTTGTAAACGCTTTGCATCATCAATAACAAAGAAGACTGGAGTATCCTTGGCCAACCAAGCTTTCAAGGTAATTTCGCCGCCGACACCTGCTGGTTCCCCCATTGTAAGGGCTAACACGGTTTTGTTTTCATTATTTAGAGAGGGAGATTGGTTCATATGCGGACATCCAGAAAGGCGGCAAGACGCAAGTCGCGAAGATACCCCCTTGCCGTGATATCAAGCCGTTGATTAAGCAAGTCTTGTTTGATTTTTGGACGAATATTCTCCAGTACTGATGAACCGGTGCGTTCACATACCATGAGAAACATAACACCTCCCTCTGCGGTAGTTGGCTCACTAGGCTTGCCAAGTGGCAAATTTTTGATGGAATTTTGTATATTTGCTGGTAAGGAGGACGTTTCAATGACCCCAAGGCCACCCGATAATGGTGATTTAGTCTCAGCTTCAAGCTTTTCCATTGCTGAGCAGTCTGTGGCTCTAGCTGCCATTGATTTTGCACGCATCATCAAGCTGTTGATATCTGTGGTTTGAATTGGCAAGAAAACCTGCCGAAGCTCAACTTTTTCTTTTGATGGCGGTAGACCTCGTCCTGTCCGTTCATCACGTTTTAAGATTACATAATATCCCCCAAATGAACGAATGGGTTTGGAGACCCTGCCTTTTTTGAGTTGCGTGAGTGCAGAGTCAAGATCTTTTGCCAATTGTCCTTGTCGTACCCAACCAAGATCTCCCCCAACAGCAGCTGAAGCACTTTGTGAATAGTTTCTTGCTAATGTCCTAAAATCACCATTATTTGCAATTTGTTCAATGATACGATTAGCATTACTCAGAGCTTCGCCGGCCTGATTGGGGTTGCTGAAAGGCAAAAAAATTTCTGAAGTGAGATATTCTGGCTTTCCTTTGCTTTCTCTTATATTATCAATTACCTCATCAATTTCTTCTTCACTTATCGTAATGCGATATCGAAATTTTTTGTTTACGGTTTCTATCCAGGCTATTGAGGCCTCAATTTGATCTAGTAGTGCGAGACGACTAATACCCTTCGATTCTAGGAACTTTGTTAGTTCACCGCTTGGCATTTTATTTTGTTTTTCAATGTTCGCAAATTCTTGTTCTAGTTTGCTTTTTTCAACTTGAATCCCATGTTTTTTTGCATCTTGCAATTTAAGCTTTTCATCAATTAGGCGGTTTAGTATTTGTCGGGAGAGACGTTTACGTAATTGAACTGAGTCTCTCTGGTTAGACGTTATAATTAGTAGCTTGACGCGTTCCTCCAAGTCATAAACAGAGATAACATCATCATTTACGATGGCTGCAATGCTGAGACCTTGGCTTGAGGCGTGTACAGGATATAAAAAAAGACTTAATGCAATTGCAAGGGCATAAAAAAAATATTTTTGGGGTTGGGGTCTATTTTTTGACATAAGCAAAGTTTCTATAATTTATTTAGTTGGTATTAAGAACCTTTAATCCTTGTGATACTTCACCCAAAGTTTTGAATAGAAAACGAAAAACCATGGAATTTTCAGGCTGTAAGTCTTCATTTTGAAAAAAAGTTCTTTTGATGGCACCTGAGAATAGAAAACATTCATCCTCATAAGTAAGGTTTAAGTTCATAGACCGAGTGTCACCCTCAGCTAGGTCTTTAGACCCGCCCAAGCTTGACCTCCAAGTATCTGTTATTTGAGAAGAAAGTAATCCAGTTATTTCTTCTCGAGCAGCAAATTCACTCCCTTCTTGACGGTCAAAAGAGGCATAGCGCGTGTCGAGACGAAGTGCAGGTACCCCCATTCTTAAATCTAGCTCATTTCGCTGTGTTTCCAAGTTATCTTTTTTCAAACGAGTTCTGTAAAACACATTAAATTTTGGTCCTGGAGAGGCTTGTAATCTGCCAACAATATCTGAGAAATTATCCTCAAGACCTGATCCGACAACAAATGTATCGTCTTTTTTGTATCGGTAACTTTGACCCAGAAGGAGACTGGTTGAACCACCTCCCTTACCAAATGCCCCCCACTTGAAACCATAATTTATTCTTGGGCCGCCTTCAATGCGATCAAGGCCAGAAAAACGGTTTTTACTAAAAAGATTTGTGTCGTCGAATGCAACGTTTTGAGAGTCCTCATTTGGAATATTTGCAGAGTTTCCGCCGTATGGGCTTATAACAAAAGTAGCAATGGGCTCAAACATTTTGTGGACGTTAGCATCACTACTTACAAATGGGTATCTCCAATCAAGAGCTACCTGTGGTACTAATCTATGCGCAAAATGCGATATATTTTCTTGACCAGTAACTTCAAGGTTATTTGTATTGTAAAAATCACCAATTAATTCAGCAGATAGTGTATAAACATCCCCCTTTGGAGCCACATAAGGAAGGTTCCAACCGTTATGAATAGATAGTCTGCGGGTGTCGGTTCCTTCTCGGCGACTCAAAGCAAGTAAATTAATGTCAAGGGATCTGCTGGCACCATACTTGTTAGGCTCGCTAACATGATTGACGTCAACAAGTGGGAGAATTACCGGAATTGTTTTTTCTTCTTGACCAGTTAGCGTATTTTGAAAACTGATAGACTCTGCATGGACATAATTACGACCCTTAAACCCCTCAACAAAGGCACTGCTTGCGAGAGCATTCGTAATCTTTGGCAGTGTGTTATCACCACTAAAACCAAAGCGTGACATATAAGTTGCATCAGATTGTCGGTTGACATCAAACCCCCAGCGCCAGGTCTTATCATAGTCAAACCGGCCTTTTGTAGAAAGATGCCCTCTGATGCCTGAAACACCACTTTCTGCGACGTATCTTCGCTCGTCTTTGGGAGTGTTTCGTTTAATACTGGCGCGAGTTTCAAGATTACCTGCTTGGAGTTTTTGACGGTACTCGCCTGCGATAATGACATTTTCATCCGCTGTGAACATGGGCGATATTGTGGCATCAGAGTTAGGGGAAATGTTATAATAATAGGGTGTTCTGGCAAACGTTCCGGTTGAAGTTGATGAACCAAAAGAAGGTGTAAGAAATCCACTTTTTCTTTTTACTGTGGGATCAGGATGAGAAAGATACGGAGTGTACATTACTGGAAATCCGGCAATTTCAAGCCATGCATCTTTATATTCAATAGTCTGACCGTCTTTGTCATGAACAATTCTAACAGCTTTGACCTGCCATAAAGGCGCTCGATCTGGTTCTTCTTCACATAGTTTACATGGTGAATAGACGGCATTTTGCAACTCTAAAAGATTCCCGTTTATACGACGTCCACCATTTGCTGCAATCAACGAGCCATCTTTCAGGATAGCTTTAAGGTCAGAAATGACCCCTTCTTTAAGGTCACCTGAAAGTTCCATGAATTCTGCAAATAAGACTTCACCTGTCGGTTCCAGTAAAGAGATATTACCTGATGCATTAACAAAATTTCGTTTTTTATTGTAAACAATAACGTCGGCCTTAAGGATGCGATCCTGATTTGTAAATTGAACATTACCTCGTGCAGTTGTAATGCCAAGGTCCCGGTCATAATCCATTTCGTCAGCTCTAAAACGAACTTCATCAGTAGAATTCTCTGAAGTGGATGAATAATTTCCTTCTGCTTTTGCTCCTTTGGTCACCTCAAGAAGCACAGCCAATGCGACTAAAAGGAATATAATTTTTTTCAAATTTATAAATAAAGTGCCCATACAATTCTACCCATCCTCAAGATGGAGTAATGTAGCTAGTCCAAGTAAAGTAGCCACACCTGAGGGTGTCCATGCGGCAAGTGTTACTGGGATTGAGTCCGACAGTCCAAACGCAAAAACAATATCCGAAAAAAAGTAAAGTATAAATCCAGTCAAAACACCACCGGAAATAACGAAGACAGTTCCAGTACGTCTTGTATGACGCAGGGTAAAGGTAGCAGCTATTAGAACCATTGCACACATTAAAAGCGGTGCTGCAAGCAGAGTATGCCAATGTAATCGGTGACGAATAGCTGAAAAACCAGCACTTTCTAGAGCCTCAATAAAAGCAGGCAAGTCCCAAAAAGACATGGTTTCAGGTGGTGCAAAACTGTCCTGGATTGATCCAAGCGTCAGGTCTGTTTCTAGCCAGAATTCATTTTCGTGTTGTGATGGATTTTCAGGTTTGTGAACCCAAACATCACTCATGTGCCAGAAGCCATCTTCCAGAATTGCTTTTTTCGCATCTAGTCGATAATTAAATTTATCAGCACCGTTATAAATAAAAACATTTACTTTGCTTAATTCCACCTCACTTCCGTGCTGCAATACGTTTTTTGCGTGTACAACAGACTGATCTGTACCGTTTGATTGGCGTAGCCAAAGCCCTGCCTTAGAGATTTCTAGGAAATTTTCTTGTCCCTTAAAGGCAGCAGCTTCAATTCTTTCAAATTGAAGGAGCATAACCGATGCAAGGGGATTAAAAATCGTGATTTTGCAAATTCCCAACAAGAAAGCTAAAACAAGGACAGGCAACATAAATTGCCAGGCAGACACACCAGCAGCGCGTGACACGACAAGTTCATGATTGCGTGTCAATCCCCAAAAAGCTGACATGCAACCAAATAAAACTGCAAAAGGAAACAATTGTTGACCCATATGAGGTAGTTTTAATATCGCCATTTCAACAACCAAGGGGAACCCAATTTGAGGTTTTGAAGCAGCTCTTCTGAGCAATTCAATGGCATCTACCATTAAAATTAGCATCAATAAAATTGAGAATATGACTACAAAGCTTAAAATAAACTTTTTGCCGATGTAAAATGACATGGTAGAGGAAATATGAATTTTTTTAACTCCCTCTAAAGCGGATATTGCTGGTCTCGCGCAAACCAGACGTTCTTAGCATATAGTAGTAGCCAATGGGAATGGGTGATAATCCGAGGATGTAAAGGCCTGGTACTAAAGAGAGATTTTTGGCTGCTGCATTTTCAAGGGCCATCATGGCTCCAAGTAAACCTGCAGAAATGACAGCAGCTAAAACAATTTGCTTGGATTGTGAGCGTCTCGAGTAATTACCTGAAAGGAGAATAGAAATGGCAATCATTGCATATCCAAGGGCAGATATTGGCGAAATAAGTCTTTTATGACCTTCTACAGTAAACTTGCCAAAATCTTTTGGGTCTATATTTGTGTCCTCCTCAAGATTAAACAATTCGTAAACAGTTCTCTCTCGTGCTTCTCTAAAGCGATTGTCAACAGTTTCTATATTTTTTTCCAACTCAAAAATGTAGCGATCAAAATACAAGATCGAAAACTGATGCGTTTCTGGATCTACTTCCTGACGATTGCCATTGTACATGACAACTCTTGATCCTTCTTTGCCTTCTAGCATTGCCCCACGTTCTGCAAGTAAAGTGTAGGGTTTTTTGGGGTTGCGGTTGTCATGGACTAAAATTCCAAGTAACTGGCCATCAGAGGTGCGTTCACGTATATAAACTGTTATGTCTTTCGAAGCAGGATTAAACACTCCCTCTTGAAGCATTAGATGTGTGTAACTGTAGCGAATGTCCCATTGTAAATTTTTAAACATACGCTGTGAATGGGGAAGAAGATAAATATTTATTAGATAACCAAAAATAACGACGATGAAGGCCAGAATTAAGCCGGGTTTGGCGAGTGCACTTTGGCTTAGTCCAGCTGCACGCATTACGACGATTTCTCTATCAGTTATCATCTTTGAATATACAAAAATGGTAACGATAAAAAGGGCGATGGGCATAACAATCGTCAAGAAATTTGGCAATAATAACATGGTCAAATAGACAAATACGCCAGAAGTAAGGCCACGGTTAACTATCATCTCAACGAACCTCAAAGATTGCGTTAGCCAAATGACGCAGGTCAGACCCGACGTAACTAGTATCATGCCCACAAGCAACTGCTTGAAGACGTATTTAGTAAAACCGTTCATTTATGGAATATCACCCTAATTTAAGCTACAATTGCACGAAAAACACAAAAAAATCAAGGTTTAACACTATTATGGCACCTTTATGTTAAAAGGTGTAAATATCAGTCGGCTTTAATAAGAGTTTTCAAATCGCCATTTTGGTTTTGTTAAGTCTCAATAAATTGTGCAAAAATTTGTGTTGTTCAAGCAATATAACAACAAAATACAATAGTATGTAATATTTGGATCAAGGATCGTTTTTCGAGCTTAAATAATCATACCGATATTATGTTGTGTTCACACATAAGCTTAATTTTTATATGATATGATTTTTAAATAACTTTCCCTGGGTTCATTGTATTGGATGGGTCAAGGGCTTTCTTGAGTGTACGCATCAGGTCTAACTCGACATCTGATTTATACCGTTTCATATCATTACGTTTCAATTGTCCAATACCGTGTTCAGCACCAAAACTTCCGCCTATGCTCATGACTAAATCGTGGATGGCCCTATTAATTGAGTTGAGATTTTTCATGTAGTCCGCTTTATTAGCATCAACAGGCTGACTTAAATTATAATGTATATTTCCGTCTCCCGCATGACCAAAAGCACAAATGCGCACACCAGGTAATTTGGCTTTAACCAAATTATTGGCTTTCGTGAGAAATTCTTCAAGACAAGAAATTGGGACGGAAACATCATGTTTAATCGAACCACCCTCATGTTTTTGGGCTTCTGGAATAGCCTTACGAATAGCCCAAAATTGGTTTGACTGAGTGCGATTTTTGGCTATCAATGCTTCTTCTATAACACCATCCTTGAGTGCTTTTTCTAAAATGGCTTTTAATGTTTTTTTTATGCCAATTGGGCCACTCAATTCAATCAAGGCATACTGGCTGTAGGGTTTTTGGAAAGGGTCTTTGATGCTGGACGAATATTTTTCTGAAATTTCTAAGCAAAATCGATTCATAACTTCAAAAGCAGTCAAAGCATTGCCTGCATTTGCGTTAAAGCGCTGAAGAATTTCTAGCAAGCCCTTAATATCTTTACTACCGCACAACGTCGTCTCTACGGATTGAGGCTGTGAATGAAGCTTAAGTACAGCGGCGGTTATTATGCCTAGGCTCCCCTCCGCACCCATAAACAAGTGTTTAAGGTCATATCCTGTGTTGTCTTTTCGCAAGTTCCGTAATCCATCCCAGACGCGGCCATCAGCCAGCACCACTTCAAGACCAAGAACTAGGTTGCGTGTGTTGCCGTAGCGCAAAACCTGAACACCACCAGCGTTGGTTGCAATATTTCCACCAATGCAACACGAGCCTTCAGCAGCTAGACTAAGCGGAAAAAGCAATCCAGATTTTTCAGCCTCTCGCTGGATTTGAGCAAGTATTACCCCAGCTTCGACGGTCATAGTTTGATTTAAAGAATTTATGTTGCGGATGGTATTAAGTCTTTGGGTTGATACAATTACTCCGTCTCCGTTGGGAAAGTTTGGTACGCTACCCCCAACTAATCCTGTATTTCCACCTTGAGGGACAACACCTATTCCTGACCCATTACATATTTTTAAGACTTGGGCAACTTCTTCTGTTGAGCCGGGTATAATAACTGCTGCAGCTGATCCCTTATAACGTCCTCGCCACTCGCGCAGGTAGGGTGCCATTTTTGCTTTATCTTGTACCCAGCCCGATGGTCCAACGAGGTTCTGAATTTTCAGCAGTGAATTAGTTTTTTTGGTCATGGTAAGGTTGCTGCACGTTTTAGCCGGTCATTGATTGCAACTCCTATACCTACAGAGGGGATTTGCATGACAGCTATACCTTCGTAATTTGGTTGGTCAAGCATTCTGAGCATTGCAAAAAGGTTTGATGCTGCCTCATCAAGGTCTCCTATACTGCTAAGATTGACATGGTGTGAGTTGGCTTCCGATCCAAAAGCAAGAAATGCCTCGCCAGGATAAGCTTTTGTTGCATTAAGACGCAAAGGAATAGATGGAGCATAGTGCCGATCCAGCATTCCAGGTGACTTAATTTTATTTTTTTTGCCGTCAGAGATGGCAATGGGCCCGATTATTTTTTCCATGTCTTCTCGAATAATACCACCTGGTCGTAACAAGGTCGGATTAGAACTGGTTAAATCTATCACAGTAGACTCAACACCGACTTTGCAAGGTCCTCCATCAAGGATAACATCCACTTTTTTGCCAAGGCTCTGTCGAACGTGTTCTGCAGCAGATGGGCTAACCTCGCCTGAGCGGTTGGCACTTGGCGCTGCAATTGGGGTCATTGCAGTTGTTATTAAGGCATTAGCAATGGGGTGATTGGGAATACGAACAGCTAATGTCCCCAAACCTGCACTTGTCAGCAGTGAAACAGGGCAATCATTTTTTCTTGGAAGCACCATGGTTAGTGCGCCTGGCCAAAAAGCCAAGGCAAGCTTCCTAGCCTTTTCATTTAACTCTACTATGTCAGCAAGCGAGGACTGATCTGAAAAATGAATAATCAAGGGGTTAAAGTAAGGCCGTTTTTTAACTTTAAAAATACAAGCGACAGCATCATCATTTGTGGCATCAGCACCAAGCCCATAAACAGTTTCAGTCGGGAAAGCTACTAATCCACCAGCTTGTATTGTCTGCGCTGCTCTAGCAATATAATTTTTATTGTTTATGTTATTATTGTGTTGTTTTTTTATCAAGTCGGTTGCCTTTTTTGAACATAATATCAACTGTAATTAGGAAGATTATTCTAGCTAACAATTGCAACCATTTGAATTGCAACCATGGTTACCATTTATGATTGCCTGTACTGTATCAGCCTTTCGAGTAAACCAATTTTATTAATTCAATGATGATTACTTGCAACAAATTTAGGGTCTAGGGCTAACTTTCCAAGCCACGAACAATAAAATTAGGGTTTTCTAGACCTGTTTTACCATAAGTCATATCGCAACCATCCATTTTTTTAACACTCCCACCTGCAGCTTTGACAATGGCATGGCCTGCAGCAATGTCCCATTCCATCGTGCGACCTAGGCGTGGGTATATGTCAGAATTACCAGTAGCAACAAGACAAAATTTTAGCGAGCTTCCAACACTTGTGGAGCTGGCAACTTTGAGTGTTTTGATAAAGTCCTCTAGTTCAGGAGATCGGTGGTTTCGGCTGGCAATGACAGCAAGACCTTCATCATCAGGCTTTCGGCAATTGATGATTTTTGCTGGTTTACCTAAAAACTCTGCAAAAGCACCACTTGGGCCACCCCAATAGGTTTCGCCTAAAGCGGGGGCATGAATTACTCCCAAGACTGGCCTTCTAGCATCGATAAGGGCGATATTGACAGTAAATTGTTTGTTTTTTTCGATGAAGCTGCTTGTACCATCGAGAGCATCAACAAGCCAGAAAGGTTCGTTGCCAATTTCAGTTGATTCTTTTATATTGAAAGACTCCTCGCCAATAATTGGAAAACTTGCCGTAATGCCTTCGCGAATACCACTTATTATGTGGTTTTCCGCAATTTTATCTGCATCCGTAACCGGAGAGCCATCGGCTTTAGTTTTGACTTTGAAGTCAGTATTATAGATTTTCATAATTTCCTCACCTGCACTTTTGGCAAGGTCGCCTACTTGTTCCATCATGCTGATGGTAATATTTAATGTCACTACTCTACTCCTTTTGAGGATTTATAAAATTATCATCTATCCTTTTAAAAGAGTCTTAAAAAAAAATAGACAAGTTAGAGTAAAATTTTACATAGATTGAAGTAATTATTTAACAGTTACACTAAATATTTGCTCTTCATCTTTTTTTGTTTTCTATAATTAGATGTGAAAAAAACACAAAGAATTTAGTGAAAAACTTAAAGTTTCTTAATTTATTTTTTTGGAGTTTTGGACTAGCTTTAACTTGTGCTTTTGATGGCTCTTCGGGTGATTGAGGAGCAAAGTGGTGACGGGTAGAACTCCAGGTATAATAACACTTATAGTAACTAATAAATCAATGTTCTGATTACCAAGTGGCGATACGAGAATGATTAAAAAAAATATTATGTTGGCACTAAAATTTTTAGTTTCTGGCGGTCTAATTTGGTTTCTGATCGATGGAATTGATTTGGGGGAGGCAGGTGAGCGTATTCTAAATGCTAATCTTTTATTCCTGATAGTGGCGTTTAGTCTGGCTATCCTTCAAATAGTAGTTAGCGTGATCCGTTGGCGAGTTGTGCTTGAGGCTATTGATGGCGTTTTGTCTTTTGCCAACTGCTGCCGACTTTATTTTGTTGGTACCTTTTTTAATCAAGCTTTACCCTCAGCTTTTGGTGGTGATGCTGTACGTATTTACCGTGCTTATAAGGAAGGTTTGTCACTTCAATGTTCCATAAACGGTGTGATGCTAGAGCGGGTTGCAACAATTCTTGGTTTAATTTTGTTGGCAATTTTTGTAGCACCTTTTTTTATTGATCGTGTGGGTTCCCCAAATAAAATATGGATTTTGGTAATACTTGCAGGACTTGGTATATTTGGAGTCAGCGGAGTATTCTTTCTTATATTGTTGGACCGGCTGCCTCCAAAATTTTTCCACTCAAAATTTGTGCGTGGATTGGGACACCTAGCAGTTGACGCACGGAGGGTTTTTTTATTGCCAAACAATGCTTTTAAGGCCATTACTTGGTCACTTGTGGGACATATGAACATTGCCTTAGTGGTTTTTGTACTGGGCATTTCCATTGGATTAGAAATCACTTGGTTTGATTGTATGGTTTTGATGCCTCCTGTTCTTCTTGTATTGACCTTGCCGATTTCAATTGCTGGTTGGGGTGTTCGTGAACAAGCAATGGTTGCTGCATTTGCACTTGTAAGTGTACCAGGTGAAGGGGCGTTAGCTTTGTCGATTTTATTTGGTTTGTTAGGTTTGCTCATTGGCTTGCCAGGGGGCATTGTTTGGTTAATGAGCTCAGATAAAAAAATAATAAATATTAATGAGCTTTCAGATTAGTGATAACTTATGCTTTATTTTAATGCCATCCTCGTTACATTTATGTATGAGTTTAATGTAAAGGAATAAAATAGTGAGCAACCTACAACTTACAGTCCATGAGTTTTTGACAATTATGGGTACCCTTGATGAACACCTTGAGGAGGCTGGGTTTAAGGGTGAGTCTGCAATTTATGATGCTTGGTATCAGCAATGGCGTGACGTAGAAGCTAAGGTGGAAAAGTTAACGATGATGGACCGTGCAGATATGTTGTTTGATGGAAAAGTAATAATCAATGATATATCTGACGACCATCTTGTCGAGGTTAGAGCTTGTATCAATGAGCAAATTTCTATTCATAAAAAAATGATAAAAGAAAATGATATAGACGCCGATCCAGACGATTTGGAAATTTGGGAAAATCGTCTTGCTGCAATTAAAGATCTATAGGAAAAATATAAGGAAATTTCTATATGAAGATTACTTTTTCTAATCCCTCCATTCCTGAGACAGGTGTAATTGTTGTTTGCACCCATAAACAACGAAAACTTTGTAGTAGCGCAGAGATTTTAGATAAGAAAATGAGTGGTGGTCTGGTTCGCGCTATCAAAGCGAGTCGTTTTAGTGGCTCAAATGGTGAGAATTTAACATTATTGGCACCCACAGGGACTAGACTTGATCAAATATTGGTTCTTGGACTAGGCAAGTCAAAGGACATTGATGCAAAAATTTTGCAGCATTTAGGTGGAAAAATTTACGGAGAACTGGCTTCAAAAGGCCATCCCACAGTTCATGTGCTAATTGATCATATAGAAGGTTGTCAAATGAGGCCTGATGAAATGGCCGCAGAGGTTGCCTTTGGGGCACAATTGCGTTCCTACCGATTTGATAAGTATCGAACCAAGGAAAAAAAGGAGGCTAAACCAAGCATTAAATACTTAAAGTTTGTTTGCAAGGGGTCGGCCAAAGCACGTGTAATTTTTGGTCCTAAAAACAAGGTTGCTGAGGGCGTTTTTTTTACTCGTGATTTAGTCTCTGAGCCAGCCAATGTGCTCTACCCACAAACACTTGCCAAGCAAGCCCAATCATTAACAAAGCTTGGCGTTAAGGTTGAGGTGCTTGGAGAAGCGAAAATGCGAAAGCTTGGAATGGGTGCTCTTTTGGGCGTGGGCCAAGGAAGCGTTCGCGAGTCACAACTGGTCATTATGAAATGGTATGGAAAGAAGGGTAAGAGTAAGAAAGAACCACCTCTTGCTTTTGTAGGTAAGGGTGTAACCTTCGATACAGGTGGAATTTCTATTAAGCCCTCTGGAGGCATGGAGGATATGAAATGGGATATGGGTGGTTCTGGTGTAGTCATAGGTTTAATGAAGGCTTTAGCTGGACGTAAGGCCAACGCAAATGTTGTTGGTGTTATTGGATTAGTTGAAAATATGCCATCAGGTTCAGCTCAACGTCCTGGGGATATTGTAACTTCGATGTCCGGGCAAACCATCGAAGTGCTAAATACTGATGCAGAGGGTCGCCTTGTTCTAGCTGATGCACTTTGGTATACTAAAAAGTACTACAAGCCAAGATTTATGGTTGATTTAGCAACTCTAACCGGGGCCATCATCATCAGCCTAGGCAATGAGATGGCTGGACTTTTTTCCAACGACGATAAATTATCGGAACAGCTCAGAAAGGCTGGCGAGGCTGTGGGCGAGAATGTTTGGCGCATGCCGTTGGGAGACAATTATGACAAGCTGATAAATTGTGATGCTGCTGATATGAAAAATATTTCTGGAGGCCGAGGAGCTGGATCGATTACAGCAGCACAATTTTTAAGGCGCTTTGTAGATGAAACACCATGGGCACATCTGGATATAGCTGGTGTAACTTGGTCAAATAAAACGACACCCATCGTACCTAAAGGTGGAACTGCCTTTGGAGTTCGCTTGCTTGATCGCTTAGTAGCTGACAATTACGAGAAATAAACTCTAGTGATTGATGACTGAGATATCTTTTTATCATTTGCAAAAGTCACACCTTGAGAAAGTTTTGCCACTTTTGTTAGAAAAAACAATGAAATTGGAAAAACGGGCCATAGTCATGGTTGGTTCCTCCACCTACGCTGAACAATTAAATACCCTACTGTGGAATTATCAAAAGGGTGCTTGGCTACCCCATGGTACCAAAGAGGACGGACATGCTGAACATCAACCTATTTGGCTCACGTCCGTTGATGAAAATCCTAATGAGGCGACTTATTTATTTCTTTCTGATGGTGCCTATACTTCAAATATCGGCGATTTTGAGCGTTGTTTTGAGTTGTTTGATGGTAACAATTCAGCACAGCTTAACAGAGCGAGGAGACTATGGCAAACTTACAAAAATTCTGGTCACGATCTCAAATACTTGAAACAGAACGAGCATGGTGAATGGATTGAAAACACAACTGCAAGTTAATTTTCTTGAACTAGAATCAATCGGTCTTGATCTGAAAATAATTTTTAAAAATTTTTTTACCATAGCATTTTCTAATTTTTCATGGACCTCAAGCCATTCCTTTTCGGGTAACTAGACCAGCCTTGTGTCCTGTAGACAAGGTAATGGAAGCCTGATCAAACGAGGCACGACCGTTATTTGGTATGTAAGTTCCTGTATTTGAAGCATGAATACTTTGTTAGCACGGTGCTCAGCTGAGGATACAAGCTTATAAAAATGAATAAATGTTTATACTCAAACTATTGCTATCTTTTTGGTATAGGTTTATAAAACGCCGCCTTGATACAATATATTAACAACTTAGAAAGGACTGGGGGTAAATGGCTATAGAACGTACCTTGTCCATTATTAAACCGGATGCAACCGAGCGTAATATTACCGGTAAAATTAACGCCATGTTTGAAGAAGCGGGCCTGCGAATTATTGCACAACGCCGAATACGACTTTCGCGTGATCAAGCTGAAACCTTTTATGAGGTTCACAATGAACGTTCTTTCTTTGGCGAACTTGTAGATTATATGATATCAGCTCCTATTGTGGCCCAAGTATTAGAAGGTGACGACGCTGTTTCGGCTCATCGTAAGATTATGGGGGCTACCAACCCTGCTCAAGCAGAAGAAGGAACCGTGCGAAAGGAGTTTGCGTTAAACGTTCAAGAAAACTCTGTGCATGGCTCTGACAGTCTTGAAAATGCAGCTAGAGAAATCAGCTTTTTCTTTTCAGATGCAGATATTGTTGGATAAAGCTCAGATTAATAGAGATAATCAGAACTAAGGGTCCTAATAAGACTGAGTTCTGTATCAATTCTTATTAGCTAGGGTTCACAATAACTCTCAAATTAAAATGTATTTTTTGCACATCTTCTACTTCATACACCCATGAATGAGATTAGTTCCTAGCTATTTTCTCTAATTTGGTTGGATGACAGCAGATAGGAAAGAGAGCAGTTACAGGAGTACATGTTCTAGAGTTGGGAGCGAGGTTTAATGGCGATAGACACCTACCCTCTCGGATTTATTTGCGTTTCGCTAAGATTAGCTTTGCTGTCTACTAAAACTCGCTCGTTGATGATAGTGGTGAGCCCTTGGGCAATCAAGCGAACGGCCAAGGGATAAATCTTGTGTTCTTGTGCAAGGATACGAGCTGCTAATGACTCGGAGTCATCATTGTTTAATACTGGTACAACCGCCTGCACAATAATCGGTCCAGTATCCATGTCACGGCGTACGTAGTGTACCGTGCAACCAGAGAAGCGGACGCCAGAATCTATTGCACGCTGCTGTACATTAAGTCCCTTAAATGCGGGTAAAAGCGATGGATGAATATTAATCATTCGGTCACGCCACTGGTCGACAAACTTGTCACTTAAGATACGCATGTACCCAGCAAGGCAGATCAAATTAACATCAAGTGGTTTAATTGCTTCATTCATTGCAGCATCTAGACTTTTAGAGTTTTTGTAGTTTTTTCTTTCAAACACCAAGGTTTGAATACCCGCAGCTTTTGCCCGCTCCAGACCGAGGACTCCATCTACGTTGGAAATAACCAAGACTATTTGAGCAGGGTAGTCCTTATCTGTACAGGCATCTATCAAAGACTGTAAATTGGAACCCCTTCCTGAAATAAATACACAAAGTTTTAGTTTGGCCATTGCTGTTCAATATCTAATATTTCAACACTGCTATCTTCACGTTTTACTATCTTTCCAATAGGGACTGCCTGCTCATGACAATGCATTAGTATTTGACAAAGGTTGTCTGCGCATGACTCATCAACAATCAACACCATGCCAATCCCACAATTGAAGGTGCGAGCCATTTCTATTTGACTAATCTTTCCTTCAATTGCTAGCCATTTGAAGACTTCTGGCAATTCCCAGGCTGATGCAATTAGGTTTGCACCAAGGCCCTTGGGTAACACACGCGGAATATTTTCGATGAGACCACCACCAGTAATGTGTGCTATGCCATGAACCCCGCCTGCTTCAATGGTGGAGAGTATGCCCGTTACATAGATTTTTGTTGGCTCTAATAAGGCCTCTGCTACGGTTGTGCCTGGTCGAAAAGGAGCGTCTCCTGTGTAGCTAATACCTAAATCTTTGATAATGTGTCTGACAAGTGAGAAACCATTAGAATGCAGGCCGCTTGACGCCAGTCCAAGAATAATATTGCCCTCACTGATTTTCTTGCCACTCAGTATTTTCTTTCGCTCCACAGCTCCGACACAAAAACCGGCTAGATCATAGTCGCTTCCAGAATACATTCCCGGCATTTCAGCTGTCTCTCCACCTATTAAGGCACATCTAGCAAGTTTACAACCTTGAGCAATCCCAGAAATTATTTCCTTTCCAGATTCTACATCAAGTTTGGATGTAGCAAAATAATCCAGAAAAAAAAGTGGTTCAGCTCCCTGGACAATTAGGTCGTTTACACACATGGCAACCAAATCAATGCCAACTGTATCATGCTTGCCTATATCGATTGCGATTTTGAGTTTGGTTCCTACCCCATCAGTACTGGCTACTAATACAGGATCAATATAACCCGCCTGCTTCAAGTCAAAAAGCGCACCAAAACCACCAATATTTGAGGTCACACCAGAGCGTGTTGTTGATTTTGTGAGAGGTTTAATCACCTTAACTAAAGCCTCCCCAGCTTTAATGTCCACGCCTGCTTTTTTATAATTTAGGCCGTTAATGGCTTCCTCCCTGTTCAAACTGTGCTAGATATTAGTACAATATGTTAGAAAAGAAGATACTTTATCTGGGGCTGTTTGCAATGATCGATCCACGGATGAGCAGACTAATGCGAATTTTTTTTCTGCTTGCAATAATAACTGTTTTTGGTTTTCTAGCTGATAGCAGAGATAGTTGGGCAGCAAAGTCGGATGTTTTTGTTGTGCAGGGAATAAAAGTTGATGTTACTGCAGAATCTACAGCAGCAGCAAGGGATCAGGCGTTGGCTTCAGGAGAGCGGTTAGCTTTCAGGGAACTTCTAGAACGGCTGACTATTAGAGCTGACCATGAGAGGTTGCCAATTTTTAGTGCTAGCGATACAGCAACTTTTATTGCCGACTTTGAAGTTGCGGAGGAAAAGGCTTCAAATGTTCGTTATTTGGCGACATTGAACTACAGCTTTAAGGCTGACGATGTTCGTAACCTGTTAAAGGATCAGCAAATAGCTTTCGCAGAAACTACGTCCAAGCCGGTGTTGGTATTGCCTGTATATCAAGCGGCGGGTTCTTTGCTTTTATGGGATGACCCAAACCCCTGGCGTGACGCTTGGAACAATCGCCCAAAGAAATTTTCGTTAGTTCCGGCTATTTTGCCCAAGGGTGATCTACAAGACATAGCAACTATTGGGCCAGAACAAACGGTTTCTGGTGATGAACAACGTCTATCAGCCATTGCCAAACGTTATGATGCAGGAGATACGGTGGTTGCTTTAGCTATTTTGAAAATGGACCGTGGGCGACCTGATCTTGAGGTATATGTAACGCGTTATGGAAGTATATTACAAGAACAAACCGTAGTTAAGAGTTTTGCTTCAAACGACACTGAAGATTTAGATAGCTTACTTTCAAGAGCTTCCCTAGAGCTTACTAGTCATATTGAGGATAACTGGAAACGCGATAATATATTACAGTTTGGTCGTCAGGCTGTAGTAGCGATTAAAATTAGAATTGGAAGCCTCAAAGATTGGCTTGACGTTCGTAGTCGACTCGCAGATGTTGCAGTAATTCGGCGAAGTGATCTAGTAATTCTTTCATTGGATGAGGCTCGCGTTAACCTTCACTACATTGGTGAACCGGAGCAGCTTGCCCTAGCTCTGGAACAAGCCGACCTAAGAATCACTAGGGAGGGAGATAGTTGGGAATTGGAGTTGAAAAAATAATACATCAATTTAGTGGAAACAACCTTGACCTTAATATTCCCAATATAATTACTTTGGGCCGGTTAATGGCGGTGCCTGTAACAGTATGGTTGATCCTAAACAATTACATTCTTGCAGCTTTTGGTTTGTTTGTTATGGCTGGTGTTAGTGATGCTATAGACGGTTTTCTTGCCAAACGTTGGGGTCAAGTTACTGAATTTGGAAAATATCTGGACCCACTAGCTGATAAAGCATTACTGGTAAGCATATATATTACTTTGGGTGTTCAGGGATATCTTGAGAGCTGGCTAGTTATTATGGTTGTCTTTCGTGATGTGATGATTGTTGGGGCAGTGATTCTTTATCAGGCTATGGTTGTAAAGCTCGAAATGAATCCTTTGATTATTAGTAAAATAAATACAGTAGCTCAGATCGTTCTGGCAGCATTAGTCTTGGGTTCAGAGGGTTTTGATTTAGATGTTGGCTCATTATTTGAAGTGATGATGGGCATTGTGGCAGTAACAACTCTTATATCTGGTTTATCGTATCTTGCTTTCATTTTTGTTAAAGACAAGGGGTAACATGACTTTTGAGAGGTGGCATAAATTATGGTAAAAAAAATTATTCAACCCATGACTAGGGATCGCATAGCTGCTTTTTGGTTAAGTGGTCTCGCTCTTTTTGCCTTTATGCTATATTTACTGAGTGGGGTGTTGGCACCCTTCGTTGCAGGTTTGGCTGTCGCCTATTTTTTTGATCCTTTTGCTGATCGTTTGGAGGACGCTGGTTTGTCCAGAGGACTCTCAGCAGGTGTTGTCATTCTAGCCTTTCTGGGGCTAACAACAGCTATAATGATTCTTTTGTTTCCCCTTCTTCAGGGGCAAATAATTGGATTGCTCTCACGTCTGCCTGATTTAATAGATTTTTTGCTTGAACAAACACACTTTTTTCTGGAGCTTTTAAACGAGCAGCTTTCAAGTGGTGAAATAGATAATCTGCAAGGGGCTACGTCCTATGCGGGAAATATTCTGGGTTGGCTTGGTGGTTTTTTACAGGATATCTGGAGTGGTGGGCTTGCCTTCTTTAATGTTTTGTCCTTGCTTGTCATTACGCCACTTGTTGCTTTTTATTTATTAAGAGATTGGGACAAGATTGTTGCGCGATTTGATGAACTTTTACCGCGTCGTTCTGCTGAAACTTTTCGGAGTCAGCTAAAAGCAATTGATGATACTATTGCTGCTTTTGTTCGAGGTCAGGCAAGTGTATGTTTAGTGTTGGGGATTTTCTACTCTTCTGCGTTGACCATAGTAGGTCTAGAATTTGGCTTATTAGTAGGTTTAAGTGCTGGTTTGTTGGCATTTATTCCCTATGTGGGGGCCGTTGTGGGACTTGTAGTTGGGGTTGGTCTTGCTTTATCCCAGTTTTCTGACTGGCTTCCAACCATCATAGTTGTGGTCATTTTTCTTGTGGGGCAAGCCGCTGAAAGTTACATCCTGACACCAAAAATGGTAGGAGAAAGGGTTGGATTGCATCCGATTTGGGTTATTTTTTCCTTGCTGGCTGGTGGTTCTTTGTTTGGTTTTACTGGTGTTTTATTAGCAGTTCCGGTAACGGCTGTAATAGGCGTTCTTGCGCGGTTTTCCATAGGGCGTTATCTTGAAAGCCCCTTGTACGGTGCTAATGGTTCAACCGAGCATTAATAGACGAAAATGCCTTCACAACTTGTTTTCGATTTTGAACACCGTCCAGCACTTGAGGCTCAAGACTTCCTCGTAAATTCCTGCAATCAAGAAGCTGTAGCATGGATCGATTATTGGCCTCATTGGCCCTCTCCTGCATTCGTTATTCATGGCCCTTCCGGTTGTGGCAAGTCGCACTTGGCACAAGTATTCTTGGCTCGTGCTTCAGCGGTAAGATTATCCCCATCAAAGTTGTTGAAGGAAGAGCCTCAATCCCTGCTTAATGGAGCTAAAGCGTGTTTGCTCGATGATTTGGACAAAGCATTTGCACATTGCAATAAAAATGAGCTCCAGATTGCTCTATTACATCTCTATAATACACTTAAAGAACATAAATCAACTATCATGATTACAGCAAAATCCCCACCTTCACGTTGGGGTTTGACGCTTGCAGATTTATCATCAAGACTAAATACTGCAACATTGGCCAAAATTGGCCCTCCTGATGACGAATTGCTAGCGGCAGTTCTCGTCAAACAATTTTCAGATCGACAGTTGATGATCAATAGTGAGTTGGTGGCCTACGTGCAGTCTAGAATTGAACGTTCATTTAAAGCCTTAGGGGATTTTGTCTCGATTGCTGATGAATTGTCTTTATCAAAAAAAAGTAGTGTCTCATTAGCCCTTGTGCGCAAGGTAATTGAAAAACTAGATAAGATGTACTGCTGAGCAATAAAGCAAAAACGAGGCAATTGCCTATTAAAAATTTTTCTTTTGCATTATCGAAAGCTATCAATGGATTGTTAAGTCGACAATAACCATTACCGTTTTTCAGGCAAGTTAATTAAGCTTAAACGTCTATCTTTGATGACGAACCCTAATTCGCCTTTACAAAGTTTAAGTGCATCATTTCCAAATAATTTGCGTCGCCAGCCAGCCATTGTGCGTACATCCGCATCCTCGCCAAAAGCAGCAATTAATTCAATTTCATTAGTAGAAGCTAGCAATTTCTGAGCTACGTCATTATCGTCGCACTTCATCTTTAAAAGCACTTTGAGCAGGTCAATAACAGGTCCTAGACCACGTGGTATTTCAGCCTTAGGTTTTGGCTTGGGGCAATCTGCAATTGGGACTGCTGCACCTTTTTTAATTGCTTCTAATAGTTTAATACCAGAGGGACCCTCCGCTAATTTGCGTCCTAGACCTCGAGTACGCTCTAAATCATTTGGCGTTTTTGGTGCATGGTGAGCAATTTCTTGGAGTGTCTCATCTCGAAGTATGCGATTACGTGGCTTGTTATGTTTTTTTGCTTCAAGCTCGCGCCAGGCAGCAATTTCCCTTAATATTGCCAAGTAACGCGGTTTTATACTTCGTGATTTAATACGTTGGTATGCCTTGTATGGGTCAAGGTCATAAGTCTTATGTGAATTAAGGATTGCCATTTCCTCATCAAGCCATTTTTCACGCCCATTGGCCTGTAACTGGTCACTTAATTTAATGTAAGCGTCACGCAGGTGTGTGACATCAGACAATGCATAAGAGATTTGGCGGTCGCTTAAGGGTCGTAAGGACCAGTCCGTGAAGCGTAAAGATTTATCAATCTGGCCGTTAGTTAACTTGGCAATTAAATTTTGGTAGCCAACGGAATCACCAAAACCGCAAACCATCGCAGCAACTTGCGTATCGAACAATGGGGCAGGAACTCGACCCATTAAATGATAAAATATTTCTAGGTCTTGTCTCGCCGCGTGAAAGACCTTGAGAATGGAAGGGTCGTTAAGAAGATCTATCAACGGTGTTAAGTCAATGTTTGGTGCAAGTGGATCAATGGCCTTCGCATCATTGGGTCCAGCTATCTGGATCAGGCAAAGTAGAGGCCAATAGGTAGTTTCACGTATAAATTCTGTATCAACGGTTATAAACTTCGCGCCAGTGAGACTTTTGCAAAAGGCATGTAGTGTTGCAGTATTATTAATCAGATGCATATTTCGACATATATAGATAATTTAAGAAAAGGAAAACCCCGTTGTCTTTTAAATCTAGTAGTAATGTTACAAAAGACTATTATCGCTAGCCAAAAGCAACGAGCGTCATCATAATCAGATGAGGTTACTGTAAAAGTAAAAAATCAACCGTAAAGTAAGCTAAAATGTATTTCAGGCCCAAATCCATAGTGCGCAATTTATCTATCATTTCTTGTGTGATTTTTATTAATGGTTGTGCAATGCCTTTACCTTTTCAGGTGGCTTCTTGGGCAATTGATGGATTCTCTTATATTACAACAGAGAAGTCAGTTACTGATCATGGTATTTCTTTTGTTGCTCAAAAGGACTGTGCTTTGTTACGAATTGTTCAGGGTCAAGAAATTTGTACTAACAATGAAGATAATGGAATAATTGCAGCTATTGAAGCATATCCTTCCTGGAATACATCTGAACTCACGGAATTTGAACTGGTAGATATACAACTTGCTAACAAAATGGCAACAACTACTGAAACAAACTTGTCCTTGTCACCGTCTTTTGAAAATAATTTTAAAGAAAAAAAATCTGTGTCATCAGTTGTCCCGCGCCAGTTAGTTTTAGGTAAGCGTGTTTGGAGCAATCGATTGGACGCAAATTTGTATTATGTGGTCGGTAGCTTTTCCAATAGTGAATATGCCAAGAGTTTGATAAAAAAGCATTCTGATCTTGGACCTGCTGTATTGGTATCATTTGTTAATGGTGAAAAATTTTATCGTGTCGCCGTAGGGCCATTTAATAGCTTTCAAAAAACAGATGTGAAATTAAGAATAATGAAATCTGGCATTATTGACGCTTGGGCTCTGCATATCGACCATCGAAAATGGAGGCTTTCCTCACCTCAAGATTTTTTTGACAAAGAAAAATCCATTGGTCAGGTCTCAGCAAAAAAAAATACTCTAATAAAAAACAATGCACCAGAAGTATAGAGTATCACGGATGACTTTTCTGAAATGCTCATAGTTAGAAATAAGCATAAAATTAAAAGGAAATCATCATATAGCAAGCAGATTTCCAAAACTTAATACTGTTTTTTTTATCAAAACTTTAAAAGACTTGTTTTTTTACTCTTAACTTAACTTTTTAGAGATTCGTGTGTTCTGCGCCATAAAAGATCTTATAAGATATAGAAGAGGAAAGTCGTTTATAAAGAGGGCTACTTTTCCAGTTCGCTTTTTAGGTTATTAATCCAGTATTTTCTAACATAGAAAGATTATTAAGCATATCTGGTGGTAATTGTTGTAGGTTGAAAAACTAATTTAGCCATGCAGCTCCGCGAACGCCACTTGAGGCTCCATGAATATTTTCCAGTAAGAGTGTGTCAACCCTGTCCGAGAATACCCATTGTTCCCATAGGTTTGGAACGTTTTTATATAGCTGAGTTATGTTAGATAACCCGCCACCAAGAACAATAACATCTGGGTCCACAATATTGATTACACTCGCAAGTGCCCGGGCTAGACGGTTCTCAAATCGGTTGAGTGCTTCGTTAGTTTCAAAACTATTAATTTTGACAAGTTCACTAGGTGTGCAAATTTGTGAACTCTCTCTCTCAAAATCAGCAGATAAACCTGGGCCAGACAAAAAAGTTTCTATGCACCCTTTTTGACCACAGTAACACTGAGGTCCTGGTCGTTCCTCATCAGTAGCCCAAGGTAAAGGGTTGTGGCCCCATTCGCCAGAAATTCTATTGATGCCATTTATGGCTCTACCATCGATTGCGATACAGCCACCTACTCCGGTACCAAGAATGACGCCAAATACAACGAAAGCACCAGCACCAGCTCCGTCTGTAGCCTCAGATACAGTAAAGCAGTTAGCATCGTTGGCAATTCGAACGGGACGCTTAAGGGCTTTAGATAGATCTTTGTTCAGGTCTTTGCCTATGAGACAAGTTGAGTTAGCATTTTTAATCAATGAGGTAGCAGGTGAAACAGTGCCTGGAATACCGATACCTATTGGAGTTTCGTTATTTCTTAAATTACCCAGTTTTTCTATATCTGCAACTAGATTAGTTATGGCTTGAATAGTAGCGAGGTAGTCCCCAGTTGGTGTGGCGACCTTGAGCCGTGCTTTCTCAACGCCAAGATTATCAAGTAGTATTCCTTCTATCTTGGTGCCGCCAAGGTCAATTCCGATTCGCATAAGTATACCATTTCATTATGATTCAGGCTGTATCAGATAAGGACTCCAGTATGATGTCATCTGTAAAGGTTGCTTGAAGAAATTCACCTTTGATGAATCGCGCACAAGGAAATTGTTCATAACTGGGGCTTCTGACTGGCAAGGCTCTTTTTTTGATATCAGCTGGCTCACTGTCGCCAATACCCCGAACATATAGTATTGATGAATCTACGTGTTTTGCGGTAGCCATTGCTTGTGCATCTTCGTTACTCTTTGCCATGATAGTGTCAGTGAGGATTTCTTTTGGTATTTTTGAATTCACGTAAAAAATAGTAAATGGTCTACTCATATTTTGATGAGTGCCTTTAGTTTTTTTGATCTGTTTTAAGGAAGACATAATTTGAAATCCTTCGTGCTAATTGGGGGTCTCTCTTTATTTAGTCTCAGGCTTCAAAAAGATACCCCTTAAACATCCTTTTGATAGTTACTCCTGAGAGTAATTAGGGTCTTATATTTCTATGCGACTCGTTGGAATCGCTAGACTCTTTTTTATCTATAACTAAGTTTGGAATATTGCATATGCTGTATAGTGTCAACAGTCATGACACATCATCTAGTAACAAAGTTTATTATGCTTGGGGTAAAAACAGGAGTTTTCTGCTTTAAAAATAACGTGTTTTAGTGTTTAGTTTTTTGAGTGTAATTTGAAAAAAGATGAAAAAAATAGATTCTTTTCAATAGTTTGAATCACTCTTGTATTGAAGTAAGAATTTTAGTTGTCGAAATAATTTGCTAGAAAATTTGCTTTTTAATTGAAATTTTGATTGCAATTTTTTTTTTAGATTTTTTTTCAATTTAGTGATTTTTACCCCAAAAAAATTACGTTCAGCCTGTTTTTTTAAGCAACTGATTCTCTTCAGATTCGCAAATTTTTTTTAATTTCTACCGGATATTTCAAATTTTTTGTCGACGTTAACCAAATAGATATAAGCAGCCCCATAATATTCCAATTAGCAATCTTCTAAGACTTGCTTGAGTTTGTTTGAAAAGAGAGAGATCGACAATATGACCCATCTTGATGGCATCACCCACGACGGGCTTAAAACTGCACTAGACATTAAGGAAAACTATAAAGCACATCAGCCAATCTGCATGCCCGGTGAGGAAACTAGGATGTTACTTCCTGAGAACCTAATGAATACTGATATCGATTTGCAGTCAATTGAAGATCCGCTAGCTCTCTCTATGATGGCATCTCGTGATCCAGAACCGCCCATGGCACTTGCAGCGGCTACACGCCTTGGTCCTATGGGCAAAGAATCTCCTTTGATTAATGGTGTTATTCAAGTGGTACGTGAGTCTACAAAGCATCCAATAATTTCTGATTGTATTTCACTTATAACTGAAAGTGCTTTTAACCCTGAAATTATACGTAACGTTCGTGGCCAAGCTAACAAATATATTGTCAATAGCCGCAGAGAATATACTCTTGCACTACGCAAGAATTTACAGGCATTGTTGGATGGTTTAATTGCACCACGGCTTTTTGTTTGTCAGTTTTTTGAGCTAACTGAAGCAGGAAATATGCGTAGTGATATTCGAAAAAAACTAGTGCTAAGTATACTTTTGTCTGAGAATATACGTCCGTCAATTAAATTTTTATTTTTAGAAAATTTTAACGAACTGCCACAGCCGGTTAGAAAGGAGATCGTTCGAGGAGTTATGAGGGCAGAGCCAAGTCATCATATGGAAATCATTAAAGAAGAATTGCGCTGGATGACTTCAAAAACAACAAAAAATTTAGATACAATTCAACCACAGGGTTTGCCAACTGAGGACATAACTATCAACCGTCCAATATCAATTGAAAAGACTAAGGGAAAACCGCGACCTTGGCACCCCGGTGAAAAAGCTATTAATACAACAAGAAAAGAAGTTTTCTGGCACTAAAGCTTAAATCTCTGTGATATTTGCCCCATCCTCTAATGACAAAACAGCATTATTTCTACAGTAGAGACTGTAAATAGTCTCGATTACTGCACTTGCTTCCTCACCAGATAGTGAATAATAAATGGTTTGTGCCTCGCGGCGTGTTGACACGAGTTCGTCTCTTCGCAGACGTGCGAGATGCTGTGATAGTGCTGATTGGCTTAATCCAACAATTTTTTCAAGTTCACCAACACATTTTTCACTCGGAACCAACTGACATAGAATAAGCAACCGATGTTGGTTGCTCATTGCTTTCAGTAAAGTGCTTGCGCGTTTAGCATTAGCATGAATCTGCTCAATATTTATTGAAGTTTCAACTGCTTCGCTCATTTCCCTACTCCATATTTTAAGCAGACTTTACATTTACAGACAGCTCTATAAACCCCAAATAATAATTAAATATACTAAAGTCTAATTACGAGTGCTTTTAGGTATTTGTGTTGGTCCTTAACCGTTTAAATCATAAAGTAGTTTTAAGATTGTTAATAAACATCTTATTCTTTTTTGAAATTGGAGTTGAAGTCATAAGTTTCTGGTCTTCATGAGATATGAAATGAGGACGTGCCACTTAAGGTTGAGCAGAAAGTAATTATAATGATGGCTTGTTTTCGATATCCTATTTTTTTAAGTCTATCATATCTAAAATCCTCGATAAGAGGGGTTAAAATGGTTATAAGATATATAATTTTTCAATAACATCTTTTAAAACGAAAATATAGTTTTGTCGGCAAAGTCCATAGGGGTTGGGTTTTTTTTACTGTTCCTTTGATAAAAACTAATCGTTCAGTTACCAATTTGAATTTTAACGAGTTGAATGTGGTGTTCGCAACTAATTTAGACTTGCATTAAGACTGAGTGTTTTTTATTAGCTAAATATGAATATATATATATATATAGTTTATATTAATCTGCAGTCGTTATTTTATCTAGTTTATAATTTTTTTCCCCAAAACTTGAAACAAGCGACAACAAAGGTGGAATAACAGCAAGTGTCAGAATTGCTGAAAGTGCCAATCCGCCCACTACAACAGATCCTAGACCTCTATATAACTCAGAGCCTGCTCCCGGAAAAAGGACCAACGGTAACATTCCAAAAACACTGGTGAGTGTGGACATAAAGATTGGTCTAATTCGGTTTCGGGTCGCTGCTATCAGTGCCGCTTCAAAATTTAAGTTTTCCTTGCGGTGATGATAGAGTGTTTGGTGAACCAAAAGGATAGCATTGTTGACAACAATGCCTACAAGGATGACGAAGCCCAGCAGAGTCAGCATGTCTAAAGGATGTGGAGCAAAAATATTCAGAATTGCGAGTCCGCCAACACCACCCGCTGTGGCTAATGGGACAGAGAAAATAATTATCAAAGGATAAATAAAACTCTCAAATAATACTGCCATAACCAAATAAACTACTAATATGGCGACAATTAGATTAATCACCATATGATCCCAAGCTTCTGTCAACTTGTTAGCAGTACCTGATAGACGTACGTTTACTCCTGGCGGTAAATCCTCATTGAGAAGAACTTTAATTACTTTTTCATCGAGAACTTCCATTGCCTGCTCGAGAGGAATGTTTGGTGAAGGACGCACTTGAAGGGTAACGGTGCGCTCACGCTCCTTATGTAAAATTTCTGTCGGACCAGATGTTACCCGCACATCAGCTAGCGAACTGACTGGAATAATGTTACCGGAACTTGTAACAATAGGCAGGCTGCTTATGCCTTGAGTTTTTGTAATACGGTTTTGTGGGCCTTTTAAGGCCAGATCGACACGTTTGCCACCTATCGTAATTTGGGCGACACGAAAATCGTCATTAAAGGTATCAACTGTTTGGCTAAACGCAGTCGCGGTGACGCCATTATCGGCTAGGCGCACAGGGTCAGGATAAATACGAACTTCAGGCGCACCCAGTTCCAAACCTGGTTTTGGGCGCAATTGGTTACCCTCCTCACGTGGCAACTGCTTTGAAATAATACTAGTTCCCTTTAGTGCAATTTCTAGTAATTTCTCTAAATCTGGCCCAGAGATATCAACATTTATGGATCTGCCTCCACCAATGGACCGACCAAACAGGGAAGGTTGGGTTATGTAGCCAAATGTTCCAGGTTCCTTAAATACAGGTTTTCTAATTACTGGTATCAATTCGGTAACCCTCGAAGGGTCAACACTGCTTGCTCCAACAAAGGTAGTTGACGAACGTGCAACGAAAAAGAAATTTTTAATTTTAGGGGGGTGTCCTGGCTCAGACTCATATCCTTTTTCTTTAGCCCACAAAGGGCGCACAGCTGTTTCTACCTCCTTGGCTATGCTAGTCGCCGTGTTTAAGTTATATCCTGGTGGTGGCAATAAAACACCAATTACAAGATTACGGTTTCCCTCTGGTAAATATTCCAACTTTGGTAGTAAAATAGTGGAAAGCGCTATGGCAAAGAAGAACAAGCCCAGTACAACTGAAATCGCCAATTTCTTTTTGTTTATAACTGTGCGAGTAAAAGTATCAGCCTTTTGAACAAAAATTTGCGAAAAATCATCAACCAAGGGTAGTTTTCTTGAGAAGTTTTTTGACGGGGCTTTTCTTAGGAAACGGTTTGATAAGGTTGGAATGAGGCTAATTGCTATGATTAATGATAGGGTAACCGCTACTGAAATAGCAACGGCGATGTCTCTAAAAAGCTGGCCTATTTCGAGCTCCATGATTAGGACCGGCATAAACACTAATACTGTAGTTAAAGCTGATACAAAAACAGCGCCCCATACTTGTTTTGCTCCTAAGTAGGCCGCGACAGAGACAGGCTTACCTTCTTGTCTAAGTCTATATATATTTTCAAGAACGACTATTGCAGCATCGACGACCATGCCTACAGCAAAAGCGATTCCTGCCAGTGATATAACGTTAATGGAACGGCCCATGGCCGCCATGGCAACAAAAGAACCAACTACTGAAACAGGTATTGCAATTGAAACGATTAATGTTGCTGAACCAGAACGTAAGAAGAGAAATAAAATCAAAGCAGCCAGAGTTCCACCGATATAAATATTCTGGTGAACTAGTTCGATAGCAGAATTGATGTAAACTGTTTCATCATATACCTGTTCTAGTGAAAGCTGATTTGATGGCAAAAAAGCCGAGTTTAGCTCTTTTACAGCGGTGCGAACGCCCTCCATTGTGTTGATAACGTTTGCGCCAGCTTCACGTACCGCATTCATTGCAATGGCCGATTGACCTAAATAGCGTATAGTTGCCGTAGCTTTTTTAAAACCGAAATTTACAGTTGCTATATCACCAATAGTTACACGTGAGACACTACCTGTTTGAGGATCGGCAATGCTTCTGATAACTATTGAACTAACTTGGTCAGCAGTAGAGAGGTCTCCCTGTGTTCGGACTACATAGCGACGTTTTCCTTCTTCAATGTCACC
>CACKCT010000002.1:0-50201 GCA_902598645.1 Rhodospirillaceae bacterium | reverse complement strand
ATATAAAGACCGGGCTGCCTTTAGCTAAAGATTTTAATCTTCCAAATATGCTGGCGGATATACTCAAAAAGCGTGTTGATCAGTACAGATCAAAATTAACTTCGTTTTCTTATAAAATTGCTAAATTGGAAAATGAGACAAAGTCAGCATCTGAAACTGTACGCATTACCAAACGGCAGGCTGATCTAAAAAGACAGATTGAGAAAGCCAGAAAAGCTCTCTACAGTCGACAAAATGGATCTCTACTTAGCTATTTACAGGCTCAAGATGCAACATTGCAGTCAGAGAGATCTTATTATGATGCAAAAAATCTGCTAGCGTTAAAAAAGACTGACTTATCTGTTCTCCAAGCGGATAAGGAAGAATTTACAGCTTCGTGGTCTTCTTCACTTGGAGAAGCACGTTCCAAGGAGGAAGAAAAACGTATTCAACTTACGCAAGAGGCAGTCAAGCTTCGTCGTGATATGAGAAATGTAGAGGTAAAAGCGCCAGTTGATGGGATAGTTTTAGATCTTCCCAAGGTTTCTGCTGGCTCAATAGTGAGGGAGGGGGAGAGCATAGCAACTTTAGTAAGAGCGAATCAGCCGCTCACATTAGAGGTAGATATTTCTCCAAAGGATATTAGTGATGTACGAATTGGGTCATCTGTCTCCGTTAAGCTTGATGCCCTTCCATTCCAACAATATGGTGACCTAGATGGGACATTGTCGTACATGTCTCAAGATACTTATGATAAAAACTTAGCTGGTGATAAGGACTCAGTATATAGAGGCCGTATTAACATTCCGCATACTGAATTAACAGGTTTGCCCGAGGGTTTTAAATTAACATCTGGGATGACTGCCTCTGCAGATATGAAGGTTGGAAAACGTCGTCTTATAACCTATCTTTTGCATCCGATAATAAAAGGTTTGTCTCAGTCATTTACTGAACCAGACTGAGTCTTAGAATAAATATTACTTGTTTTCAAATTCTCTAAACTTGCTGTGTTGCAAGTAAACAGCTCCCAAATTGGTAAAAAAGATTTTGCATATTTAATTTAGTGAAGAGAGTGGCAAATATAGATTTGTGTTGTAAAACTATGTTCGATACCTTTTTTCTTCAGATTACAGCCTGACAAACAAGTGATCTCAATGTCGTAAACTCAAATGTTTGAGTGGTCTTATCACTTTAAGTTTATATTTTACTAGTAAGGAATTTTTTGGTGATTCGAGGACTTTATGATTGGACTATGAGTTTGGCAGGACATAGGCGTGCTATGCTAGCACTAGCCATTGTGTCATTTATAGAAAGCTCCGTATTTCCTATCCCACCAGATATTTTGATAATCCCTATGGTTCTAGCTTCGAGAAAAAAAGCATGGCGTATTGCCCTGCTCTGTTCTGTGGCATCTGTGCTTGGTGGCCTAGCCGGGTATGGAATTGGCTACTTTTTTTATGAAAGTTTGGGTAGGGCAGTATTAGATTTATATGGCTATGCAGATGAGTTTATAAAATTTCAAGGTTTTTATCATCAATGGGGAGCTTGGATTGTTGCTGGCGCCGGATTTACTTTTTTCCCATATAAACTTGTTACTATTGCTAGTGGCGTCACTAATATGGATGTTATTGTTTTCACTGTAGCCTCGGCTTTATCAAGGGGTTTGAGGTTCTTTTTGGTCGCTGGGCTACTGTGGTACTTTGGAGATAATATCCGCATCTTCATTGAAAAGAATTTAGGTATTCTTACTACTATTTTTTTTGTATTGCTTTTTGCGGGGTTCATACTAGTAAAGTACCTCATATAAATAAAACATGTGTATACAACGTTTATTTGCAATATTTATTTTGGCTGTAGCCTTGGCTGTTTTAGTTACGGTTTCTCTAGCGGAGCATTTTTTTGGAAAGGAACCGTGCTCACTCTGCCTATACCAACGTGTACCTTTTCTCATAACTGGTTTTTTTGCAACTATTACACTTTGTTTCAGAGTTACATCAAGATTGATCCCAATTATTTTTGTGTTTTGTGCATTGATCTATCTAGTTGGTTCCGGCTTGGCTTTTTACCATGTTGGGGTTGAGAAACTCTGGTGGAGTTCTGAATGTTCAGGAAGTCTTAGTCAAAATACAACTTTGGAACAATTGCGCGCTAGCTTAATGAAAAAGGCAGAAAGACCTTGCAACGAAGTAAACTGGAGCATATTTGGAATAAGTATGGCAATCTATAATGTATTTTTGTCGAGTGCTCTGTGTATAATTACTATAGTGATAAGTCGAAAAATTTTGATAAAGCCGATTATTAAGTTGAAAAAATGAGTGAGAAGAGAAAGAAGTATTCATCAAAAGCTGGTTTATTGCCAGGAGACTTAAGTCAAGAGCAATTGGTCGAACGTATGATTAGGGTTGATCATGCTGGCGAATATGGGGCAGTCAGAATTTATCAAGGGCAATTGAGTGTTATGGGGCATTCAGAAAGTTCTTCAATTATCAAACATATGTTAGATCAAGAGATTGAACATTTTGAAACATTTTCAGAAATTATTAAAAATCGTCGGGTTCGTCCAACAGTATTGATGCCATTATGGCACTTTGCAGGTTTTGCATTGGGTGCTGGAACAGCTCTTATGGGCAAGAGAGCTGCGATGGCTTGCACCGTTGCTGTTGAGGAAGTGATTGATGAGCACTATGCATCCCAAGTTGAAAAGCTTGAGAGCATGGGTAATAAAGAAAGCAGTCTCCGAGATGTTTGTAAAAAATTCCGATCAGAAGAGATTGAACATAAAAACATTGGACTGGAGCATGACGCTGAAAAAACGCCGGGCTTTGAAACGTTGAGTGCCTTGGTTAAAACCGGTTCACGTGTAGCTATTTGGCTGTCAGAACGATTATAATATCGTTTTTTAAATGTTATTTGTCACCTTTAATATAAAACTTTAAGCAACTTTAACTAATTTAACTTGTTCTCCTAGCGTCGTACCAGCCCTGATATTATACCCCTGAAAGTACGAACCTCCTGTTCTGTCATATTGGCTCGCTGAAAAACATTACGTATATTATTAACCATGGTTGGTCGTTTTTCCAGCGGTCTTAAAAAGCCACAATTATCCAATTCCTTTTCAAGGTGCTCAAACAATGCAATCAATTCTTTTTTGTTTGCAAATCGAGTTTGTTTAGGGATGCGAAGGTCGATCCCCTCAGTCTCATTGCCTGACTGGGACCACTCATAACCTATCAGCAGAACTGCTTGAGCTAGATTTAAAGAACTGAAAGCCGGGTTTAGTGGAATTGTTATTAGGGTATCTGCAAGGGCTACATCATTGTTGCTTAAACCCCAAGATTCGCGCCCGAAAATTACTCCGGGTTTGCAGCCTGCGTCGATAAAACGACGCATTTCAATTGCTGCTGCGCGCGCTGTTAGAACACGTTTTGTCATGTCTCGGTCTCTAGCTGTTGTCGCATAGACGTGACTTAGATCTGCAACTGCTTTCTCTGTATCAGCAAAGACCTGAACTGAGTCAAGAACGACTTTGGCCCCTGCTGATGGCTTAATTGCGTGTTTGTTAGGCCAACCGTGCACGGGGTCAACCAAGCGTAAGCTTCCAAGTGAGTTGTTGAGCATTGCTCGCGCTGCCATACCAATATTTTCACCAAGCTGCGGATTAATCAGGATGATGGTCGGTGCATTTTTTGGTAACTTTGCGCTAGATTTTGGTTGTCGGGGTGTTTTATTTTTACTGCTCATAAAATTCAGGTGATGCCGTCACGATATAATTTGAAGATGATGCTATCCCTTAATGCTTCATATGAAGCCTCAATAATATTTGTGGAGACCCCGACAGTTGACCAGTTTTTCTCTTCTTTAGAGGAAGATTGTATCATCACGCGTGTAGTTGCGGCAGATGCTTCTTTCGAACGTAGGATGCGCACTTTAAAATCGACTAAGCGAAGGTCTTCAAGTGTTGGATAAATAGGTGTTAGCACTTTTCTTAAGGCCATATCTAGCGCATTTACAGGGCCGTTGCCCTCAGCTACTGTCATATATTCATCCCCATCAACTGTGAGTTTGACTGTAGCTTCTGACATGATAACAAGATCACCATTAGCATCCCACCGACGTTCATCAAGAACTCTGAAATTATTACAACGAAAATACTCTGGTACTTTTCCAAGTGCGCGCCGAGCTAAGAGTTCAAAACTTGCTCCAGCACCATCGTATGTATAACCCTCGAATTCACGTTCCTTTACACGCTTTACAAGTTGTGTAACTTTTGGGTCTTTTGGTTTAACGCTGATGCCTATTTCTCGTAAGCGAGCAAGGATATTAGCTCGTCCAGCTTGATCTGAAATGACAATATGGCGTTGGTTGCCAACGAGATTTGGTTCCACATGTTCGTATGTTCGCGGATCTTTTCCAACTGCCGAAACATGCAGTCCTCCCTTATGTGTAAAAGCTGAGTCACCAACATATGGGGCACTACGTACTGGTTGTCGATTTAAGCACTCGTCAAGGATTTTGGAGACATGGGTAAGATGGGTCAAATCTTTGGCAGAAAGACCAGTTTCATAACCCATTTTTAAAACAAGTGATGGAATGATGCTAATCAAGTTGGCGTTACCACAACGCTCTCCCAGTCCATTGAGTGCTCCCTGCACTTGACGTACCCCAGCACGCACAGCTGCTAGAGTGTTAGCGACGGCATTCCCCGTGTCATCGTGGCAATGAATACCCAATTTAGATCCAGGAATTTGTTGGGTAACTTCGTTAACAATTTCTGTGATTTCGTGGGGTAAAGTACCGCCATTGGTATCGCACAAAATAATCCAACGCCCTCCTGCATCATGTGCCGCTTTGAGACATGCTAATGCAAACTCAGGATTATCCTTATAACCATCAAAAAAATGTTCCGCATCAAACATTACTTCGTTGACTTTAGTAGATGCATGAGCAATTGAATCAGCGATCATAGCAATGTTTTCCTCTTGCTTGATTTCAAGCGCCATATTTACATGAAAATCCCAAGTTTTGCCAACCATGCAGATAGCTCTTGTACCGCAATCAAGTAAGGCATTAAGTCCTGGATCGTTATCACTAGAACGTCCCGCTCGGCGTGTCATACCAAAGGCAGTTAAACACGAACGCGTTAGGGTTGGTGGTGAAGCAAAAAAAGCATCATCAGTTGGATTGGCACCTGGCCAACCTCCTTCAACGTAGTCTATGCCAAGTAGGTCAAGTTCTTTAGCAATGAGGGTTTTGTCAGTTGCAGAGAAGTCAACACCCTGTGTTTGGGCCCCATCACGTAAAGTACAGTCATATAAATAAATTCGATTATCACTCATAGCACCTTGTAATCCCAGAACCTACATTTATTTACTTATTAGTTAGAATGGACAATTTAAGAACTTTGCTCAAGGTTTTCTGTACAAAAAAATTAATTTAACTGGGACTGATTCCAGTTCAATAACAATTTTAATCTGTGTTTTATTTTAGGAACTAAAGAAACAACATAGTCAGGTTGTTCTATGAACTGCTTAATTTTGCACTAATTAGGGTTCGGTAATATACATTAGGGCAATCAAACCTTAATTATTCCGATTTTGCAGAAACTTTATCAGCGTTACCCCGTAAGTGCGTTCATCAATTAGTTTAAGGCCATGGGGCAAAGTTAGCTTATCGTCTTTGCTTATTTCGACTACAACAAGTCCACCAAATGCAATCCAACCTTTATGGCACAAAGCTTTGAGGGCTTGGTCAGAGAGATTTGTGCCGTAGGGGGGATCGATAAAGGTCAAAGCAAGTGGTGCATGAGCAGATCGTGGCGGTTGTAAAAGTTGTGTTGCATCAATTTTTAATGGCAGGACATTATGGGCCACACCAAGGGCTGCAGCATTAGTCTTTACAAATTCAAGAGAACTCGCATTGTTGTCAATGAAAACTCCAGCAGAAGCTCCTCGTGATATGGCTTCAAGCCCAAGTGCTCCAGTTCCAGAAAAAACATCAAGCACTGTTATATTATTGAAGCCTCCCCAGTTGATGGAATGCGTGAGAATATTAAAAATGCCCTCGCGGGCACGGTCAGACGTAGGCCGAATGTAATGGCCAGCTGGAGTCTTGAGGTTACGTCCTTTATATTTCCCGCCAATAATTCTCATTTTTTTGTATTGTCTGAATGTCGATCAAATTTTTTTTTGTAACGAATTTGTTTAATACTTTTTTTTGCTTTCGCCCATCCAGCCCCACGAAATTTTTCTGAAATCCTGTGTCTGTTTTTTATCAATTGATTTTTTAGAATCTCATTATGGACCTCATCAACCTGACTTCGCTTAAGCTTGCCTAATTCGAATGGTCCGTAGGAAAGACGGATCAGTCTATTTACCTCCAGATCTAGGTGTTCCATGATTTTACGTATTTCTCGGTTTTTGCCCTCAGTCAAGGCGACTGTGAGCCAGGCATTTGTGCGGGTTTCACTATCTAAGGTGGCCTTGATAGATTTGTAATTAATACCAGCTACAATGGGTCCGTTTTGAAGGGCCTTAAGCTTATTCTGATTGACGGTACCGCGAACCCGGACCCGATAACGCCGAATCCACCCTGTAGAGGGCATTTCAAGGCGCCGTGCTAACTCACCATCATTAGTTAATAATAACAAACCTTCAGAATTTAAATCTAGACGGCCAATGGAAATGACTCGCCCTAGTTTTGGTGAAAGATTATCAAACACAGTTTGGCGCCCTTGTGGATCACTATGACTGGTCACCAAGCCAGTTGGTTTGTGATAGCGCCAAAGTCGTGTTTCCTGGGCTCGGGGTAGGGGTTTGCCATCGACCAGTATGACGTTTGAATCACAAACTGTAGTAGCAGGACTAAATAGAGTCTTGCCATCAACTATAACTCTATTATCGGCAATCCTGCGTTCTGCCTCCCGGCGTGAGCATATGCCTGCGCGTGCAATTACTTTTGCTACGCGTTCAGGTTTTTGTGCATTCATTAACTTTTCCTGAGGCAGCAACAAGTGCCTTAAAAATCTTTCTGTCGCCTTCATTAATATCAAATTCTGGGTGCCATTGTACTCCCAAACAAAAATCGTAGTTATTAGATTCTATGCCTTCAATAATGCCGTCCTTGGCTCGGGCGTTGATTGTGACCCCAACTGGTTCATCTAGTGCAGCCTGATGATGAGCGCTGTTGACTTCGAGGGTATCAGCACAAACAATGCGGTGCAAAAGTGTGCCCTTCTTTATGAAGACGTCGTGTCCAGGTTCATTACGAGGATTAGTTTGTTCGTGGGCAAGCGGCTTTTCAATAGTGTCTGGAATATGTTGAATCAAACGGCCGCCCAACACAACATGTAGAAGTTGTTGACCTCCGCAAATTCCAAGGATTGGCATATTACGCTCCAGAGCTCCTTTGATAATACCTATTTCAAAGTGAGTACGATTTTTTTTGGTTGTAACGCTCGAATGGCGTTTTTTATCTCCAAATAGGGCTGGATCCACATCAAAATTCCCACCTGTCACGACCAGCCCATCTATTAGGTCTAGGTATTCATCAACCCAATCCATTTCATGGGGAAGAGCTAAAGGTAAGCCACCAGCATGCGAGACCGCTTCTATGTAGTTTTCTCTTAGTGCATACCACGGAAAATTTGAATAGGACCCTGGTTGCTCTGAATCTAGCGTTATGCCAATAACAGGTATTATCATCATTTGAACTTTATGCTTATATGTGGGCTACGGCAAGCTATACACTTGAAGATATCAGCACACAGGTTCAAAATTTAAAGATGATTACGGCCCCATACATGGAAATAGCAATGGAAGAGGCTGTCGAGGCAGCTGAGCGAGGAGAGGTGCCCGTAGGGGCAGTAATAGTTGATGCTGTGAGGGGTGAGGTTTTATCTCGGGCGGGAAACTGCATAATAGCCAATAATGACCCTACCGCCCATGCAGAAATAATTGCAATTCGTAAGGCAACTTCTATACTAGCAAGTCCTCGCCTTGAAAAGTGTGATCTTTACGTGACCTTGGAACCGTGTCCTATGTGCGCTGCGGCAATCTCTTTCGCACGCATAAGAAGACTATATTTTGGGGCCTATGATCCCAAAGGAGGTGGGGTTGATCACGGTTCTCGAGTGTTTCAACATTCTAGTTGCCATCATCGTCCGGAAGTGATTGGCGGTATACAGGAAAGTAAAGCATCGGAATTACTGAAGTCTTTTTTTGAGGATCTGCGATAATTATTTTTTTTCATCACCAGTAATTGCGTGAAGGGGCTTTGTATCCTGGAACATCTGCTTTTGTTCATCGGTTGCTTCCTTCTGATAGTTGGTTTTCCATTCCTCGTAAGGCATGCCGTAGATTATTTCCCGAGCGTTTTCATAGGACAACTCGATGTTATTTTCTTTGGCAGCAGCTATGTACCATTTTGATAAGCAATTACGACAAAATCCCGATAGGTTCATAAGGTCAATGTTCTGGACATCTGTTCGTTTTCGCAAATGTCCAACAAGACTGCGAAATGCGGCAGCCTCAAGCTCTACTCGTATTTGGTCATCCATGGAAGTTAAATCCTTTTTTATAATGTTTCTTCTCGATTTATCGCACGCCAGCCGATGTCAGTGCGATTAAACCCACCTGGCCAATTAATTTTTGCGACAGCTTCGTATGCAAGTCTTTGTGCAGCAGCGACTGTTTTAGCCTTTGATGTAATGCCTAGAACTCGTCCTCCTGTAGCAATAAGTTTACCATTTTCCAACTTTGTCCCAGCGTGAAAAACAAAAATGTCGCTCATGTCGCTAGCTTCCTTGACCCCCTTGATTTCCGACCCCCTCTGATAGTTTCCTGGATAGCCTTGGGCGACCATAACTACAATCAACGTGACCTCTTTGTGCCATTGTAGTTTGACTTTATCAAGCGTTCCCTCGGTAGAGGCAACTAGGATATCTAGAATATCTGACTTCATAGCAACCATTAGCGGCTGACATTCTGGGTCGCCAAAACGCACATTGTATTCAATCAAACGTGGACCTTTGCTCGTAATCATAAGCCCCGCATATAGGACACCCTTGTAGGGTTTGCCTTCTTTTATCATGGCAGCAACTGTTGGTTTGATGATTTCATCCATTATACGTTTTGCCATCTTATCGTCTACAATTGGAGCTGGCGTATAGGCCCCCATTCCACCTGTATTGGGCCCTTTGTCTCCATTGTAAACAGCCTTGTGATCCTGAGCCGATCGCAATGCTATCGTGTTTTCTCCGTCCACAAGGACAAAAAAACTTGCTTCTTCACCTTCCAAGAACTCTTCTATTATGACCTCATTTCCTGCATCTCCAAAAGCAAGTTCATTCATAATGAAATCAACCGCTGCGTTAGCTTCTTGCTTGTTACCGCATATAATGACACCCTTGCCAGCAGCGAGACCATCAGCTTTGACAACAATAGGACTTTTGTGATTGGCGATAAATTCCTTAGCTTTTTCGGGTTTGTTGAAGCGGCCGTATTTTGCACTAGGTATGTTGTACTTCGAGCACAGATCTTTCATAAACCCCTTCGAACCCTCTAGTGCAGCAGCTTCAGCGCTAGGTCCAAATGCTTTAATATTGAGTGCTTGGAGTTTGTCTACCAGACCGTTGACCAGGGGTTCCTCTGGACCCACCACAACGTAGTCGATTTTTTTTTCTAAAGCAAAAATTGCAATGGCGTTCACATCATTTGCATTTATATCCACGCAGTTTGCAATTCTTTCTATTCCAGCATTACCCGGTGCACAAAATAACTCATCGCATTTAGGTGATTTTGCGATAGCCCAACACAGAGAGTGTTCACGTCCTCCTGAACCAACAACCAAAATCTTCATTGTAAACTTTCCTTTATTTGCACATTTAATTTTTAACATACATAATATAGTACATGACTGAAAACCCATCGATTGAAGAATCTTTACACAATCTTCCAGAGCTCTCTGTAGGACAGTTGTCAAGAGCACTAAAAAACACGCTAGAGGAGAGTTTTTCAAGGGTCAGGGTTCGTGGTGAGATTTCTGGTCTTAAACTTGCTGCATCTGGTCATATGTACCTGCGCTTGAAGGATGACAATGCGGTGCTTGACGGTGTTTGTTGGAAGGGCACAGTGGGGCGTCTATCCCTTGATCCTGAAGATGGTATAGAAATCATTGCAACAGGCCGCATTACCTCTTATGCCCCACGCTCTAGTTATCAAATAGTTATAGATGCTATGGAATTAGCCGGCGAAGGTGCCCTATTAAAGATTCTGGAGAACCGTAAAAGGAAGCTGGCTGCGGAGGGGTTATTTGAAGAAAACCAAAAACAAAGTTTACCTTTTTTACCGCAAGTTATAGGTGTTGTAAGTTCTCCTGCAGGGGCAGTAATTCAAGATATCTTACACCGATTGTCAGATCGCTTTCCTGTTCGTGTTATTTTGTGGCCAGTTGTGGTGCAAGGTAATACAGCAGCATCTGAAATTTGTGATGCAATAAATAGTTTTACGGCTCTGGATGGTAACGGAAAGATCCCTCGCCCTGATCTGTTGATTGTGGCTCGTGGTGGAGGTTCATTGGAAGATCTTATGGCTTTTAATGAAGAAGATGTGGTTCGTGCCACGGCAGCATGTTCTATTCCTTTAATATCAGCCGTTGGCCATGAAACTGATACCACGCTTATTGACTTTGCTGCAGACGTGCGTGCTCCAACACCAACTGCAGCAGCAGAAATGGCAGTTCCAGTCCGCAGTGAATTGCTTGCCCAAGTAATAGATGACGGCCTGCGACTTTTGAACGCCATGAATCGTAACTTGACTCAGAACAAAGTTATGCTCGATGGCTTAGGCCGTGGCCTACCCAGTTTGCGCAGGGTTGTTGAAGATGCCTCTCAGCGACTTGATGATTGGGGTGAGCGTTTGGAGAATAGTTTGCATGTAGGCATTGAAAGCTGTCGTTCTAGATTGGCTCAAGCAGCTGCAGCTATACCAAAGCCAGACAAATGGATTGATCACTCTCGCTTGCGCCTAGATAGTGAGGCAAGAGCTTTGTTTCAAGCCACAAAAGGGCTCCAGATTACACGCTGGCAACGTCTCAAGCAGGCATCTGCTTTGTTAGAGAGTTTCTCTTACCAACGAGTTCTTGAGCGCGGGTTTGCTCTTGTTAGTGATAGCGAAGGAAATATTTTGGCCTCCTCTCGGGATGTTGTCCGAGGCACAAGATTGTCGATTAGGTTCTACGATGGTAAAGTATCGGCCAAAGCTATAGGAGACTCAGGAAAAAAATTAAAATCAGGTAAAAGTAAAATGGGTGGTGATGGGAATCAAGGAAGTCTACTATGAAACAAATATCACTTTGTCTTTTTTTCATAATGGTCTTTATTTCTGATGTCGCTGGTGAATTAAGACTGCAAGGTAATCAAACTCAAGGTGGCTTGGTTTTTGGGGTGACCGATCCCAGTAACCGGGTTGAGCTAAATGGTCAAGCGCTCGCACTGTCAATTGATGGTCACTTCCTCATAGGTTTTGGACGCAATGCAAAGAAAGAAGCGACCTTAAAAGTCATTAGTTTGGAGGGTACGGTTAATAAACAGATCCTGAATGTGATACCTCGTACTTTTAAAACTCAACATATCAACGGACTTCCCCCACGCATGGTGACGCCAAACCCAGAAGATATTGCTCGCATCAGGGAGGATAATACAGAAATTGCCCGGGTTAGATCACAAGAAACGCAATCGGCTTATTTTCTGTCAGGCTTCAGGTGGCCGGTAAAAGGACTAATTTCTAGTGATTTTGGATCACAAAGAATTCTAAACGGAAAACCAAGAAGTGCTCATAATGGAACAGATATTGCCGCACCTGAAGGTACTGTCATAAGGGCGCCGGCCGATGGTATTGTCGCCCTTGTTAACAAAGATATGTTTTTCACAGGAAAGACTCTGATGCTTGACCATGGATTTGGTCTCACAAGTGTTTACGCCCACATGAGTGCTTTACTGGTCAAAAAGGGCGATCTGGTCACCCAAGGCACTCCGATTGGTAAAGTAGGCAAAACTGGGCGGGCAACTGGGGCACATCTACATTGGGGTGTAACACTCAATCAAACACATCTTGATCCAGCTCTCATTGCAGGAGACATGAATTAAAAGAGGTCCTCAGGCCAGCGATTGTGCAACCATAACCACTGGGCGGGCCGTTCTCGAATCCATTCCTCGAGTATACTGTTGACCTTAGTTGTTATCTCCAATATGTCCGCCTGCTTGTCGTTACTGGGTGTGATTTCTAGAGGTGGATAACAAGTAATACAAAAATTCGGACCTTCTAGTCTTTCCACTCTTACAGGGATGACGGGACACCTGAATTTGAGGGCAAACTGTGCCAAGGCAGGGGCACTCATAGCGGTGTGCCCAAAGAAAGGAGCTGCAATACCATCGTTCATTTTTTGATCAACCAGCATGCCTAGGTGACCACCCTCTGAGAGTGCTTTCAATGCCATGCGTGCACCTCTAGCTCCCTTTGGGATTGGAGTGCAATCAATCAAATGGCGCCTCTCAAATAATTTTTCTACGTAAGGGTTATTTGGTGCTCGGTAGACAAAATGCTGGGGAAGGCCTTGGGCAGATATGCAAATAGCTGGTATTTCCCAGTTACCTAGGTGACCGGTAAAAAGTAATCCTGGTTTATCGTCGTCACGTAAAAGTTCGAGGTATTCATTTCCAACAAGTGTTACATGTGGCCTTTGGCCATTGACTCTAATACGGTTAAGTAATGGGTACTCCATCACAGTACGACCGAGATTGTCCCACATTTGGCTAACTAGGTCTTCAATTTCCTTTTCAGATTTCTCTGGAAAGGCTATTGACATATTGCGTCTAGCTCGTCTTGAGATGTTAAGTATTGGCCCTATCAAACGTCCACTCCAACCGCCTAAACCGGAAGCCCAAGTAATAGGTAATAACTTCGTCAAAAAGAAGAAAAGGTAGCTAGCAATGCCTTGTAATGGGTGAGAAATATAGTTTTTAAACATTATTTATTTTATCCAGCAATGTCTCAATAACTTCTTTGTCACTCCATTTCAAGACAACAGGGATAATAGTTACCTCACTCAAAAAAGATGTGGGCAAGCGTTGGGCATCTTTTTCTGTGGATACTAAATGGGCGTTTCCTTTTTTGGCTGTATCACGAAGATGATTGATGTCAGTAAAGCTGTATGGATGATGGTCACCAAAAGGAATGCGCTCTTGAATTTTACATCCAAGATTAGAAATAGTTTCAAAAAACTTATCAGGCTGTCCTATGCCTGTGAAAGCTACAACGGGTTTGTCTTTAATCTTTTCTGGTAAAGGGTCTGGAACAAGGCTAGCGCCCATTGGTTTGTGACCATTACTAGAGGCTAAAATTGAACTTCCTGTGCGGTCTTCACCGATGATAACAACTGCATCAGCGCGGGCAAGGCCTCCTGAAATCGTCTCTCTGAGTGGCCCAGCTGGAAGTAATTTTTTATTACCAAACCCGTAGCATCCATCAATAACTATGATTGAAAAGTCTTTTGCCACTTGTGGGTTCTGAAAGCCATCATCCATGATGATGATGTCTGCTCCCGCATTGGCTGCGGCCACACAACCGGCCCGACGTTCCTGTGATACCCAAGTTGGAGCTTTTGCTGCTAATAGTAATGGTTCATCCCCAACTCTGGAAAATTCGTGAATTGTTGGCTCAACACGGAGTGGACCTTTCTCATAACCACCATAACCACGTGATATAAAATGGACATTTCTTCCTTTTTCTTTGAGGCGTTGGGCCAGATCAAGCGCAACAGGGGTTTTCCCTGCACCCCCAATGACTAGATTACCTATACAAATAATTGGGACTGGTGATACCCAGGGTTCTTTTCCTGTCATTCTTGCGTTGGTCACGAACCCATAGAGCCAACTTAGCGGAGAAAGTAAAGCTCCAAGGACCCCGCTATTTCCTGATTTCCAAAAATTGGGGGCAAGCATCAAAGCCCCCTTGTTAAAAAAGGTTGAAGCTCATGAAGCACAGCGTCAAGAACGCTGGATTGTTCTTCTGTAACCTGTTTTGCAGATTTTGCTAATTTATTGCACTCTTCTGGGGCTTCCAACAATCTTTTGATTGTTTTGAGCAACTCAGACTCGTCGTATATTTCGATACATGCATTATTTTTTATTAGTTTCTTAGTTATTTCCAAAAAGTTATCCATTCTGGGGCCGAATAATATGGCACAGTCAAGACGTGCTGCCTCAAGCGGATTTTGTCCGCCAACAGATACAAGTGATTTTCCAATGTAAACAATTTGAACTAGCCTATATAGAAGTCCCAGTTCTCCGAAGGTATCTGCAATATAAATATCCGTATTTGTATTTATTGGAGTGTTTGATGAACGAAGAGTTACATTTAAACCCATTTTCTCAAGCGTCTTTGCGATCTCTGGCCCCCGAATTGGATGACGTGGTACAATGATACTTAGGATCTTAGGCTGTGTTGTTTTTATATTCTTGTGGATACGTCCTACAATTTCTTCATCACCCTTGTGTGTGCTTGATGCAAGCCATCGAGGCCTTTGCCCAATCAGAAATGATAGTTCGTTTAAATCTTTTTGATTAGCGGTCAATGGTGGTGTAGCAAATTTAAGGTTGCCAACAGACTTGGAGTTTGTCGCACCCAGCATAGACAGTCTAAGGACATCCCAATCGCTTTGTCCAAGACAAAGCGAGAATGCACTGAGAATTTCTTTGATTAAGCCTGGAAAAAATTTCCAGTTCTTGAACGATTTGTTAGAAATCCGGCCATTCAGAAGCACCATAGGCACATTTAGAGCGGAGGTGTAACAAATTAAGTTAGGCCAGAATTCTGACTCTGTCCAAAGAACTAAGTTTGGTTTCCAGTGGTTAAAAAATTTATGGATATATTCAACTTGGTCAACAGGGATAAATTGATGAAATGCCCCATCAGGCAGGCGTTCGCTCATTATTGTAGCTGAGGTAATCGTTCCTGTGGTTACCAAAATTTTCCACTCAGAATGTTCAACACGAAGGCGTTCGATTAGAGGCAACATGGAAAGAGATTCGCCAACACTTGCAGCGTGAACCCATGCTAATAATCCCTCTGGGCGGGCAATTGAGGCTTCACCTAATCGCTCTGTAAAGCGTAGCCGGCATTCCTTACCCATTTTAAGGCGTGTTGAAAGGTAAAATCGGATTAGGGGAGTTCCTAATCTGGTCATAGTTCTATATATAGACATCATCATAATGGTGTCTTTTTAACTGGGTTGATTGCAGGCTTTATAGGTTCAAGACCACAAAAGCGATCAGCTTCATTAGTTACGGTATTGATGGCATTTTCAACTCTTTGTCGGGTCTTTTCGAGCACTAATTTATCGGTTGTTTGTGGAACTTGGATTGGTTCACCCCAAACGAACACGCCGTTACCAAAGGGTAAAGCTGCAACGAAGCGATCCCAGGAACCCAATATCTTAGAGTTAGTAGATGCATAACCTATTGGAATTATTGGTATTTTAGCTAAACGCGCAATTGTAACTATTCCCTCTTGTGCGTGCATTCGCGGTCCTCGTGGCCCATCGGGCGTTAGCCCCACGTAATCCCCATTTTTGACGGTCTTCACCATGGCCCTGACCGCTGATGCGCCGCCTTTTGATGTTGATCCAACAATGGTTTTGATGCCTAAACGAGCAACTGTCTTTGAAAGAAAGCGCCCATCTCCGTGCAGGGAAATCATCATGTGGATAGGCTTAGTCATATTCCAGCAAAAAGGCATCATTAGTAAGCGACCATGCCAGAAGCAGAGTAAAAATTTTTTGTCTTTTTCCCAGAATTTTTTAGGTATATCGCCACGAATAACTGTCCAGCGACTGGTCATGTAGACAAAGCGGATGTAGTATGAGGCAAAGCGACAAAAGAAATTTTTTGCGATCTGACTATGGATGATTCTTTTACCCAGTTTCACGGTGTAACCGTTATTGTATCATTTTTACAGGAAAATTGAAGGGCGTACAATTTGGCATAGGGCCCACCTTGCTCGATCAATGCATCATGGCTTCCGGACTGAATGATCTTCCCGTCCTCAATTACATAAATGACGTCAGCATTGACAACCGTTGATAATCGATGAGCAACTACCAGAGTGGTTCGACCAATCATTAACTTATCGAGAGCAATCTGCACTTGCCGTTCGGACTCCGTATCTAACGCCGATGTTGCTTCATCAAGTAGCAAAATAGGAGAATTTTTCAACATTGCTCGGGCAATAGCCAACCGTTGTCGCTGGCCGCCTGATAGCTTAACCCCTTGCTCCCCAACCTGTGTTTCGTAACCCTGAGGAAGTTCAATAATAAAGTCATGGGCAGCTGCTTTTCGTGCTGCATCGTAAATATCTTGATCACTAGCATTATCACGCCCGTAGGCGATATTGGCACGAATAGTATCGTTAAACAGTGTGATTTCCTGTGAGACCAAGGCAATATTTTGGCGTAAGGACGCCATTGTTACATCCCTGACATCAAAGTCATCAATTTTAACCTGACCAGCATTAGTATCATAAAAGCGTGGTATTAGGTTCAGAATTGTTGATTTTCCCGCTCCTGAGGGTCCAACTAGAGCAATTCGTTTGCCTGCTGGCACTTCCAGATTAATGTTCGTAAGCACTGGTAAATCAGAACCATAAGAAAAAGTTACGTTTGAAATAGTTATGTTACCTTTGACGTTGTCTAATTCTTGTGCATCTGGCTTATTAAAAAGGATTGGTTTTGTATCAATGACATTAAAAAGGCGCTGAGCTCCGGCCAAACCCTCTTGAATGGAGACATTAAGGTTGCCAAGTTTTTTCATAGGATCGTAGGCCATCAAAAGCGCAGTTATGAATGAAAAAAGCTCACCGGTGGTACCACTTCCATCTATTACTTGTGTACCGCCATAGACAATAACTACTGAGATCGCTACACCACCCAAAGTCTCCATTATAGGGCTAACCATTGCACGAATACGTGCTGCCTTGAAAGTCAGCTTAAACAATTTTTCGACAAGGACTTTGTTTCGTTTTTTTTCATACTTTTCCATGTCATAGGCTTTAACCAAGCGCATGCCCTGGAAAGTTTGTGCAAGCAGAGTCGTCAACAATCCAATCTCTACTTGTGAATTAGCAGTGACCTTGCGCATGCGTCTTCCTAATTTGACAATTGGTAAGATGGCAATAGGAAATATGAATATGGATACGAACGCCAGTTCCATGTTTTGGTAAAACATAACACCAACCAGGGCTATAAGGGACATTAAATCTTTTCCCAGACTAGTTAGAGCTATAGAAACAGTATTGCGTATTTGTATAATGTCAGCTGTAAAGCGTGAAATCAATGTGCCTGCAGGGTTGTTGTGAAAAAATCCCAGATCTAACTCAGTTAGATGGCTATAAAGATTGTTCTGTGCATCTGCAACAATGCGCATGCCAACCCAGTTCATCAAAATACTTTGTGTGTAATTTGCAAAACCCTTTATGGCAAAAGTTACAAGAACAGCAATGCTGACAAGCTTCAGCATATCCCGATCTTTGGCTATGAAAACATCATCTATAATAGGTTTCATCAGCCATGCTGAGAGGCCTTGTGCTCCAGCCACAACAATCATAAAAAATATCGCAAGAAAAATTTGCCCTACATAAGGTCGAATATATGAGCGCCCCAAGCGCCTCATTAGGCTGCTCGTAGACTGATGTTGGTAATCAATCGATAAGGTTTGCTCGTTCAAGATTGTATTATCCCCTTACCTGGAGTCAGATAATAACACGTAGGAGCATTATCTCCAACGTCCTCTTGTGTCTAGGTTAGGCTAACGTCCCGCAACTGTCATACCTTCAACGCAAACGGTCGGAGCATCAGTACCATAACGAAATTGAAGATCATTTGCGACACTAAGGTTTTCGAACATGTCAATTAAGTTGCTGGCAATTGTCACCTCGCTTACCGGGTAAGAAATTTCACCATTTTCTATCCAAAAACCGCTGGCACCCCGGGAATAATCTCCAGTAACACCATTCACGCCAAAACCGATAAGTTCGTTAACGTAAAGGCCTTGTTTTATATCCTTTATCAACTCTTGAGGATTAACTTCACCTGGTTCAAGATAAAGATTGCTCGAGGAAGGTGACGGTGGCGAGGATGTACCACGTGATGCATGACCTGTGGTTTGTAAACCAAGCTGACGGGCTGATCTTAGGTCCATGATCCAAGTCTTCAAGTGTCCCTCTTGAATTAGATTTAGCCGTTGGGTATTGATGCCCTCACCGTCAAAAGGTCGAGATTTCAAGCCACGTTTTCGAAGTGGATCATCTGTAATATTGACTTGTTGGGGAAATATCCTCTGGCCTAGTTTATCTTTTAGGAATGATGCACCACGGGCAACTGTTGATCCATTTATAGCAGCTGAAAGGTGTCCTACTAGGCTTTTTGATACTCGGGGGTCAAATACAACAGGCACTTCAGCTGTTTGTACTTTTTTGGGGTTTAAGCGCCTGACAGCTTTCCTTCCTGCACTTTCACCGAGGTTTTCTGGATTTTCAATGTCAGCTGCGAATACCGCTGCTGTGTAATCATAGTCACTCTCCATTTGAGTTCCTTCTCCAGCAATTACTGAAATGCTTAGTGAGTGACTGGAATTGGCATAGGCTTGGGAGAAGCCGTTTGATGCGGACATCGCAACTGTGTTTAAGCCCCAACCTGCAGATGCACCCTCTGAATTACTAATACCATCTACTGCTAAGGCGGATTGTTCTGCACGGCACGCAAGTTCACTTAGATACTCAGCATCCGGTTCAAAGGAATCACAAGAGTGAACATCTGGAAAATTCGTTGCTAGTTGACTGATCTCAGCTAAGCCACAAAATGGGTCCTCTGGGACGGCTTTTGCCATGGCTAGGGCACGTATAGCTAGTTCTTCCATAGCCTTGTGAGATGTGTCTGAGGATGAGACCATAGCTTGTCGTTTGCCAACAAGAACGCGCAAACCAATATCACAACTTTCTGATCTTTCTAAATGCTCTGGCTTTCCCATGCGTATAGATTTAGATAAAGAAACGCCTTTAACCAGGACAGCATCAGCTGCATCGGCCCCAGTCTTTTTTGCTTTGGTGATTAAATCTTCCAGCAAATTTAATGCGTCAGTTTGATCATTTTGGTGCGATTTTTTCATTTGCATAGGGTGACCTTTTAAGTTGCGTCTTGCAAGTTAGATTTGCAACGTTTGATCCATTGGCTAGTGAGTTTTTCTTGTACGGAATTTTGTACAAGGCGTTGATGTAGGGATGAAAATACTACCTCGTCAAGATCTTGGTCTTGATTAAAACAAGAGAAAACTATTTTTTCTTCACCCGTTATTGGGTCCTTTTGAAGTTGCAGGCATTGCGCACAAACTTCTTTCATCATACATTGCATAGGTGAATTGATGGACCCAATAGCTTTATGGTGCGGGTCTAGATGCTCTTTTAAGAGGCCATGACGTGAATTTGTAACTGCATTCATCATTACATCTGAGCCTATGACAATCATTCGATTTGCTTCGCTCAAGAGAATTTCTGTTTTACCTAATTCCCCTTTTGCATAGGCATTCATTGCCTCAACTACATTGCCAACAAAAGTTTTGTCACCATCTCTGCCTGGTTTGAAACCTGGTTCTAAATCACAACACCAAACAACGGTATCTGCTGCAGCTTCAATATTGTCAACATGGTAACGATCCCCTGGACTTTTATACGCAGCAAAGTAAAGTACTTTTGATCCGGCCTTGCGAAGGGCTTGACCGATAGAGAATTGCACTGCGTTACCAAGACCTCCACCAATCAGGATTACAGTTTCGCCACCGGGAGTCTCGGTGGGGGCGCCAGTTGGCCCCATGACAACTAGATGCTCTCCAGGCTCCAACAGTTCGCACAAACTTGATGAGCCGCCCATCTCAAGAATGATCATTGATATAAGACCTTTTCTCTTGTCAACCCATGCACCAGTCATGGCTTGGCCCTCCATACCCAAAACCGTATCTTCTAAGCGCTTTGCATTGCTCTCGAAGTTTTGCAAACGAAAGAATTGCCCCGGGCTAAAAGCTTCTGCGGCAAGTGGTGCGTGGACGATGATTTCAACAATATTTGGGGTTAAGCGAATAACTTTTACAACACGGGCTCTCAGACCATGGTCCAGTTTTTTTATTAATTCTTTTGAGCTAATAGCAACTGCTGGATTTTTTGAAAGTTGGTGATTAACCACCGGATAGCCACGTTTAGCGCTGGCCATTGCTTTAACAACATTTCCCGCAAATGACGGATGTAAGTCACCGAAGAATGTTATAGAACGGCCATCATCTATGACTTTCATAGTCATTTCTACTTGTTTTGGCTTAGCTGACCATTCGGGCGTTACTGCATTCCCATCTTCGTCTTGTGCCTGAAAATATTTTCCATCCAATTTATTAAAACCCGGATATTCACGTGCTGTGACTGTATTAGGCTGGGTGCCAGCGGCAATTAAAATACAACGGGCAGGCAAAGAAATTATTTTGTTTTTTAAATTTGGATTTCTGCCTGTACTTGTTTCCTTCAGCTCAAGCTTGATAGCATTGGCATGACCATACTCGTCTACATCAACAGAAACAGGTGATGCATTTTCAACAAAACGAATTCCTTGTTGAAAGGCTTTGGTAACTTCTTCGTGATTGAGTGTGTAGCTAGGAGCTTCAACAAGATGCCGTCTGTAGGCAATTGTGGCCCCGCCCCAAGATGTTAGTAGTGGGGAGAAGTCAGCAGGTCGATTTTCTTTAGCAGCTAATTTGCGTTCATTGCGGATGGCACGTCCATGCTCAAGAAATTCATCAGCAGAAGATTGTTCTTCATCACTCCAATCGGGTTTGGCTTCACCAATGGCATTAAGTTCTTCATATCTGGTTAGAAATTTCTCTACCTGATTTACATAGTAAGCAAGGGCTTCAGTTGCCGTGTCAATGGCAGTCAATCCTCCACCTATAACCACAACGGGCAGGCGGACATTAAGATTTGCAACTGAGTCTTTCTTTGCTGCCCCAGTTAACTGTAAAGCCATAAGAAAATCTGAAGCCTGTCTTACTCCGCGGGCAAGCCCATTTGGGATACCAAGAACTGTCGGTTTTCCAGCACCAATGCAAAGTGCAATATGATCAAATCCTAATTCGAAGGCTTTGTCTGTGGTAATCGCCCCACCAAAACGTATGCCACCGTAAAGAGTATATTGCTTGCGACGTTCAAGTAGTATGCGTATTGCCTTGAGGAAGTTTTTATTCCAACGGACTGTAATGCCATATTCAGCGACACCACCAAAACCTGCCATCACACGTTCGTTCAATGGCTCTTCTATTTCACTAAACTTGAATATTGGATCGAAAGGAACACGTTTCCCACTTTGTGTAATGCCACTAACTGATGGATCAAGCGGTTCTATTTTGGCTCCATCGATAGCTACAACAGTGTGTCCTTCGTTCATTAGGTAATGAGAGAGTGTAAAGCCCGCCGGTCCTTGGCCGACAACCAGAACTTTATATTTTGTGACCTTGGCTGGTATGGGTCGTTTCAAATTCAACGGGTTCCAACGTGTCAAAAGGGAGTAAATTTCAAAACCCCAAGGTAGCTCGAGTACATCTTTCAAAATTCGTGTTTCCGCCTGTGGTATGTCAACTGGTTCCTGTTTTTGATAGATACAAGCTTTCATGCAGTCATTACAAATACGATGTCCCGTGGCTGCTGTCATTGGATTGTCGAGGGTTATTATGGCTAGTGCTGCAATTGCGTAACCATCTGACTTGGCCTTGTGCATCTCAGAAATTTTTTCCTCCAAAGGGCAACCTGCTTGAGGTATTTTTAACTCGTTAATTGCGTATTCGCCGCTTTCTTTGTCTTTAATGCCTTTAGAGCAGCTATCCTTGCCTCGCTCATGACAAATAACGCAGTAATTTGTTTGATCCAAGGCCCCTACTAAATCGCACCCTTGATCAGTCAATGCAAAGCCATCACGTGCGTATTGATTTTTGTGGGGAAGGTGTAAAATATCAACACCGTGTTGATGAATGTTTTCGGTGCTTACTAAATTAAGGAAATCAATCTTTTCTGGTCCTTTGAAAAGAATATCGGATAGATGAAGTTTCTTACCGGCCTCAGTATGAAAAGCCCAAGCTGCGTACTGTCTCGCTAAATTAAGACCATATTCATTTGTGGTCTCGTCTTCAAGCCAAGTCATAATAGATTTTGCGAAGCTAAGTTGATCAAAGGGTTTGCCTATTAATTTTTCAAGCTTGGCCCATAAAGAAGGACCATCGATTAAGGCTGCATCGTCAGCTTTGATTTTTTTTGCAGCTTGGCGCTGCACAAATAACCGTTTGCAGGCAAAAAGTGGCGCCAAATCATGATGGCGTTCGGCAAGCTGAAGTACTTCCGATTCAATTCCGAACAAATGTCCCAGAAAATCATCGATATGGGGTGCTAAATCCAAAAAGAGATCAGAAGCCCCTCTTTCATCTAAACTATTTGGTTTGCTTCTTGCTTTCACTAATCTTTGATTAAGATTGCCATCTACTTGTTTCAAGTGATCTGTAAAAGCATCGTCGATGCGTTGAAGGCCATCATTCTCGTAGAGATCAGAGAAGGTAAGTCCGTAAGCAAGTGCGAGAGTTGCCATAGTCATCTTTCATTTATTGATTATAGTAATATGTCATTTATATTGGTCATTACAATGGCAAAAGAAATATGGTTTATTGCTTTTTGTAGAGTAAGCAATTCAAAAAAGGCATTAATGTGCTGTTTGGCCAGAGCTTATTGACAATTTTTACAGGACAGACTGTTGCCGTAACTCAGTTTCCAAGACTTTTATGCTATATTTCAGTCAAAACTTTAGTTAATGTGAAGAAGTAAATAGTTCTGTGCCAACCTTACATTTTGGTAACAAACACAGTATCGCTCTAGGGTTTGATTTTACTCAGTGCAGATCCCAAGTCGTTATTCAGATCAGCAGGATCCTCGAGACCAACAGAAAGGCGTATTAAACTGTCATTAACACCCATCTGGGCTTGTTCAACCTCTGTTAGACTTTGGTGAGTTGTGGTTGCCGGGTGAGTAATCAGACTTTTTGTATCGCCAAGATTATTTGATATATCGATTAATTCAACACTATTGAGAAATTTAAAAGCTTCTTTTCGGCCCCCCGACACTTGGAATGAGATGAGCGTGGATCCTCCTTTCATTTGCTGCTGAGCCAGTTCAAACTGTGGGTGAGATTCCAGACCAGGATAAAGAACGCTCTTAATTTCTCTTTGCTTTGAAAGAAATTTTGCAACTTCTAATGCGTTAGCAGACATTTTCTCTACCCTCAATGCAAGTGTTTCGAGTCCTTTTAACTGCAACCAAGCATTAAAAGGGCTGTTTGTAGGTCCTGTGTGACGCATGAATGGTTTGAGCTTTTCTTCTAAAAAATCTTCATCATTGGTAAGAATTACACCACCCATAGAACGGCCTTGCCCATCTATGTGTTTTGTTGAAGAATAAACTACGATGTCAGCACCCAAATTTAAGGGCTTTTGTAGCAGAGGTGTCGCAAAAACGTTATCCACTATGACCGAAGCTCCAGCATTGTGAGCCAATTCTGACACAGCTTTAATATCAATAATTTCGAGCGTTGGGTTTGATGGGGTCTCCAAAAAAACCGCATTTGTTGGTTGATTTAGGGCTAGGGCCCATTGATCGAGATCTGTGCCATCTACAAAAATTGACGAAATGCCGTAGGTGGGAAGAATATCTTTGATTATATACAAGCAGGAACTAAAAAGTGCTCGAGAAGCAACTATCCGATCTCCTTTCTTTAGCTGACAAGCCAAAGAGGCAAAAACAGCAGCCATGCCACTAGCTGTTGTTTTACAATGTCTGGCGCCTTCGAGTAACCGCAGGCGTTCCTCAAGCATTGAGACAGTTGGGTTGGCGTAGCGTGAGTAGAGAAAACGGTCTTTCTCACCTTCAAATGCCATTTGTGCCTCTTCCGGCGAAGAATAAACATATCCAGAAGTCATAAAAAGAGCTTCGCTAGTCTCATCGAATGGAGATCTTTCTGTTCCACCACGAATCATTTTTGTTGTCAGGTGCAAGTTGTTTTCTTTGTTTTTATTATTCGCCATGAGAAAGCTCTTTGTCGTGTTGATGTTTAATTACGACGGGGCATGGACAATAAAAAAACCCCAACAAACATGGTCAGGGCTCATTATTATTTGAGAGCGCAGACCGTTTAGCAATTTTTAATGTGGTCGCAAGCTGGTCGTGCAAATCACCACAGTTTTAGCTTATTACTTTGCTGGTGCCGGTAGGTCAAGGAAAATGGGCAATGTATCTTATTATCGAGTCATGCTGATGTTAGTTTAAATAAGGTGATTGTTGTAGTTGCCAAGTAAAGACTTTTCTAAAAATACTAGACTTAGTGGAACTTGGGATAACTTAAAACAAGTTTTATCTGGCTCATTTTTGAGGTTTTTTTGATGACTTAAATCCCATAATTCAGGTCGAAAAGACTTTTTTCCTTATAGGAATCTTCGTTGAATCTATTAAAATATAGCTCAAATTTTTGGGTCATAAATACTCCTATCGGGTTTGTTGTGAATGGCAGTAAACTCTGTTTTAGTGGTTTTTTCTAGCAACCTACTAGATGACACTTATCTGTTGTGCTTGACACTTTTAGATCACTAGAATCAGTATTAGTTTTGATGCTAATAAGTTTGATTTAGAGTGCTGTATCTAGAGACCTCCTAATTAATCAATCATCCTTTTTCTTTGAGGCAATAGTTGCAGAAAAAAATGTATGACTGGTTCTTGATTAAAAATTATTTTAGACAAATATTAATTTTGAAACTAAAAACGCTTTATAAGATTTAGCATATTATAATTTTCCGATAGCTTTTGATTAAGGAACACTGATGAGCGACCTTTCTAAAACTGACAATCTTTTTTTTAATCGCGCAGGGATGGATCTGGGGCGGGTGGTAACTATCACAGAAGATGCTTTAAGTGGGGCAGATGATGGTGAGCTTTACCTTGAATATTGCCAATCGGAAGCAATTGTATTTGATGATGGACAATTAAAAAATGCCAGCTTTAACACATCCCAAGGGTTTGGTTTGAGAGCTGTTTCCGATGAAGTAACGGGCTACTCCCATGCATCAGAACTAAATGAAAATGTCATTAAGCGTGCCGCCGAGACAGTCAAGAGCGTTTACGCAGGACACGGTGGCGTATTGTCACCACCCCCAACTGGTACAAATTCTCAACTTTATGTAGATGATAACCCATTGAGCCTTATTGATTTTGAGTCCAAAGTAAAACTACTCAAAGACATTGATGTTTATGCCAGAACAAAAGATGAGCGGGTAGCTCAAGTGTCGGCTTCATTAAGTGGAAGTTGGCAAGCAATTCAGGTGCTTAGGCCTGATGGCTACAGGGCAGGTGATATACGCCCGTTAGTTCGCCTAAATGTGACTGTTATGGTTGCTCAGGGAGATCGCATAGAGTCGGGTAGTTATGGCGCTGGTGGTCGTGTGGATTATGGAGAATATTTAAAGCAAGAAACGTGGAAAGAAACTGTTGATAGAGCCTTGCGGTTAGCGCTGCTCAATCTTGAGTCAGTTCCTGCACCCGCAGGAGAAATGGAAGTAGTACTGGGCTCGGGTTGGCCGGGGATATTATTGCACGAGGCCATTGGTCATGGACTTGAAGGTGATTTTAATAGAAAGAAAACTTCCGCCTTTTCTGGCCTGCTTGGTGAACGTGTGGCTGCTCCCGGCGTGACAGTTATTGATGATGGAACAATTTCAGATAAGCGTGGATCACTTACTATTGATGATGAAGGCACCCCAACTCAGAAAACTGTACTTATAGAAGATGGAATTTTGAAAGGCTATATGCAGGATCGCATGAATGCGCGTCTGATGGGTGTAGAACCTACAGGTAATGGCCGTCGTCAAAGCTATGCTTATGCCCCAATTCCGCGCATGACTAATACATACATGCCGGCAGGTCAACATGACCCTGAAGAAATACTTCAATCAATGCAAAATGGTCTGTATGCCACTAATTTTGGTGGTGGTCAGGTTGATATTACTTCAGGAAAATTTGTTTTCACTTGTACCGAAGCTTATGTAGTTGAAAATGGAAAAATAGGTGCACCAGTAAAGGGTGCAACCTTAATTGGAAATGGTCCTGATGTTCTGACGCGAGTTTCAATGATTGGCAATGATTTCGCTCTTGATCCTGGTGTTGGCACTTGCGGCAAGGATGGACAGGGTGTGCCTTGTGGCGTTGGTCAACCAACTATCAAGGTTCAGAAACTTACTGTTGGCGGTACGGCAGCTTGATAAGGTTAAATGAAAAAGGTTCTTTTATCTTCTATTTGTGAATTGTATGTATTAGGTAAGTTCATTGGAATTAAGCTCTAGATAACAGTGTAAGTGAGTATCAAGGCTCCAAATTGGAAAGTGATAATACTTTTTTTATATTGTGTCTCAGGGGGGGGTAAAAGTCTAGTAGGCATATTCTTTAAAAATTGAATCAATGTTTTTGTTCCAGCGGCGCTCGTAAGCTCGTATGAGTTCCTCAGCAGGGGTTAAGCCAGACTCAGCAATTTGAAATAAAGGATTGAGAAAATGGGTTTCGTCAAGACCCACACTGTCTTTTATGCCTCGGCGTGAGAGCCCCTTGTGGGCAATCTCGAGAGCATCTAGGGCAATGTCACGAATTGAAATATTCCTAAAAGGTGTCTTCAGGGCACAGCGCGGGACTTCGTTTCGCAAAAATTGGTGATCCTCAGCGGTCCAGTTCTTGATTAGATCCCATGCTGAGTCCCTAGATTCATCATCATATAATAAGCCAACCCAGAAGGCGGGTAAGGCACAAAGACGATTCCATGGTCCCCCATCAGCCCCACGCATTTCAAGAAACTTTTTTAAGCGAACCTCCGGAAAAGCAATACTCAGGTGATCTTCCCAGTCTTTGATGTTTGGTTTCTCTCCAGGAAGAGCTGATAGGTTGCCAGCCATGAAATCACGAAATGATTGACCTGAAACGTCTATATATTTATCTCGATATACGAAGTACATAGGGACATCAAGCATGTAATCCACATAACGCTCAAATCCAAAATTTTTCTCAAAAACAAATGGTAGAATGCCACAACGATCTGGATCAGTATTTGTCCATATATGACTTCGATAACTTAAAAACCCTGATAGTTTACCATCTTTGAAAGGGGAATTTGACCAAAGTGCTGTGGCAACGGGCTGTAGAGCCAGCGATATCCGAAACATTTTAACCATAGTAGATTCAGAGTCAAAATCTAGATTCACTTGAACGGTGCAAGTAGATTGCATCATATCGAGTCCTTTAGTGCCAACTTTGGGCATGTATTTGCGCATAATTTCATAGCGGGCTTTGGGCATCCATGGAGCTTGTTTGCGTTGCCATTTTGGTTGGTAGCCAAGCCCTAAGAATCCAATATCTAGCTTTTGTGCTACTTCCTTGACCTGTTTGAGGTGCTCAGAGATTTCTGAGCAGGTCTGGTGAATGTTTTTAAGCGGAGCGCCCGATAGCTCAACCTGACCTGCAGGTTCTAATGTGATTGAAGAATTATCAGGTTTGACCAGTCCAATAGTTTTTCCATTTTCAATTACTGGATCCCAACCAAATTTTGTCATACCTTCAAGTAGGGCTCTGATACCTCTCTCGCCTTCGTACTCAAGTTGACTAAGATCGCTCAAGTGATAAGTGAATTTTTCGTGTTCAGTCCCAATACGCCATTCTGTTTTTGGCTTGCATCCGGACTCCATGTACTCAATGAGTGTATTTTTATCTCTGATTAAATCATTTTCTTGCATTAAATGTATATCCATCATTGAAGCGAGGTTTTTTATTCCAGTCACCATATGCTGCTTGGTAGCATGCGAGAGTTGCAATTGCTGCGGTCTCTGCACGTAAGATTCTTGGTCCTAGACTAACAAGAGTAACAAATGATAATGTTTTTAATGCATCAAGCTCAGATCGTGCAAATCCACCCTCTGGGCCAATCAAGATTCCTTGCGGAGACAACTGCATATTTTCCAAAACTAGTTTTATAGGTTTACCCCCACCAGTCTCATCGGGAACAAGAAGGTGCCTCTGGTTTGGCCACTGATTTAAGAGTTCGGCAAAAGTCATTGGTTCAGTAACATCTGCGACGGTTAGCCGATCACACTGCTCTGCAGAATCGATAGCAATAATTCTTAGACGTTCGGCATTTACGCGTGATGTGTTTGTGTTTTCGGTGAATACTGGGATCAGTCTAGACACACCAAGTTCACTAGCTTTTTCAATAACAAAATCTGTTTTTGTTTTTTTTAAGGGTGCAAAAGCTAACCACAGGTCAGACTCGATATGCTGTTTTCTTAGCTGTTTCTTGACTCGCAATCGACAGTTTTTTTTTGTAACTTTCTTGATCACGCTTGCCCACTCGCCATCATAACCATTAAATAAAATAATGTGATCGTCTTTTTTTGCGCGCAATACCCTTAACAGATAGTGAGCCTGGTACGCAGTTACGTTAATCTCAGCAGTAGATTTAAGTGTATCACTCACAAATAAACGTGCTTTAGCTTTTATGTCCATCATGGATGCTATCATAAGCGTTAGTAGTAATCGAGCAAGTGACAGGTTATTTTTTTATGAGCACAATTTATAAAAGTACTGATAGTAGTATGTTTATTACAACTTTGATTGAACGGTGGGTCCCAGAGTGGCTGCAACCATACCTATTACTGACGCGGTTAGATAGGCCGATTGGAGTTTGGTTGTTATTACTTCCGTGTTGGTGGAGTATTGCTCTGGCAACGCCCAAAATGCCTGATCTGGTGATGCTTGTTTTATTTGCGGCCGGCGCATTAGTCATGCGAGGGGCCGGCTGTACTTTCAATGACATGGTAGATAGTGATTTTGATTGTCAAGTAGTTCGAACAGCTAGTAGACCAATAGCCTCTGGCTTGATTTCCATGAAGCAGGCCTTTTTTTTTCTTGTTTTGCAACTACTTTTAGGCTTAGCCATTCTGTTAACATTTAATCTATTTGCGGTTCTTGTCGGCTTGGCTTCTTTGAGCATAGTCGCAATTTATCCATTCATGAAGCGGATTACCTATTGGCCTCAAATGGTTTTAGGACTCGCATTTAATTGGGGTGCCTTATTAGGGTGGGCTGCGGTGCGCGGTGATATAGAAGCTCCTGCGTTTATTCTTTATGTGGCAGGAGTTCTGTGGACGCTAGGTTATGACACTATTTATGCCCATCAAGACAAAGATGATGACAAATTAATAGGTGTAAAATCAACAGCTTTACGTTTTCAGAAAGATACAAGTAAATGGATAACTTGCTTTTACACGGGGACTATTTGTCTACTAGCCTGTACCGGATATATGACTGATCTTGGTTGGACTTTCTTTGTGGGGCTCGGTTTTGCCACCGCGCATTTATTATGGCAGGTTATTACTTTGGATATTGATGATATTGAAAGTTGTTCACAACGTTTTAAATCTAACAGAAATTTTGGCTTAATCGTTTTTGTATCTATTCTTGTCGGGCGAATCTTCTAAGTTTTAGCTTGAAGGCTAGCGATAGTCATTCTTTGATTGTGTATATGCTCTATTCACAGAACGATTAACGAGTTAAATATAATTTATGTCATACAAAAGTTTGAGAGATTTTATTGATAAATTGGAGCGCTCAGGAGCTCTCGTACGTGTAACAGAACCAGTATCCACCAAATTAGAGATGACAGAAATACAAACACGGCTCTTGGCTGAAGGCGGCCCAGCAGTTTTGTTTGAAAATGTCATGGATGAGATGGGTAAAAAATCAACCATGCCTGTCTTGGTTAACCTCTTTGGTACCCTAGAGAGGGTTGCTTGGGGGATGGGCAGAGAACAAAATCAATTGCGAGAGGTTGGAGAGACACTTGCTTATCTGCGCCAACCTGAACCACCGGACGGTTGGAGGGAGGCATTGGATATGTTCCCCTTAATTAAAACTGTTATGTCAATGAAGCCTAGGACAATATCAAGAGCACCGTGTCAAGAAGTTGTGTTGACTGGTGAAGAAATTGACCTTGCTAAGCTTCCCGTGCAAACGTGCTGGCCTGATGAGCCAGCGCCGCTAATTACATGGCCACTTGTGGTAACTGAAGGCCCTAGGTCAACTAAATCAGGTGGTGACAAACGTGATGCCCCCAATCTAGGCATCTATCGAATGCAGGTAACTGGCAAAAATACCACCATCATACGTTGGCTCAAACATAGGGGTGGTGCTCAGCAATTTGCTCGTTGGAAAGAAGTAAGCAATAAGCCCATGCCTCTTGCCGCAGTAATAGGTGCCGACCCAGGAACCATTCTGGCCGCTGTGACGCCAGTCCCTGATACCTTGTCGGAATATCAGTTTGCCGGACTTTTACGTGGCGAGAAAGCATCTCTCGTTGAGTGCAAGACTATTCCGTTGAAAGTTCTTGCCGAGGCAGAGATAGTACTGGAAGGTCATGTTTCTTTAGAAGAAGAGGCAGATGAGGGGCCTTATGGAGATCATACGGGTTACTATAATGCCGTTGAACCATTCCCAGTTTTTACGGTAAGTGCCATTACCATGCGTAAAGACCCGATTTACTTGTCCACTTTTACTGGACGACCACCCGATGAGCCATCTGTACTGGGTGAGGCATTGAACGAGGTCTTTATTCCCTTAATGACGCAGCAGTTTCCAGAAATCGTTGATTTTTGGTTGCCACCTGAGGGGTGTTCTTACCGCGTCGCTGTAGTTTCTATCAAAAAAGCTTACGCCGGTCATGCAAAGAGGATGATGATGGCCGTGTGGTCATACTTACGTCAGTTTATGTATACTAAATTCGTGATTGTTGTGGATGACACTATAAATGTGAGGGAGTGGAAAGATGTTATATGGGCCCTCTCGACCAATGTAGATCCGGTTCGTGATGTTACATTGATTGAGCACACGCCCATAGACTATTTGGATTTTGCCTCGCCTGAGTCCGGTTTGGGTTCAAAAATGGGCATTGATGCCACTACAAAAATAGGTGCAGAAACACACCGTGAGTGGGGTCGTAAAATCCGCATGAGTGATGATATTATTGATCAAGTGACAAAAAAATGGCGAAGCTATGGGCTACCCGGAGAGGGAAAGTCAATTTGGAGGTAGGCGACATACTTGACGCAATGTTTAGTTATACGTAATTTTTACTGCTATTGAGTAAGCATGATAACTGGACAATCTCCATGATCAAAAGTAACTGTGAAAACGCGCAAAAATCTAATGCTTGGCCTTTTTCTGAAGCACGCGCTTTGATCAAACACCTAAATGGTCAGGCACCGGAAAAAGGTTTTGTTTTGTTTGAGACCGGTTATGGTCCATCCGGTTTACCACATATAGGTACTTTTGGTGAGGTGGCGCGAACTTCCATGGTTCGACATGCATTTCATCAACTCTCCGATCTTCCAACAAAGTTATTTGCGTTCTCGGATGACATGGATGGTCTTCGTAAAGTTCCTGATAACATACCCAACAAGGGAATGGTTGAGCAGCATTTAGGTAAGCCTTTAACACAAATACCTGACCCATTTGGTATATACGAAAGCTTCGGTCATCATAACAATGCACGTTTAAAGACATTTCTTGATGACTTTGGATTTGAATTCGAATTCAAAAGTTCGACGGAGTACTATAAGAGTAAAAAATTTGATAGCATGCTTTTGAAGGTTTTGGTTGAGTATGATAAAATATTAAACGTTGTGCTACCTACTTTGGGAAAAGAGCGCTCTGGCACTTACAGTCCTTTTTTGCCGATCTGCAAAAAAACAGGAGTAGTTCTGCAAGTACCTGTGATTGAACGGAATGTTGATTCAGGCACAATTGTTTATAAAGATATTGATGGCTCTTTGGTAGAAACACCCGTTACTGGTGGATACTGCAAGTTACAATGGAAAGCTGATTGGGGCATGCGTTGGGCGGAGCTCGGAGTTGATTATGAAATGTCCGGCAAGGACCTTATTGACTCAGTAAAATTGTCAAGCAAAATATGCCGAATACTTGGATCCAAGCCGCCACAAAATTTAACTTATGAACATTTTCTTGATGACAAAGGTGCAAAAATTTCAAAGTCCAAGGGAAATGGAATTGCTGTTGAGGAGTGGTTGCGCTACGCACCGCCCGAAAGTCTTAGTCTATTTATGTATCAAAAACCCAAGGTGGCAAAACGCCTATATTTTGATGTAATCCCACGTAACGTGGATGAATATTTGACACATATTGAAAAGTTTGATGCTCAAGACGAAATAAAACGAATGGACAGTCCAGTATGGCATATCCACGCTGGTAATCCACCTAGAGAAACTGCACATCTGAGCTATAATATCCTTCTTAATTTGGCCAGTGTCTGCCACACGGATGATAAGGGGGTGCTATGGCACTTCATTGGCCGATATCGGCCTGGCGCTTCGCCCGATAATGCACCTATTTTAGATAAATTGGTTGAATACGCCATAAATTATTACAGGGATTTCATACAACCCTTCAAAAAATACCGCCGGGCAACTAAGTTAGAAATCGTAGCATTGAAAGATTTGGTGAGTACCCTGAAAACCTTACCAGTTGATAGTGAAGGAGTGGATATTCAGGCTAAAGTTTACGAGGTTGGCAAACGCCACTTTGAAGAAAGGTTAAAAGACTGGTTTAGAGCGCTATATGAAATTCTGTTAGGTCAGACAGAAGGACCGAGGATGGGATCTTTCATAGCGCTCTACGGTATGGAAGAGACGCTAACCTTACTTGAACGCGCCATAGCAGGGGAAGATTTGAGCAAAAAGATGTAAGACAAGTCTCACGATAAAATCCTTATTACATAAAAACCAATTCTTTCTCGGCTATTTTTAGATTGTTATTTCAGGAAGTGTTTTTCATTTTAGGTTAAAAAAAGACAGCCATTCAAAACTTCACTCTGTTATTTAGGTAAATAAATATTACCTGCCCCAAGCTTTTTTTAGTTTCTCTGCTTCAATCCGTTGTGTGGGGGTCAGATGTTTGTCGAGTTTTTCCCTATATTTTTTTGGGTCTACACCTAAGGTGCTGGCTGCTAGGTCAAGCCACATGTATGCAGTTCCTAAATCTTGTGTGACGCCCTCACCCGTAGCATACATGAAGCCAATATCGCGCTGAGCATTAGGGTAACCAGCATCAGCTGCTCGTTCAATCCATAAAGCCGCTTGTTTTGGGTTGTATGAAACACCCAAGCCGTTTCGGTACAAGGAACCAAGTGTATATTGTGCCGGTGCAAAACCCTGACTAGCTGCCTGTTGCCACCAGTAAACTGTCTGCTCTGAACTGAGTTCAACACCGCGACCATTTGCATAAAGAAAGCCCAACATATGTTGGGCGTGGGGGTCACCTTTCTCTGCCTCTGGTAGCCATTCACTCAGGGCTGTTTTGAAATCTCCTTTTTGGTAGGCATCTAATCCTTTATTAAAATCAGCTAAAGAGGCAATACTGGATAAACATATGATAATTACGAATAAAAAAGAAAAAAAATAATTGCGTAAATAAATTGTGTCTGCAGGTGAAATTTTGAGGATAATATGCATATCTGAGAAATAAACTTAAACCTGATAATTTTTTACTTTTGAAAAAAAATAATGGTTTCCTTAGATAATAATCTTCTATCAAAGTTTGTTCAAATTTGTTTTGTTAGAAATGGGTCTTTTGTTGTTAGACGAAACTTCAATATGTTTGATTAGGTGAAGTTTATGTATTTAGCATAAACGTTTTTTTGAAATACTACTTTATATAAAGCCCATCAAACTGGCCTTTTTGAAGAGCAAGGTTATTATTTGTAAAGTTTGCGGGTAATTACTAAAATATTGTATAAGTCTGTGGAAAAAGGGGATATGAATACTTTATAAAGTGTTTTATGTGGATAAAACCTACAATATATTGTGTTTTCAACAACATATAGCATTAGGGTTTGCAGACAGAAGAATTTGTTGTATTAACCTTAGTTAAGTTGGATTTTTGTAAATAAAAAGGGGGCGGGATACGTACAGGAGAATTTTGATCAGTAACATTAATTTGCTTACTCGACCATTAAATTTTAGCTGCTGGCGTTCCCGATTAAAATATGGCTATCGATTGGACAACTGATCGCATTAAAACTCTCATGGCTTTGTGGACCGAAGGTGTTCCAACTCTTGAAATAGGGCGTCGCCTAGGGGTTACCAAGAACTCTGTTGTTGGTAAGGTTCACCGATTAGGGTTACCCAAACGCCAGTCTCCTATTAGTTCTTCGCCCAGGACACCACGGGCTGCAAAACCAACACCGCCGATACGAATTAGATCACAAATGGTTTCTATAAGTGAAAATATGGTCAAGATGGAAGAATTGACAGCTGAAATGTGCAGATGGCCAGTAGGTGACCCCGGACAGGAAGATTTTAGGTTTTGTGGTCAAACAGCAATCGAGGGTAAACCTTATTGTGAAGTTCATTGCGCAAGGGCGTATGTTCGAGGCACTCGTGATCGTATCCAAAAACCCCTAACTACTATAAGAGCCACGTCGAAGGTGGCTTGAGGATTTGAAACAAAAAGTCACAAAAGTAGCCAAAATAAATGATAGTTTCTTGTTCAATATTTGTATTCTTAGACTCTGAGATCAAGTATTTATGTATACAAACTTAAGTGAATATTTACCAGATTTTTGGGAATACTCACTAGTTGACTAATTAAAATTTAATCTCTTCTTGATTATATACAAGTTTGAAAGGCTATTTTTTAGTGAGCTTTCTTGACCGCATGAAAGATTGTAGTGTACCGGATCTTTCAACTTATTTGCCATTTGTAGTTGGGGATGAGATAGTCGGCTATGTAAAGCCGAGTTTTGCAAAAACGTTGAATGATTTTCAAGATACGTTCACCATTACTGAGGATAGACTTGAACTTAACCAAAAACTTCACAGCATTCAAGAACGGACGCAAGGTATTAGTGAAGTTTTAGAATCCTTGGCGCGGAGCGGAATAGTCTCGGGCTGGCGTGGCGAGAGGTATAAGGTCTCCCGAACCTACTATGAACCGACAGTATTTGAGATTGAACGTGCAGCTGTACCGTTATTTGGAACCATTGGTTGTAGTGTTCATATTAATGGAATTACTTGGCGCAACGGTAAGTTGTGCATGTGGATTGGTAGACGTAGCCTAACCAAACCAATAGGACCAGGTAAGCTCGATCAGATTGTAGCGGGTGGTCAGCCGATAGGTATTTCTGTAAGAAATAATTTGATTAAAGAGTGTGCTGAAGAGGCTAATATACCGGCTGAGATTGCCGTCTCAAGCAAGTCTGTTGGGGCCCTAACTTACATAGTTGAGCAGCCGGAGGGTTTACGACGTGATGTTATTTTTATTTACGATCTAGTTTTACCAGAGGATTTTAAACCCGAGAATACTGATGGTGAAATGGAAGAGTTCCAGTTGATGACAATGAATGACGTCATGTCTCGTGTTCAGGAAACGTGTGATTTCAAATTTAATTGTGCTTTTGTAATTATTGATTTTCTTATTCGTCATGGCTACATAGAGCCCGATCATCAAGATTACTTAAAACTAATTAGCAGTCTGCATAACCCAAAACTATAGATTTGATCATAGGAAACCTTTTTATCTGTGTTAACTTTAATGGCTTCGTCTAAAAATTAATTATAAATCTTGTTTCATTTATAAAACCCTGACCATGCATTTAACTTCTTCAATGGTCTCCAAGGATTTACTCGGCGCCTGTTCATTTAGCGTAAAAGAATTATGAGTCCCTGAAAGATAGTTTGGAATTCCTATGAACCGGTTTAAAGTATATATAAGTTCAACTAAGTTTATGACAGCCCTACCATCTGCCTGATTTGTTCAGGACCTTTCCCCTCATCCCTCAACTTTCTTATGGAAAGTGATTTATCACGTTTCGAATATCGACGACCTTTTTTATCTGTGAGTAAGGGATGATGATAGTAGTCAGGGGTATTAAGTCCCAGCAGTTCTTGGAGTAGACGATGAATATGTGTAGAAGAAAACAAATCTTCGCCTCTAGTTACTAGTGTTACTCCTTGAAGATGGTCATCAATGGTAACTGCTAAATGATAGCTGGTAGGAATGTCCTTTCGCACTAACACCACATCTCCAAAGATTTCTGGAGTAGCTGAGATTTTGCCATGAATTAGATCATTCCAATGTAAAGAGCTTGATAGTCCTGCGAGGGCCTTGTTGACGTCTAGCCTCATTGCAAAACTATCTCCGTTACTGATGCGAATTTTACGCTCTTTGCTAGATAGCACTCTACATATTCCGGGGCAGGAGGGGGCATTTAGCCCTAAGTGTATAGAATTGTCCCTATTGTTGGTGTTTTGAATATCTTTTCGTGTGCAAAAGCAAGGGTATAGAAACCCAAATGCTTGAAGGGTGTTAATCGCCTTAGCATATTCATTCAAATGTTCGGATTGACGACGCACAGGAATTTCCCAAGTAAGACCAAGCCAGTTTAAGTCCTCATAGATTGCCGCCTCGTACTTTGTTTTACAACGGTTTGGGTCAATATCTTCAATTCTCAGCAAAAAGCGACCTCCTGTTTGCATAGCTTGTCTTCTGGCAATCAGGGCTGAGTAAGCATGTCCCAAATGTAGAAATCCAGTTGGTGACGGGGCAAACCGAGTTATTGCAGAATGTTCCGAATCAATACACATGTACTCATTTTATCATAATTATTAACTAGAGTTTTCAAGTTCTTGACAAGTGGTTTGCTTAAATCAAAACTTGTAGTATTCTTTTACGAAAGTTTATTGGAGACACTAGCCATGTCTGGTGCTTTTGAGCGTTATCCAGCACTTGTCCTTAATACTGATTTCAGACCGTTGAGTTATTTTCCATTATCTCTTTGGTCCTGGCAGAAGGCAATAAGTGCCGTATTTATGAGACGTGTTAATGTAGTTAACGAGTATGAAACAGCTGTCCATTCACCTAGTTTTGAAATGCGTTTGCCAAGTGTAATTTCCTTAAAAGATTATGTACCCTTAGCTAAAAAACCTGCTTTTACACGTTTTAATGTTTTTTTGCGGGATAGCTTTACTTGTCAGTATTGTGGAGTTGTGTACCCTACAGAAAATCTAACTTTCGATCATGTCATACCCCGTTCACGTGGCGGGACAACTTTATGGGGAAACGTGGTGACCGCCTGTTCTCCGTGTAATCTCTCAAAAGGTAATCGGCTACCTGAAGAAACAGGAATGTACCCCTTAACCACTCCGCGTCAGCCAACAGCTTGGGAATTACAGGGAAATGGTCGGGCATTTCCCCCGGATCACTTACATCACAGTTGGCGAGATTTTCTTTATTGGGATGTAGAGTTAGATCAAGATTGATTCGCAAATTTGTTCCCCGTACCTCACTTAAAATCCTTGCCTTTAGACATAAGATGGCTATATTCGCCTTTTATTTCCAAGAAAAATGGATGAAAAGCCCTGCCAAGACTAATTCATTTTTTATGAGTGATGCTTTATTGTGCTATTGGGACACAAACAACCGGTTAACGAGTGAATGGAAAAAACAAGCTAATGAGTAGACGTATTAAATCAAAGTATAAGATTGATAGACGCCTTGGTGTAAACCTGTGGGGACGTCCAAAAAGCCCATTTAACAGCCGAGATAGCCGTCCTGGACAACATGGCCAACGTCGCTTTAAAGAAACGGATTATGGGACTCAGTTGATGGCCAAACAAAAATTGAAAGGGTACTATGGCAGCATCAGCGAAAAGAAATTTAGACGCTATTATGAAGAAGCAGCTCGGCGCCGTGGTGATACTTCTGAAAATTTAATCGGTATTTTGGAACGTCGGCTGGACGCAGTTGTTTATCGTATGAAATTTGTTCCAACAGTCTTTGCAGCCCGACAATTTGTAAACCATGGACACGTGAAGGTTAACGGGAAAAAAGTCAATATTAGTTCTTATTCTGTGGCAGATGGCGATGTCATAGAAGTGCGAAAGAAGTCCCATGATATTCCGATGGTATTGGAGGCTGTTGTTTCACCTGAACGTGACGTACCAGACTATATGGAAGTGGATTACAAAAAAATGCGTGGGATTTATGTTCGCCAACCTATGTTAGCGGATGTACCTTATCCGGTCCAGATGGAGCCAAATCTGGTCATCGAATTTTACTCGCGCTAAAATAACGGGGTTGCGCTAGGTTTTTTTTGCAACCTTACTTTTGATGTTGCTGCATCATTTTTGCATCCAAAGTGACCACAAAAAAAATAATTGTTATTCCTTCACTATACTTATTAAAATTTTGAGCAATCAATGCCCCAGGTGAAAACGGCTTCATTGCCCTCCTGACAACGACCCTTAATTGTGTAAAATGAAAAGGTGTCATCAAGTATTTTCAGGGATGGGTGGATTGTAGCACCACGAGCGTAGATACACTTGTATTGTTTTAATAGGCTTTTAGGACTTCGTAATTTCTGCAAATCATGAAGTTCTCCATCATTAGTGTAAAACATCTCTGATTGGTCATAATGGATATCATAAAGTTCCTTAGAAAAGGAATATCGTGTGTTCCAGCTACCCATAAATAGAGCGTATGTAGGATGTGATGCTGGCCAGAAGTAAATTTTTGCACATTGTTTGTATGGGGCTTCATTGATCGCAGCGGAGCTGGCTGTTCTTATTTTAAATTGTTCGTTAAGCCCACTTAGCGATTTTGACTGTGTCATGATCAAAATTATTAGCAGTAAAATGAAACCTATACGAAGTTTTTCCAACTTAGCAACTTTGTCGCATAGAAGTTCTTTAGATATTTGATAAATAAGCGCAAGACCAAGCCCACCAGTAGTCAAGACCGGGATCATATAATGTCCGGCTGGATGCTTTGCAACGAGTAAGGCTTGACCGACATAAGCTAGACAAAGCCCTCCTAAGGCACGACCAACAACTGGAAATTTCTTCCTTTCACGGCGACTCTTTCTAAACAAGGCATAGGTTAGGCCTAAGCCAACTAATAAAATAACAAAAAATATGGGGCGACTTGAGACACGTATCAGATTACTTGGATATGTATTAGGGTCAATAAAGGTATGTGCCCCTTCCCCATGGAAGCCACTAGCCAATGCAAATGAGGTAATAATGTCAATGAATGCTCCATACATACCGGCAGCTGGCAAGGAAAAGAGTATCAAGCTAACAATTGTGACAGCACCATAAAGGACAATGTTGCGAACATTCCAAAGTAATATTATTGGCAAGAGGTATATGCCAGCTGATGTAACTTTTGTTACCAAACCAAATCCAGCTATAATGGCAAAAGCTACAGTATAATAAGTGCCATGTTTTTCAAGTTGCCCATTACGAAGGGCCAGAATAGTGACGGTAGATAAGATAAGAACCGTGGTAACAAGCAGTGGTTCGGGTGATACATGCAGTATCCACTTAAAGGTTAATTTTGACAAAAATGGTCCCATTTGTATTAGCATAGCTATGCTTAGATTGCGAAAAACTAGATAGCTAATTGCGCCAACAAGTGCTAAAGCGACAGTATTGAGAACGATAAAGGAGTATGCAATTATATTCAGATAATGTTCTGGATTGCTAAGTACAATATTTTTTAGGTCATCAGTATCGGTAAGAGGGTGGGTAGCCTTGATGATTAGCGCACCAATCCACTGAACCGTGGTGCCTGGATGTGCAATGTGCTTTGGCCAGTCATGATTGATTATGTTTAAAGAGTCAATCAAGTACCAGTAATCTGGGTCAAGGTTTGACCAAAGCCAGAATGGGCCAGCGTTATGGCGCATAATGGAAGAGATAAGCAAAAATAGAATTGGCAAAACAAGCAGTAAAAATTTTCGATTTAGTGGAAAATCGAAATAAATTTTGTACAAACTTATAGGCATAGATTCCTTGCCTTTATTATGTAGAGTAAGATTAAGCTCAGTAGAAAAATGCAGATCAAATGAGACTACAACATGATTTTATCAAGTGTAGCTTATTAGTGGCATCGTACAAAAAACTATGAAACGTATTTGATGCCCTTCTCCTCCAACATTTTTTGAAGTTCTCCGGCTTCATACATCTCTTTAACTATATCGCAGCCACCAATGAATTCGCCTTTTACATACATTTGGGGAATTGTTGGCCAATCGGAGAAGGCCTTTATGCCCTCACGAATTTCTGAGTCCTCAAGTACATTTATTCCTTTGAATTTTACTTGTAATTGAGTTAGGGCACCTACAATTGCCGCTGAGAAGCCACACTGAGGGAACATGGGTGTGCCTTTCATAAAAATGACAACATCAGTACCGTTGATTTCTTGGTTAATGCGATCAAACGTGGGGTTGTTACTCATTAAGAAAATCCTCTTTATGTGTTAGCAGGTGCTTCAGTAGTTAGAGCTAAAGCGTGGAGTTGGCCACCCATTTTGCCTTTTAAGGCACCGTATACAATCTGGTGTTGCTGAACACGGGTTTTGCCTTCAAAAACTCTAGATATGACACGCGCAGAGTAGTGGTCTCCATCCCCACGCAAGTCTTCTATGATGATTTCAGCATCAGGGATTGCTTCCTTAATCATTTGTTCAATTTCACTAGATTTCATAGCCATTTATGTAAGTCCTTCGCAAGCTGTTTGAAAAATTACGTTTGAGACATAAAATTAGGAAGCCAGCTTTGATGCAATTGTACAAGCTCATCCAAAGATATGGTTATTTCTTTACCCACAGTCAACTGTCTGCCTTTAGTTTGACCAATTTTTTCAGCCTTAATATTCTGCGCACTTGCCTCTGCAATTATGTCTTTAACTTCACTAGAAGCAATTACGTAGCGGGCCTGGTCTTCGCCAAATAGCCATCCCAAAATTGTTGGTGTGTCTTTTGGAATTTCAATAGCACAACCAATACCTGATGCAATAGCCATCTCCGCTAAGGCAACGATAAGGCCACCACCTGATATATCGTGGCAGGTGGTAATTCTGCCTCTTTCTATCATTTTACGAACGAAATTGCCATTAAACCGCTCAGCTGCCAAATCAACTGGTGGGGGAGTGCCTTCTTCGCTCCCCTCAATTTCACGAAGGTAAAGCGACTGACCCATATGGCCTTCTGTTTCCCCAATGATGATAATATCCTGTCCTTCTTTTTCAAAAGCAATAGAGGCGCAGTTGTTGATATTTGCAATTAAGCCAACTCCACCAATGGTGGGTGTGGGTAAAATACCTATCCCATTAGTCTCATTATACAGCGAAACATTTCCTGATACTACTGGGTAGTCTAGGGCTTTACATGCATCGCCAATACCTTTGATACAGCCTACAAACTGACCCATTATTTCTGGTCGTTCAGGGTTGCCAAAATTCATGTTATCTGTGATAGCTAACGGCTTTGCACCTGTTGCTGTAATGTTGCGCCAGCTCTCGGCAACAGCCTGTTTACCTCCCTCATAGGGATCGGCAAAACAATAACGTGGGTTGCAATCAGTAGATACAGCGATTGCTTTCATGGTTCCATGCACGCGAACTATTGCTGCGTCACCACCAGGCCTTCCTATGGTATCAGCCATAACCATATGATCATATTGTTCCCAAATCCAGCGTTTGGAAGACTGGTCAGGACAACCAATAAGAGTTTTTATTGCTTTATTTATTTCTTTTGGGGATGTGTTGTTAACAATGGAGGCTACTGTTGCTTGTGGTGTTTCCACCCAAGGGCGGTCATATTCTGGTGAGGCTTCAGCAAGCGGGTCAATGGGTAAATCAGCGACAATCTCGCCTTTATGACGCAACACCATGTGGTTTGTATCAGTAAGGATGCCAATAATTGCAAAATCTAGTTCCCATTTTTCAAAAATGAGTTTGGCTTCATTTTCGGAGCCTGGTTTAAGAACCATTAGCATACGTTCCTGGCTTTCTGATAGCATCATTTCGTATGCAGTCATACCTTCTTCACGTTGGGGAACAGCATCCAAGTTCATTTCAATCCCAACTCCACCTTTCGATGCCATTTCAAAACTTGAAGATGTTAGGCCTGCTGCACCCATATCTTGTATTGCTATAATTGCATCAGTATTCATCAGTTCAAGACAAGCCTCTAGCAAGAGTTTCTCCGTGAAAGGGTCGCCAACTTGTACAGTTGGCCGCTTGGACTCATTGTCCTCAGAAAATTCAGTTGAAGCCATTGTTGCCCCGTGGATGCCGTCGCGGCCTGTTTTTGAGCCTACATAAACTACTGAATTACCAATTCCTGCTGCCGCAGAATAAAAAATATTGTTACAAGGGGCTAGGCCAACTGTCATGGCATTGACTAAATTATTCCCATCATAACTTGAATGAAATTCGCACTCTCCACCTACAGTTGGAACACCCATGCAGTTGCCATAGCCGGCAATACCTGCAACAACTCCGGAAATTAGATGTTTGGTCTTTGGATGATCTGGTCTCCCAAAGCGAAGTGAGTTCAGATTGGCTATTGGACGCGCACCCATGGTAAATACGTCACGCATTATGCCACCGACGCCTGTGGCGGCTCCTTGATAGGGTTCAATGAATGATGGATGATTGTGGCTTTCCATTTTGAATACAATTGCTTGATTGTCACCAATTTCAACAATACCTGCATTCTCACCCGGGCCACAGATCACCCACGGAGCCTTTGTGGGTAGAGTTCTCAGCCACTTTTTTGACGATTTATAAGAGCAATGTTCCGACCACATTACTGAAAATATGCCCAGCTCCGTGATATTTGGTTCACGGCCTATGATTTTTAGAATTTTGAGGTATTCTTCTTCTGATAACCCGTGATTTGCAATTACTTCTGGGGTGATTTCGGTCATGTTCCTCATTTCGAATTCAGGATTTTTACTAGTAACTAAATAGCCGATTCTTGTAGTTTGGGAAACAAACTGTTCTGCTGTTCATACAATACTTTTATTTGGGGTGTTGCTGTTTCCTAGCCATCCAATTAAGACTTTTGCTATTTGTTGTTAAATTCTCAGAGCAATAAGTTTTGTTTTTTCCTTTTACTAAATGAATTAGTCTGACAAGTTTAATTCGAGGAATAACTATATTTTAAGGGAATTCAGCAGGCCGTCGAAGAGTGCTTTACCATCTGTTCCACCCTGAAAGAGGTCAACTTGTCTTTCTGGGTGAGGCATCATGCCCAGAACTGTGTGGTTTTGGTTTGTGATGCCAGCTATATTGGCTAACGAACCGTTATAATTTGCCTCTTTTGTGAGCGCACCCATTTCATCACAATATTGAAAGACTATTTGGCCATTGCTTTCAAGTTTTTTTAGGGTTTCTTTGTCAGTCTCATAATTCCCATCATGATGGGCAATGGGTATACGAATTATTTGCCCCTCAGAGTACCCTGAAGTAAAGACCGTATTTGCATTTTGAACTTTTAGAAAGACATCTTTGCAAATGAATTTGAGAGCAGCGTTTCGCATCAGCACACCGGGTAGTAGGCCGGCCTCTGTCAAAATCTGAAAACCATTGCAAATGCCAAGTACTGGCACGCCAGCATCTGCTCGTAACACGACTTCCCGCATGACAGGTGAGTGTGCAGCCAATGCTCCTGCACGGAGATAATCTCCATATGAGAAACCACCAGGAATTACGATGAGGTCTGTTTCTGGAAGTTCTGTGGCACCGTGCCATACCATATCTGGGGCTGAGCCCAGAGATGCAGTTAAAGCGACCTTTATATCCCGATCACAGTTTGATCCCGGGAAAACAATGATCGAAGTCTTCATTGTATTATTCCGTAATCTCGATGGTGTAATTTTCTATTACAGTATTTGCTAGCAGTTTTTTGCACATATTTTCTACGTGTCCTCTTGCTAGTTCGGTGTCTGTATCAGAAAGATCGATCTCAATATATTTACCTTGGCGAACTTCGCCAACGCCGGAAAACCCAAGTGAATCTAGGGCATGTTGAACGGCCTTCCCTTGGGGATCTAGTACGCCGGGTTTGAGGGTGACGTGAACTTTTGCCTTCATTGACTGTCTCCAGGCCTTTTTATGATTTTATAGCAGGTGTCTCATGTTAGGGCAATTCGCAGTTGAACAAGCTTAGAAGTTGAAGATTTTGAGCTGCAACTTGATAAAAGTGTGTGAGCTCAAGCATGTGATGTGATGACAAGGACATACAATCAATGGAGATAACGTTTTTCTTAATCTACTAATAAGTTGGATTATTTGTACTTTCTTGATCGCTTACAAACCCCAAGTCTTTAGTTGTTGGCCATATTTTCTTATGGTTTTATTCTCTAATTAAATGCACCTGATTTCGTCATGGCCACTATTTATTTTAGAAGTCGGTGAGGTCTCTAGTGAACAATCAGATTTGGAAATTTGCTTCAAGACAGAATTACTTAGAGTTTTAGCCGAAGATGCGTTTGAAAATCACATCTACATTTTTAAGGTGAAAGTTGGTAGATTTTCCATCAAATAAATTTTTCAAACCTTCTTTCCCAAGAGCTTCAGCTACTTGTTCATCATTAGAAAGGTAGAAAAAAAATCGGTTTTCATGCGATCTTGCTTCAACATCTTCCGGTCTTTGCTCCACAGTCCCATCTGGGTTGTCTTGGTCAATTCCAAAGCTTCGCCAGACCTTCATTGCACTAGCCTGAACTATCTTGTAGCTATCTTCACGGCTAATACCATGCTGAGTAAGAGCTAGTAAAACCCTTTGAGAATCGTGCAATCCACCAAATTGCATCAAATTATCCATCATGACCTTTGGGTAGACAACTAATTTGTTCATCATTTGGGTTAAGCGAACAAGAGCGAAGTCAAGAGTGATAGTTGCATCGGGACCAAACGTTCTTTCAACAGATGAATGAGAGATATCCCGCTCGTGCCAAAGAGTGATATTTTCCATTGCTGGAGTAACTGCAGCTCGAACAATTCGGGCAAGTCCAGTTAAGTTTTCAGATAATATGGGATTACGCTTGTGGGGCATTGCGCTTGAGCCTTTTTGATCAGGCGCAAAATACTCTTGGACTTCGCGCACTTCTGAGCGCTGCAGATGTCGAATTTCCGTAGCTAAACGTTCGATTGCACTTGCTATAATGCCCATAGTTGAAAAATAGGTGGCGTGTCGGTCGCGAGGTATAACTTGCGTTGATATAGGTTCTGGCTGTAGGCCAAGTTTATTTGCCACATACTCTTCCACCCATGGGTTGATGTTAGCGAAGGTACCGACAGCACCTGATAAAGCACAAGTGGCAATTTCCTCACGGGCTAGCACCATACGTGTATGGCATCTTTTGAATTCTGCATAGTGACCAGCTAATTTGATACCAAAAGATGTTGGCTCTGCATGAATGGCATGGGAGCGGCCAATGCAAACATCATTTTTGTGCTCTTTTGCTCGTCGCTCCAGTATTGTGAGGAGACTCTCAATATCTTCAATTATAATGTCAGCAGCTTGACACATTTGCATAGCAAGACAAGTATCTAACACGTCAGATGACGTCATGCCCTGATGAACAAAGCGGGCTTCGTCTCCAATTAGTTCAGAGAGTTCTGTTAGGAAAGCGATGACATCGTGATGAGTAGATTGCTCAATTTCGTCTATGCGATCGATGCGCTTTTGTGTGTAGGGTCGGTCACCTTTTTCCCAAACAGACTTTGCCGCATCTGCAGGAATGACGCCAAGTTTTGCTTGAGCATCACAGGCGTGTGCTTCAATCTCAAACCACAATCTGAATTTGTTAGAAGGCTCCCAGATTTTGGCCATTTTAGGACGACTATAGCGTGGTATCATATTTGCCTCCAGTTAATGACTGTTGAAAATGAAGAGTCCACACAGCGGTATAGCGATCTGGTAAGGAAATTAAAAGTGGTGATCTACAAAATCTTCTAAAAAATTTGCGTGAGTTGATAATAGCTTCGAAATTTTTTTCCATTCAGTTACTTGCAGCTAATGTGAACGTAATAATGGATAGAGATACAAATTTGTTTTGTAAAGCCAGCAGCCCTGAGATTGAGAAGTATATATTAACCTTTAAGCAGGGTCCTTGTGTGGGCCTGTATGCTACATTTACTGTAGCCTAAACGCCAAAAGGGGGGCAATCCAAGCCAGCAGGTGATTGGGTAAATACTTCGTATCCGTTTTTTGTGACTGCAAGAGAATGTTCAAATTGTGCTGAAAGGGAGCGGTCCTTAGTAACGGCTGTCCAACCATCTGATTTGATTTTTACGCCGTTTCCACCGGCATTTACCATTGGTTCAATTGTAAAGAACATACCCTCCTTCAAAACTGTACCACCACCAGGAGTCCCAAAATGTAAGATATTTGGTGCATCGTGAAAGACTCGGCCTAGCCCATGGCCACAAAAATCGCGAACTACAGACAATTGTTTTTTTTCTACATAGGTTTGAATGGCATGTCCAATATCGCCTGTTGTGGCCCCAGGACGGACAACTTTGATACCTCGCCAAAGACTTTCAAAAGTTGTTTTGATTAGTCTATTGGCCTTGATACTAGCATCACCAACAACGAACATGCGACTTGTATCACCATGCCATCCATCAAGGATGGTAGTTACGTCAATGTTAAGGATGTCCCCATCTTTGAGTGTTTTGTGCCCGGGAATACCATGACAAACGACATTATTGACTGATGTGCATACGGATTTTGGAAATCCGCGATATCCCAGAGGAGCCGGGATGCCACCATGGTCTAATGTGTAATTATGCACTAGTGTATTGATATCTTCTGTTGTAATCCCAGGTTTGACTCGGGGCACCAACATGTCCAAGGTTTCGGCAGCTAATCTGCCAGCTCTACGCATTCCGCAATAATCCTGCGCACTATGAATTTTTATGATGCGTTCTTCTTGATAGAAAGTTTCTTCTTTTTTATTTTGAGTCATTTAATTTATCTACATTATAATTTATCTATATTAACAATTTCAATGATTCTGAAATTTCTATTTTTTTTGTATTTAGTGTACAGCGATAACATAAAATTTCGACACCTACGTTCATTGCCTCGTCTATTGCGGCTTTATAGGCTGGGTCGATGTCTGCAGCAATGGTGAAAATATCACTATCTTGGCGTTGAACTAGGTAAAACATCACGCAACGAAAACCTTGAGCAATCATATTAGACAGTTCTACTAGGTGTTTTGTTCCACGGGTTGTCACTGAGTCGGGAAACTCAGCTGGACAAGTCTTTTTTGATTCACGTTTCAAGGTAACACTTTTTACCTCTACGTAGCAATCAGGGAGTGAGGGATCTTCAAGTAAGATATCTATACGAGAATTTTGGCCGTATTTAACTTCTCGCCGAAGGGATGCATAACCATCTAGTTCTGGTATTTTCCCCGAGGTAATAGCCTCCTCGACGATGCCGTTTGGAAGGGCTGTATTGATACCTACAAGAGTATTGTCTACTGTTATGAGTTCCCAGGTATAACCAAGCTTTCGATTAGTATTTCTAGCAGGTGATAGCCAGACTTCGGAGCCAGGTTCTTTTACAGATAGCATGGAACCAGAGTTGGGGCAGTGGGCTGTGACAGTATTACCATCTTCAAGCTCAACATCGGCAAGAAATCGCTTGTATCTTTTTATAAGACGGCCCCGGATAAGCGGGTCTGGAAATTTCATAGTTACTTAATACCAAAGAAAAATTTATTTGTTTTAATAAAAGATTTTGTTACCATTACGATGAGCTGTCAAAGAGCATCTGTTTAATTAAAATTCCTACTAAATACCCTGTGCTATTACAAATATAAACCTATAGTAACAGGTAGAGTTATAAAGTATCAGACGTTTTTAAACATATTAAGTAAGAAGTTTTGAATTTTATTTCTTGCAACCAGGTGACTTTATCAGCCCAATTATTGGGCACTCCAACCACTTAGATTAATGACTTGAAAACTAGCTGGAATTCGGCCATCGGCGTTTGCAAAATCTTCCACATAAAAACGCGCAGCCTCCATCAAAAGTTTTGGGCTTGTAAGCCCTTTATAGGCATCAGTCGTTGCATTACTCTCACCCATAGCACGAAGATCGTTCATAAGTTTTAGGGGGTCAGGATAGGAAACAGTGATTGTCTCAGTATCTGCAACAGGTAAGGAGAAGCCACTACGTTGTAGTAAATTTCCAGCATCTTTTACGTCAGCAAATGGTGAAATGCGTTGTGTTGAAGCGCCTTTAATTGTTAACTCAGCTTTGGATAAGGACTGGCGCAATTCTTTTAGAGTTTCACCACCCAGCATGCTGGCCAGAAATAAACTATCCTTTTTCAAAGTTTGACGTATTTGGGTCAGGCAACCAGGTAGGTCATTAACCCAGTGAAGTGTCAGGTTACTTATAACCAAATCAAAACTTTTTGGGGCAAATGGTATAAATTCCTCGTCTGAGACCACAACTAATTTATCAGCGTGATCACACATAGCTTTTGAAATATCACATTGGATCATTTTTTTTATACCACCACGTTTTCCGATTATGCGGCTCAGGCCTCCAGTTCTGCAACCCAGATCAAGCGCAATTGGAAACTGACGGTTTACATCATCCAAACGATCACACAAACGCTCACCGGTCTCAGAAATCAGAAAATCATGGTCTCTAAAATTTTCTGCTGCACGGTTGCGGTGACAGTTAACAGTGCCACGATTGAAGACATTTATAGTGTCTGACATATTTAGTTTATGACACAGATAGTATGCCAGACAAAAGCCAATTTGTTTCTATTGAGGATTGAATTAGCCTTTTGGCGTTTGTATTTTGCTTGTCATTCACTCCTTTGTCACTTTGCCCATATCAAATAAAGCTTTGTTTTGAAATGATTGCTGGCCTGCTGGGAGTGTCAGGTTAATAATTTGTTTTGGTACATTATCCTGATCCTCTTTCCTTTGCACCGTTATTTAATATATAAGAAAGTAAAGATAAGTTGATTCTTATAATAATATTGGAGTTTTCCGTTTTGGCCAAAGTTGAAATTTACACATCTTCCTTGTGTGGTTATTGCTCTAGAGCAATTAGTCTTTTGAAAAAGAAGGGCGTTAATTTTGTTGAACATGATGTCACCAACGATCCAAGAAAACGCCAAGAAATGACAACTCGAACTGGAAAAACCGCTGTTCCACAAATATTTATTGGTGACAAGTCGGTTGGTGGTTTTAGTGATCTTACAGAGCTTGATATTGATGGCGAACTTGATAATTTGCTTGGCATTGATACTGATATGCCTCAATGAAGGATTCTCTCAAGGTTGCTTGCATACAGATAACTTCTGGTGAAAGTGTTCAGCGTAATTTAGATGTTGCGTGGGGTATAGTAAGAAAAGCTTGCGATGCTGGTGCTGACCTAATTGCGCTTCCTGAAGCAACTAATGTAATGGCTTCAAACAAAAACATATTAAAATCAAATACTGAGCCTGAAGAGAACAACCAAGCCTTGTTTGCTTTTCAGAGTATGGCTCAAGAGACTGGGGCATGGATTTTGGTTGGTTCATTGCTTATAGACTTGCCAAAAAATGACAAAATGGCGAATCGCTCGTTTTTGATAAATAACAATGGGGCGATTTGTGCTCGTTATGATAAAATACATATGTTCGATGTTGAATTGGGTGGGGCCGAAAACCACCTTGAATCAGATTTTTATAATCCAGGTAACAAACTCGTTCTGGCAATGACCCCCTGGGGCAAGTTAGGTATGACAATTTGTTATGATTTACGCTTTCCTTATTTGTACCGTGCACTAGGCCATGCTGGGGCACGAATGCTCTCAATTCCCTCTGCTTTCACTCGTGTGAGTGGTCGAGCCCATTGGCATGTCTTGCAACGGGCTCGCGCAATAGAAACGGGTAGTTATGTTATTGCACCGGCGCAGTGTGGTAATCATCCTGGAAACAGGCAAACATATGGACACTCGTTGATTGTTAACCCATGGGGTGAGGTAGTAGCCGACGGAGGTGAAGACATTGGCTTTATAATTGCCGACGTTGACCTGACGAAGGTTGATGAGGCGCGCAATAAAATCCCTGCTATTAGACATGACAGAGATTTTGAGCTAATAAATTATTGATATTGTTGAACTAACGCTTGGCATT
>CACKCT010000001.1:0-64220 GCA_902598645.1 Rhodospirillaceae bacterium | reverse complement strand
ATTGGCTCCGGTATCGGGGGACTACCTGAAATTTCAAGAGGTTCAATCACTGTTGATTGTGAAACGGGTGGGGGCGTGCGTCGGCTTAGTCCTTTCTTTATTCCTGCCAGTTTGATTAATTTAATTTCTGGTCAAGTTTCAATAAAATATGGTTTTAAAGGCCCTAACCATGCTGTAGTAACGGCTTGCTCAACTGGTGCTCATGCTATTGGTGATGCAGCACGTTTGATAATGTGGGACGATGCTGACGTGATGATCGCTGGAGGTGCAGAAGCTGCCTGCTGTCGTATCGGCATGGCTGGGTTCTCGCAATCTAAAGCTCTTTCAACCCACTTTAATGATACTCCAACAAAAGCCTCACGGCCTTGGGACAAAGATCGGGATGGTTTTGTAATGGGTGAAGGTGCAGGTGTTATTGTTCTTGAAGAATTGGAACATGCAAAAGCCCGAGGAGCAAAAATTTACGCAGAATTTGTTGGCTATGGTTTAACTGGTGATGCTCATCACATAACTGCACCAACACCAGATGGCAACGGCGCCTTTCGCTGCATGGCGGCTGCAATCAAGCGTTCAGGTCTGGGCCCTGAAGATATTGATTATGTAAATGCACATGGCACATCAACAATGGCAGATGTTATAGAGTTGGGTGCGGTGAAACGTGCTTTTGGCTCTGCAGTAGAAAACATATCGATGTCATCAACAAAATCGGCCATTGGACATTTATTGGGAGCCGCGGGCGCTGTTGAGTCAATTTTTTCTATTTTAGCGATAAGGGATGGGGTTATCCCGCCAACTCTGAATTTGGACAATCCGGATGAGGGCTGTGACATCGACCTTGTGCCGCATCAAGCAAAGGAGCGATCCGTTCGTGCAGCATTAACAAATTCGTTCGGTTTTGGGGGCACAAACGCGTCTCTGGTGTTCAAGGCCTACAAATAGGACAGTCATATTTCTATGCGGCGTTTTGCTTTTTTTATATTAACAATTTTTTTGCTCATTGGGCTTGTTGGTGGGGGAGTTCTCGTTTGGGGTTTTGCTCAATATATTAAGCCTGGTCCGACTGTTACTAAAAATATAGTTGTAATTCCTGAGGGGTCTAACGTTGACTCAATCGCTGAAATCTTAAAGAGTGAAGGTGTTATATACGATTCAATGATTTTTCGCCTTGGTGTTCGTTTAAGTCGTGTTGATAAAAAACTTCAAGCAGGTGAGTTTGCTTTTCCTCATGGGGTCAGCGCTAAAGGTGTCGCAGAGGTTCTTATTAGGGGTGAGACCGTTATTCGACGTTTGACCATTGCCGAGGGTATGACCTCCTTTCAGGTTTTTGATCAATTAGTAGCAACAAATGGCCTTGAAGAAACTTTTGATGTTCCCCTGGAGGGGTCAATACTACCCGAAACATATTATTTTTCATACGGTGATATGCGTTCAGATTTGGTTAAGCGTATGGTTCAAGCAATGGATGATAGTCTTAATCAACTTTGGCAAAAACGTGCCTCCGGGTTGCCTTTCAAAGAGCCAGAAGAGGCATTGATTTTAGCATCTATTGTTGAAAAAGAGACAGGTCTAAAAGAAGAGAGAGCACGTATTGCCGGTGTTTTTATAAATCGTTTAAAAAAAGGTATGCGCTTGCAGTCTGATCCGACTGTCGTCTATGGGCTCAACAAAGGGGATGGACCTTTGGGACGACAGCTTTTACGTTCAGACCTGAAGAAGAAAACTCCTTATAATACATATACAATCAATGGACTTCCGCCAGGACCCATTTGTAATCCAGGATTGGCTGCTATTCGTGCGGTGTTACACCCTCAGAAAACCGATGAGCTTTATTTTGTGGCTGATGGCAAAGGTGGTCATGTTTTTACAACCAGCCTCAAAGAACATAATCGTAATGCCGCAAAATGGAGAAAAATTAGAGATTCAAATTGACAATAATTATAATTCTGAATCGCTCATAAAAGTTGCCTCCAAATCAACGGTTGGCCTCTTGAAAAACTTTGCTAGGTATAGATGTTGTTTGTCTCAAGCCTAAGATTAACTCATGTGCGTTTTATATTTTTTGATAATAGCTGATTGAGTAATTTGTCGGCCAAACGAGTGGTAAGTAAATTCAAGCACCACATGAAAATGACAAAGGGCAATGGAAAAGCAATCAGTATTTTATCCCTCTCAAGCCCCTTGCGAATTTTTTGTGCTGCCTTTTGGGAGCTGATTATTAGAGGCATGTGAAAGGAGTTCTTCTCTGTAATACGGCTTTTTACAAAGCCGGGACAAATTATAGATACGCCAACTTGGTCTTTTTTAAGAACACCGTGCAAAGCCTCCCCGTATGCCTTAACCAAAGCCTTGGAGGCAGAATAAGCCGGTGCGCTGGGTAGTCCACGAAATCCAGCAATCGAGCTGACAAGAGCAATTTTCCCACGTTTTCTCTTCCGCATACTTTTTATTACAGGAAATATTGTATTTAACACTCCAAATATATTTACATTAAAAATTTGGCGTGTCAGTTCCTCGTCTAAATCACTACTTTTAACCCCGCTATCCCCTGCAATGCCAGCATTTGCTATCACTAAATCAAGGGGGTTCTTTTTGTCAATCGCTTTGACCCATTTCTCCATACCGTGTTTGTCAGTAACATCAATCACTTTAGTACTGACCTTTGCACCTTGGTTACTACAGTAATAGGCCACAGCGTCTAAGCGTTCTTGGTTGCGACCAGAGAGAGCTAAAAAGATCCCAGAAGTTGCATATTCGCATGCAAGTGCCTCACCAATTCCACTAGATGCACCTGTTATTAAAATGAAGCGTGGATTTTTCATGATCTTCTTATAATAGAAACTAGCGGCTCGAGGCAATTATGAGCTATAAATTCTTATATCACATTAAGGAGATTCCTTTGCCTATTTCTATGACGGGTTTCGCCAGAACTGAGGACTTCAATGAGCATTGTTCGTGGACTTGGGAGGTGCGTAGTGTTAATGGAAAAGGGCTAGACATACGAAGCCGGGTGCCTAATGGTTTTGAGAACCTAGAAGTAACTGCCCGTGATCAGGTGAAAAAAAGTCTCAGTCGAGGAAATATTTCATTATCCCTGAGTCTAGTTTGGAAGAGTACTGAGCAAACCTATAATATCAATGAAAATGTCTTGAATAATTATTTGAATTTATTACCTCAGTTATCTCAGCGTTTTCCCGATGCAACCCCAGTCTCTATGGATGGCCTGTTGTCTTTAAAAGGAGTGATTGAGCATAAAGATCAAACTATAACAGAGGATACTAGAAGCAAGCTGGAGGCAGCTCTATTAGATAGTCTTGATAAAACTCTGATTACACTTCAAAAAATGCGGGCAGATGAGGGGAAAATACTCGGTAAAATTTTGAATGAACAGGTAGATAACATAACTTCATTGTGTAAAACAGCAGTCGATGTGGCTTCGATCCACTCTGATGCTATTCTCAAAAAATTGAGAAATCAGGTTAACGCACTACTGGACGATGTTTCGATACTATCACAAGATCGTCTTGAGCAAGAAGCTACTTTATTATCTATCAAGGCTGACATCAGCGAAGAATTAGGCCGCCTTGGAGCACACGCACTAGCAGCTAAGGATTTACTGAGACTGGAACGTCCAATTGGCCGTAGATTGGATTTTCTTTGTCAAGAGCTGAATCGTGAAGCAAATACACTTTGCTCAAAATCAAATGATATAAAGATAACCAGAATTGGTTTAGATATAAAAACTGTGATTGAACAATTTCGTGAACAAATTCAGAATATTGAATAAATATTTTCTGTGGTTTTTATTTTTTTAAAAAAGTTATTTACTTTACATTAAAATCAATAAATACCACTAAAACCTCTTTCTTGGACACATTGTGCTTATATTATAAATTATCATTACTCTAGCTTGGTTATTCTTGCATCAGTTTGTTGCGGGCTACTGAACATTTGTCATGACAAATACACTGTGGTTCAGATATATAAGCTTGTTAATAAAGTTCTTATCAGGTTTCTTTGAAATAGTAACTATATCAATAAAAATTTATTCACATATGCTCAACGTCATTGTATTTTTAAAAAGTCAATTTATAAATGGCTTTCAATCATTCAGGCATAACAATTTGTTAAAAAAATGAAACTTTAGAAATTAAGAATTGTCAGTTGGCTTGTCTAAAACTCAACTACACAAGTGGAATAGTCTAGGCGTCATGTTGTAAAAAGACAGTATTAAAGCTGTCTATTCTAGGAAGGTAATCCAAATATGGTTAAACACACGGGAAGACATTTTTTACAAATACCAGGGCCGACAAGTGTCCCAGATCGGGTGTTGCGCGCCATCGATATGCCAATGATTGATCATCGTGGTTCTGAGTTTGCTGATTTAGCAATGCAAGTTCTGTCCGACATTAAAACTATTTTTAAGACTGATAGCCCAGTAATTATCTTTCCATCCTCTGGAAGTGGTGCTTGGGAAGCAGCACTAGTAAACACCCTATCGCCAGGTGAGAAAGTGTTAATGTTTGAAACCGGACATTTCTCTTCTCTTTGGGAGAAAATGGCCAAGAATTTTGATTTGGATGTTGAGCTTATACCCGGTGATTGGCGCACAGGGGTAGATCCAGCTCTTGTCGAAAAAAATCTTCAGAATGATAAAAATCATAGGATCAAAGCAGTTTGTGTTGTCCACAATGAGACTTCTACTGGAGTTACAACCAATATCAAAGGTGTGCGAGGGGCAATTGATACAGCTGAGCACCCAGCATTGCTTATGGTGGATACAGTGTCTTCATTGGGTGCTGTAGACTATCGCCATGATGAATGGAAAGTTGATGTTACAGTAAGTGGTTCGCAGAAGGGTTTGATGTTGCCACCAGGACTCGGCTTTACAGCAATTAGCAAGAAAGCTCTGGAGGCATCTGAAAAAAATAAAATGGGTCGAGCTTATTGGAGTTGGAAAGAAATGCTTAAGGCCAATGAAACTGGCTTTTTCCCCTACACGCCAGCGGTTGGTCTTTTGTATGGCCTAAAAGAGGCTATTGCTATGCTTCATGAGGAGGGTCTTAATAATGTTTTTGCCCGCCATGCACGCCACGGTGAGGCGACGCGTCGCGCTTTAAGCGCATGGGGGCTTGAGAACCTGGCTATTAACCCAGATGAGCATTCTAATGTTGTGACTACCGTGTTGATGCCCAAAGATCATGATGCTGATTCTTTTCGTAAGCTAGTCCTTGATAAATTTGATATGTCACTAGGAGCTGGACTTGGTAAAGTGGCTGGAAAGGTCTTCAGGATTGGTCATATAGGTCATCACAATGATTTGATGTTGGCGGGTGCACTCGCAGGCGTTGAAATGGGATTACGGCTTTCTGGAATTCGGGGAGTAAGTAGCGGTGTAGATGCTGCACTTGAATACTTGGCTGAACAGGTCGCTTAAGTAAGCACTGTAAGCTTTATTCATGAACTATCTCATTGGTGCTCAGAGTTGTTCCCAATGTTCACGCCGTCCGAACTAACAAGGTCCGTTTTCGCATTATTCGACGGGTTTTGATTTCAAGTTTAATTTAGCTTCCCTGTTTGGTGCGCAACTAAGTTTGGTTGCGTGCTCTATTTGTGGTATAGCTATAACAAGTAAGCATGGTTAGATTATAAAAATTGAAAACACAGCAAGGTAATTCTCTTTTCGTTGGTACGTGGATTAACTGCTGTCCTAATAGGGCCTAGCAATGCAAAAATCGATCAAGCCGATTAAGGCATCTTTCGTTTCGCTTGTGGGGAAAATGCCCAGAGCATCCTTTGCCATCGCACCGTAATGGCGGGCTCTTTCAACAGAGTCATCAAGTGCTTGATGTTTTTGTAATAGACTGATGGCGTGCTCAAAATCCCCGTCGTTCTGTTTAAGCTCGCCTAAAGTCCTTCTCCAGAAGTGCCGTTCCTTCTCGTCACCACGACTGAAGGCAAGTATAATAGGTAGAGTGATTTTTCCTTCCTTAAAATCATCGCCAACTGTCTTTCCAAGTGTTGCTTGCTTGGCGGAATAATCAAGCACATCATCGGTCAATTGAAAGGCAACGCCAAGATTCATGCCAAATGCTTCTAGTCCCTCTTCCTCAATTTTTGGTCTGTCTGCTACAATTGCACCCAACCGGCAGGAGGCGGCAAATAATTTTGCGGTTTTTGCTTTGATGACATTGAGATAAGCACTTTCACTAGTTTCAGTATTATTGGAAGTCAGCAGTTGCATTATCTCGCCTTCTGCTAATTTTGCGGATGCCGTTGCTAAAATTCCCATAACTTTGACCGAGCCATCTTCAACCATCAACTCAAAAGATCGTGAAAACAAGAAGTCACCAACTAAAACACTTGCCTGGTTACCCCATACTGAATTAGCTGTTTCTATACCTCTGCGCAATTTACTTTCATCGACCACGTCATCATGGAGTAGAGTCGCAGTGTGAATAAACTCTATGCAGGTAGCAAGTGTGATATGGCGCTCTCCGTGATAGCCACATAATTTGGCTGAAGCAAGCGTTAGCATGGGTCGCAAGCGTTTTCCTCCAGCGGAAATTACATGTCCGGCAAGCTGTGGAATCAGGGCTACAGGGCTTTCCATTTTCTTTAATATTAATTGGTTGACGAGCGCCATATCTTCAGCAACCATTGCTGTTAATGTATCAAATGATGGCTTTGTGCCCCGTTTATCCACGAGCTTGACCACTATGCCCACGTTAGTATCTCCTTTTGTTTTATTTCTAATTTTTTTTTATGAGCATAGTAAAGAGGAGTTGATTGCGGTCAAGCGGTGATATTTCTAAACAAGAAAAATATAGTCAGCAGAGACATCAATGAACGATACTTTTTAGTTGGGGAGTGATGAATGTGTGAAAATGAAGACAGTCTTCTTGGTGGCAAGGTGCGCCTTTTACAAAAGCAGAAAGGTTATCGTACTGCAATTGATCCAGTTTTGCTAGCTGCTGCTGTGCCTGCTAAAGCAGGTGAGACGGTCCTTGACCTGGGTTGTGGGGTTGGTGCTGTCTCTTTGTGTCTTCATGCTCGTGTATCTGGCCTGACCATAACGGGTTTGGATGTTCAAGAAACTTTGGTTGATCTAGCTCGTCAAAATAGTAGATTGAACAATTGTGAAAACTTTACTCATTTTGTTTATGGCGATCTTTTAAAGCCACAAAAAGGTTTACCTGAAGCTAAATTTGATCATGTCATGGCAAATCCACCCTATTTTACTCCCGAAAGCGGTAATCTTTCTCAAGATACCGCAAAAGCAATAGCTAATGTAGAGAGTGAGGCAGGTTTGGCAGATTGGATTAGAGCTGCGTGCCGAGCGTTAAAGGTTCGTGGTAGAGTTACTTTTATTCACCGAACAGATCGTGTTGCAGATTTGATAGCAGCTTTACACCAGAGTTTTGGTGGGCTTGTTATTTTTCCTTTGTGGACGACTAGAGGTAAAGAGGCTAAGCGTGTCATCATTTCCGCACGAAAAGGAGTTTCTAGTCCAGCCCGGATTAGCCACGGTCTGATTTTGCATAAAAAAAATGGTGATTTTACAGATCATGCACAAGCCATTTTAAGAAACGCGGCTGCCTTATTAGTCTGTTAGAATCTTTTTCTCAATACGCTACCTTGCCTAACTAGTGCGCTGTCTTTACAAATGCAATTATACCTGAGGTTTTGATAGATAAATCAATTTTTTACCATTGATGTTGTCCTAGTTGTATGGAAGGGGTTCAGGTGGTCTAACAGAATGAACAATAAGGATCACTAGCGCTTGATGTACATGTGCTATTGGCAATTACAAACTTTCGTCAAAAAAGTAAGGGAATTTCAAGTTGATTCGACTCGGTAGAAATTATGAATTGTATTACAAATGAAAAATGTTTTACATCGTCAAGCGCATCCTTTTGTACTAAGCACAGCTGCTCCCATCTGAGTTAAGTGGATACTATTAATGAGCAATAAACCAAAAAGCTTCCAGACAATCATCTTCGACCTCCAACGATTCTGGGATGATAAGGGCTGCGTGATTTTGCAACCTTATGACATTGAAGTAGGAGCTGGAACTTTCCATCCAGCAACAACCTTGCGCGCACTTGGCTGCGACCCCTGGAAGACTGCTTATGTTCAGCCCTCACGTCGCCCAACAGATGGCCGTTATGGGAAAAATCCTAATCGCTTGCAGCATTACTATCAGTTTCAGGTGTTTTGGAAACCCTCTCCAGACAATAGTCAAGACCTATATCTCGAAAGTTTGAAAGCTATTGGTATTGATTGCATGAAACACGATATTCGCTTTGTAGAGGATGATTGGGAAAGCCCTACTTTAGGTGCTTGGGGTCTTGGCTGGGAAGTTTGGTGTGACGGTATGGAAATTAGCCAGTTCACTTATTTTCAACAAGTTGGTGGCATTGAATGTAGTCCAGTTTCTTTAGAGCTAACTTATGGGTTGGAACGCTTGGCCATGTACATTCAAGGAGTTGAAAACGTCTATGATCTAGACTGGAACGGCGATATGACCTATGGCGATGTGTTTTATCGTAATGAACAAGAGCAATCTGCTTATAACTTTGAGCATGCCAACACAGAATTTTTGTTTCAGCAGTTCACACACGCAGAGGCTCAGTGTGAAGCAATATTAGACTTGAAAAAACCACTGGCTATACCTGCCTATGAGCAATGTATAAAGGCCAGCCATTTATTTAATTTGTTGGATGCTCGAGGAGTTATATCGGTTATAGAACGTGCTGCATACATAAGTAGGGTGCGGAATATGGCTAAAGGGTGTGCTCAAGCTTGGATCGCAAGCCAGGTCCATCAAAAACAAAGCAAGGTCAATGACAATGTCTGAACTTTTGCTTGAACTTCTTAGTGAGGAAATTCCAGCAAGCATGCAAAAGAATGCAGGGGGTGAGTTATTACGTCTTGTATGTGATGGTCTCAAAAAAGCTAATTTGGAATATACCTGTGCTACAGCCTATACAACACCTCGTCGATTAACCCTCGTAGTAAAAGGACTTCCAAAAAAACAACCGGACATAAAAATGGAGCAAAAAGGTCCACAAATCAGCGCGCCTGAACAGGCGATAGCTGGTTTTAATAGCTCATTGCCAAAAGGATCGCAAATCGAGAAACGCAATCTGAGGGGCAATACTTTTTATTTTGCGATTATTGAGAAGAAGGGTGAAGCAACTGCAGATCTTTTAAAGGATCTTATAGATGTGGCGGTTGCTGACATGTGTAACTCATGGCCTAAATCCATGCGCTGGGGAGAACACACAATACGTTGGGCTCGACCTTTGCACTCAATAGTTTGTCTTTTAAATGGTAATGTTATACCTGTTGTACTGGGCCCAGTTAAGGCCTCTGATAAATCTTCTGGCCATCGTTTTCTTGCACCCAAGCCCTTTGTTTCCAGGGATTTCGCTGATTATCATGCCAAGCTTTATGAAGCTAAGGTCATCCTGGATGCTAACGAGCGACGCAAGAAAATCAAGTCCGAAGCAGAAATATTAGCGGGAACAGAAAAGCTTATGCTCATTGATGACCCCCGACTACTGGATGAAGTTACCGGTTTGGTCGAATGGCCTGTTGCTTTGATGGGTAATATTGACCTTGAGTTTATGGCTTTGCCACCGAGAGTGCTGATAGCTTCAATGCGAGGTCACCAAAAGTATTTTTCAACAAGGGATTTAGACGGAAAATTGGCTTCTAAATTTATTTTCATATCCAACATGAAAGTAGCAGGTGGTAGTAAAGCTATCGTTGGTGGAAATGAACGCGTATTACGAGCACGTTTGTCGGACGCAAAGTTTTTTTGGGATCAAGACAGGAAAGACAAAATAGAAAGTCATTTACCAAAGTTGGATGGGGTGGTTTTTCACGCCAAACTTGGATCTATGTTGGAAAAAACAGAGCGCATGGTGTTTTTAGCTAGTTACTTATGTAATAACATCCCGAATACAGTACCAGAACTTGCAGAGCGTGCTGCAAAACTATCCAAGGCTGATCTCGTTACAGGTATGGTTGGTGAACTTCCAGAACTACAAGGTTTGATGGGAGGTTATTATGCTCTTGAAAGTGGGGAAGATAGTGAAGTCGCCGATGCAATAGCGGATCACTATTCACCCGTTGGACCAAGTGATGACTGTCCGTCAAAACCAATTAGTGTTGCTGTTGCTTTGGCTGATAAAATTGATACTCTTGTATGTTTTTGGAAAATTGATGAAAAGCCCACCGGATCTAAGGATCCTTTCGCTTTGCGTCGTGCTGCTTTTGGCGTAATTCGCTTGATTATTGAAAACAATATACGGTTGTCGCTACTTGAAGTTTTTACTGCGGCCGGTGGTAAGGATGTTGCCTCCGATTTGCTCACGTTCTTTGCCGATCGCATGAAAGTTTACCTTAAAGGGAAAGGGATGCGCCAGGATTTGATTGATGCTGTATTTGCGTTGGGTGAGGACGATCTAGCGCGGACTTTAGTGCGGGTTGTTGCGTTGGATCGTTTTTTGAGTTGTGATGATGGAGTTAACTTGTTGGCCGCATACAAGCGGGCTGGGAACTTACTCAAGATTGAGGAAAAAAAGGAGGGCAAAACTTATTCTGGTATCCCTGATTCCGCGTTTCTTGTAGAGCATGATGAAAAAATCTTATTTGAGAAACTCATGAACATAGGCCCAAAGATAACTGCCTTTATTGCAGAGGAAAAATATAGGGAAGTCATGTTAGAACTTGCCAGCGTTCGATCGGAGATTGATGCTTTTTTTGACAACGTTACCGTTAATGACGAGAGGATTGATCTTCGAGAAAATAGATTGAATTTGCTCTCTTTTTTTCGCCAGGCATTGGATGAAGTTGCTGACTTCACAAATATTGGAGGCTAGGAGCCACACTAAATGGTCCAGTGGATATACAGCTTCGGTAACGGCAAGGCAGATGGTGACGCTTCAATGAAAAATTTATTGGGAGGCAAAGGTGCTAATCTTGCTGAAATGAGTTCTATAGGGTTGCCTGTGCCGCCGGGCTTTACTCTGACTACAGAGGTTTGTGAGCACTATTTAAGTAATAACAATACATATCCCAATTCACTAAAAGTTCAGATTGAGTCTGCTTTGTTGAATGTTGAATCAATTACAGGCTTGAAGTTTGGAGAGTCAAAAAATTCCTTGTTGCTGTCAGTACGCTCGGGTGCTCGCACCTCCATGCCTGGCATGATGGACACAGTTTTGAATGTAGGCCTCAATGATAAAAGTGTGAAGGGCCTAGCAGAGTATTCGGGAGATGAACGTTTTGCCTATGATAGTTATCGCCGGTTTTTACAGATGTACGGTGATGTTGTTCTTGGCGTTGAGAGTCATATGTTTGAGGATTTGTTGGAGAGTCACAAAAACAAAAAGGGCATCCAACTGGATACGGATATGGAGGCTCTAGACTGGAGTTATCTGATTGATGATTATAAGAAGTTGGTGAAGGACGAGACAGGGTGCTCTTTTCCTCAGGATCCATATGAACAATTGTGGGGAGGAATTAGTGCTGTTCTGGGTTCTTGGATGAATCGTCGTGCAAAGACGTACCGCTTGTTGCACAATATCCCAGAAGAGTGGGGAACGGCTGTTAATGTTCAAGCAATGGTCTTTGGTAATATGGGTAATGACTGTGTGACTGGTGTTGCCTTTACCCGTAATCCAACTAGTGGTGAAAATGAATGCTGTGGTGAGTATCTCGTCAATGCTCAAGGTGAAGATGTTGTGGCTGGAACTCGTACTCCACAACCAATAACTATTTCAGGTAAAAATGCCAACTCATCTGAACAGTTATCTTTGGAGGAATTTCTGCCTGACGTTTATACAAAACTCCTTGACATTTGTAGAAGTCTTGAAGGTCATTATAACCATATGCAAGACGTGGAGTTTACAGTCCAAAAAAAACGTCTATGGATGTTGCAAACTCGTAACGGAATTTGTACCACCAAGGCAGCTTTGAAGATTGCCGTCGATATGGTTGAAGAAGGTTTAATAGATAAAGCTGAAGCAATCTTGCGAATTGATCCAAGACAATTAGATCAGGTCCTGCACCCAACGTTGGACTTGAGTGTGAAGCGTGAAATTCTGGATGTGGGTATTCCTGCTTCACCCGGAGCAGCGTCTGGTAGGGTTGTTTTTAATAGCGCTGATGCAGAAAATTGGGTAGGGCGCGGAAACGATGTTATTTTGGTGCGCACAGAGACCTCACCTGAGGATATTAGAGGTATGAATGTTGTTAGGGGAATTGTCACTACCCGTGGAGGAATGACTTCTCATGCGGCTGTAGTTGCAAGGGGCATGGGAACGCCGTGTGTTTCGGGTGTTGGATCAATGATTATTAATTATGAAAAAAAAATACTCAAAGTACATGGCCAAATACTACAAGAGGGGGAAACAATCACTATTGACGGGACTTCGGGTGAAGTTATGAAAGGTGATGTACCGACTATTCAGCCGGAATTCTCAGATGATCTTTTACAATTAATGAAATGGGTTGATGAGATCAAAACTATGGGTATTCGAGCTAATGTTGAAACTCCTTCCGATGCCAGAACTGCAATTGCATTTGGTGCAGAGGGAGTAGGATTGTGCCGAACTGAGAAAATGTTTTCGGATTCAGAGAGAATTATTCACGTGCGGAAGATGATTTTTGCAGAAGATGAAAAAGGCCGGCGAGACGCCCTTGAAAAATTATTACCTCACCATCGAAATGATTTTGTTGATCTTTTCAAAACTATGAATGGTATGCCAATCACCATACGTTTGCTCGATCCTCCACTGCATGAATTTCTTCCCACTAATGATATTGATATTGCCAATTTTGCTAAAGTTTCAGGAATTGAGGCTTGCGATATTAAAGCACGTGCAGCTCAGCTGTATGAACTAAATCCCATGCTTGGTAATCGTGGGTGTCGTTTGGGTATTGCATATCCTGAAATTTATGAAATGCAAGCGCGTGCTATTTTTGAGGCTGCTAATGTAGTTATAGAAGCCGGGGTTGAGGTCAAGCCGGAGGTAATGGTTTCATTAATCGCTTTTAAATCTGAATTTGAGATTTTTAAAAAGTTGGTAGATGGAGAAGCTAAAAAAGTTAGAGAAGTTACTGGCAAGGAATTAGACTATAAAATAGGAGCCATGATTGAACTTCCCTGTTCAGCTCTACGTGCAGGTGAAATTGCAAAAGTCGCCGACTTTTTTAGTTTTGGCTCTAACGATCTGACTCAAACAGCCCTTGGGCTGTCACGTGATGACTCAAATTCATTCATACAAATATATAGAGAGAAGTCGATTCTAGACTATGATCCTTTTGTTTCAATTGACGTTGACGGGGTAGGAGAGCTGGTAAAAATCGCAATTGAGCGCGGTCGGTCAGTACATAAGGATATTAAATTTGGCAATTGTGGGGAGCACGGTGGTGATGCTGACTCAATAAAGTTTTTTCATCAAATTGGTATCGATTATGTATCTTGTTCACCTTATCGGGTTCCCATTGCTAGGCTTGCTGCAGCGCAAGCTGTTTTGAAAAAACAAGACTAATAATAATTAGGCTTCAGTAGAATTATTACTTCTTCATTATAATCAACAAGCCCTAAAATCCTCTAGTTTAACGGTGAATATAAATAGTCCATTCATCAAGTGGATAGTCGTCAATTAAGCTAACTTTGCGTGATAATGTTTTGCAAAAAGCCCTGTATTCATCTGCACTTGCGTAATAAAGGCCATTCTCTTTTTTTGGGTGACTTTTATTTAACATGTTGAAGGCAAGGCCCTTATTACTCATCGACCAAAGCTGGCTTAGAGTTGTTTTAACATAATTACTCCAGGGGCTAACATCCATTTCTAGACTCAGATTAAAGGTACCAGAAACAAAGGTATAATCTGCGGGGGCTGTGACTTTTGAAGCTTCGATGAATGTAGCTCTCTTGTCATCGCTGTATCGTTTGGCTGCAATAATCATTTCTTTTGAAATATCATAGCCGAAATAATTCATTTTTTTCATAGAAGGCATATTGAGTAAAAATTTATGCATTGCTCCGTAACCACAGCCATAATCATTTATACTGACTGGAGTTGATGATTGATGATCATCTAGGATGCCCGACAAGACCTCAAATCGAAGCTGTTGACCTTCTTTACTTTTCCATAAGACGCCAGCAGGGGTATTACCAAAAGTACGAACTCGGAAACTAAAAGCCTTTGAAATTTCATTGAGGAAATCAGGGTCTTTAGATTTACGAAAGAATTTCACGACTTAAACATAAATTCGGCCCAATCCGGTTTAACAGGACGCAAAATAGCTCCTTCGGCAGTGAAATCTTCGCCACTCTTTGAGATTTCCTTGTAATGTTCAACACGGATTAGCGCCAAACCCCATTCTGCATTTCCAGAACGCATCTCACCAACGTTTTTATCGCCAATTTTTATTAAGGTTCCCGATGGGGGGAGTGGTCCTTCTATTTGAACCGGTATCAATCTTTTCTTTACAAGACCGCGATAATGCGTGCGAGCTGTAAGCTCCTGCCCCATGTAGCAACCTTTATCCCAATCAATGCCGTTAAGTTCCTGGAAACCATTTTCTAGCAAGATTGATTTATCTATAACCATATCGCGGCTACCATCTGGCAATCCAAGACTTAACCTTAAGGTTTCGTAATCTTCTGGATTGCCTTTAGAAAAGCCTAATTCTGTGAGGTTCTTTTCTGCATCTCCATTAGGAATTATTGCTCTTCCTCCAATACTGGCAAGGCGAGGGTCAATGAGGACCACGCCGCCCAAGAGAGGTTTTGCAACTCCCTCCTTGTTATTTAGCTGTAGAGGCTCTGCAACCGTAGCCCCAATGAGGGCTGAAACCACAAAATATTGGCTTACATTAGTTAATTCTACTTTAGAGCGGAGTTTGTACAAATTTAATTTGCGTTTTAAATCGTTAAGTCTTTCAGCTTCACAATCTATAACCAGTTCTCCATTTAATTGGACAATAAAAAAGTCGTATAGGTATTTCCCTTGCGGAGACAGTAATGCTGCATATATAGCGCATTCAGGATTTATCTTGTTTACGTCATTGGTGACAAGGCCTTGTAGAAAGTCCAGGGTATCTTCACCAGTAACCTTTAAAAGTCCTCTATTTTGTAATATCACATGACTGTTATGATGCATAAGATACCTTAAAGGTTATTTTAAGTTATTATTATTATATTATATTTGTATGTATTTTTATCAATAGCAAGGGTTGTTCACTTTGCAAGCCGCTTTGTGACACGTATGACAACAATCATGAGAATTCTTTTTATTACATCCACGCGCATTGGCGATGCAATTTTATCTACCGGTTTGCTGAACCATCTGATTACCCAACAGCCCAATGCTAGAATAACTATTGCTTGTGGAGGAGCTGCTGCGACTTTATTCAAGGAAGTCCCTGGTCTAGAAAAAATAATTATTCTGGACAAGATGGTCCTATCACTTCACTGGCTTAGGTTATGGGTTATGTGTATAGGAAAGATATGGGGGACCGTCGTTGATCTGAGAAATTCCCCTATGTATTACATTTTGCCCTCAATTCAGCGTTGGCGCATTGGACGTACTGGAACCAAATTACATAGAGTTAGACAGTTGGCCAGCGTTATGGGACTGTCTGACGATCCTCCTGGACCAAAATTGTGGATTTCAAATCACCATAAATCTCAAGGAAAAGCCATAATAGGTGAAGGTCCGCCAGTTATTGCAATTGGGCCAACAGCCAACTGGCGCGCAAAAACTTGGAGGGCGGGAAACTTTGCAGAGTTGATGGAGCGTTTGACAGGACCGGCTGGAATTATTCCCGGTGGCAGGGTAGCAATTTTTGGTCGGGAAGACGAGCGGCCTAACACTCTTAGTTTGATTGAGGCAATACCAGAAAAACGTCGTATTGATCTGGTTGGTCAGCTTGATCTGCTTGAGGTATTTTCTTGCATTAGGTGTTGTAATTTTTACATAGGCAATGACTCTGGGCTAATGCATTTAGCAGCAGTATCTGGAATACCAACACTCGGTCTTTTTGGGCCAAGCCCTAAAGAACTATACGCTCCGTGGGGTCAATTTTGTGATGTTGTCACGACTAGCATCCCTTATGAAGAAATTTTCAGCAAGAATTTTGATCACAGAGTTTCAGATACATTGATGGATAGTCTGAGTGTTGATTCTGTAGAAAAAGCAGCCCATAGACTTTGGAATAGATCTAAAGAGAGCTTAACTTAATGAGCAAAATTGTTTTAAGTGCTCTTATCTCAATACACAATGAAGCGCAACAGTTAGAGGAATGTCTTAATTGCCTTGGGTTTGCTGATGAGATCGTTATTTTGCTTGATAAATGTACAGACGAATCAAAAGAGATTGCAGAAAAATACACTAGCCAAATCTATGAGGGAGACTGGGTGCTTGAAGGCGATCGTCGAAATACTGGAATAAAATTATGCAGCGGTGAGTGGATATTTGAGGTTGATGCAGACGAGCGTGTGCCGTTGGCCTTAGCAGATGAAATCACTAAGACTGTTGAAACAACACCTTTCGATTGGCATGAAGTTTTAGTAGATAATTATATTGGAAAACGCTTGGTGCGCTGGGGTTGGGGGGCTTCTTTTGGAAAGGCGGCTTATCCAGGACTTTTTCGTAAAGGTACCAAATCATGGGGAGCTCAACGTGTTCATCCTACTTTGGAATGGTCAGGAAGAAAGGGCCCGATGCTAAATAATCGTTTAGAGCATTATGTGGATGATAATATTTCAGACATGCTTACAAGGCTTGATAACTATTCAACGGCGCGAGCCAGAGATCTAAGGGACGCTGGTGAGACCTGGGGCTCAACGGCTAGTAACGTCAGACGACTTTTTTCTCGTTTTTTCAAATGCTATGTGAGCCGTAAAGGCTACCGAGAGGGAGGTTATGGTCTATTGATAGCACTGTTTGCTGGTCTCTATCCATTAGTATCCCATCTAAAAGCAAAGCTGGAGGACGACTGAGTGGCACGTATCGTATTTGCCGATGATGGCATCGTGTTTGATGGTGGTACTCCTGAAAAAAGCCCACTGGGCGGTGTTGAGTCTTCGGTTATTAACCTTGCGGAGGAGCTGGCTGCTCGTGGGCATGAAGTGCTTGTTCGTAATATGTGCATTAAACGATTATTTCATAAAGGAGTTGACTGGGCGCCGATTCATGGTGATGGACTTTATGCAAATGTACCCACAGAAGCGGATCTCTATGTGGCTAATCGAGGAGATAAGCTAATTGATCTAATGCCAAATGCTAAACGCACTATTTTTTGGGTTCACAATCCTGCAAATTTTTTATTAAAATTCCGCTATCTGAAGAAGCTATGGAAAGTTCGCCCAGAAATTATTTTTATTGGTGATTACCATATGACCACTTATCCCGACTGGCTTCCAGGAGGAGATAGAATTGTTATTCCTTATGGTATTTCTGATTTATTTAGAACTGCTACTCCCTCAAAGCAAATACCTAAACCGCGAGCTGTCTTTACTTCTAATCCTCTCCGATCTTTGGACTGGATTCTTAATCAATGGTGCGAATTAATACAGCCAAAAGTATCTGATGCTGAATTACATGTATTTTCGGGCTCTGCGACCTATGGATCAATAGGTGACGCTAAATCACAAGCAATGAAAAAAGTTCTTGTTCAAGCACAAGCTTTGGCAGATAAAGGCGTTGTTTTAAGAGGTCCAGTACCAAAGACACAACTTCTTGAAGAGCTCCGTAAGGCTCGAGTTATACTTTACCGGGGAGATTTAAATGAAACATTCTGTCTTGCTGTTGGCGAGGCGCAGGCTATGGGTGTTCCTGGAGTTGTTGAAGATTTAGGTTCAATGCGTGAAAGAATAATTCATGGAAAGACTGGTTTTGTTGTTGATGGTGAAAATAATTTTTCAAAAGCAGCCTGTAAATTATTAACCGACGATGATTTGTGGCAAACACAACACAACGAAGCGTTGAAGTTCCAGCGTCATTGGGGTTGGCCAGAAGCAGCGAGAGAATTTGAAAAATTAATACCAGAATAAGAGGTGTTGGAAAAAAATACATGCGTATTTTACAAGTTATGGCGGGAGCAAAATTTGGTGGGGCGGAGGCATTCTTCACCCGTCTGGTAGTTGCCCTGAGACGTGCTGGTTTGCATCAACGTGTAGTTATAAGAAACAATAAAAGTCGAGCACAAATTCTTCGCCAGGGAGGTATTGAACCTGTTGAATTTAGGTTTGGCGGACCACTTGATATTTTCACTCGCATGGGTTTAAATCGAGAGATTGCATCTTTCGCTCCTCATATTATTATGACTTGGATGAACAGAGCTTCATCTATGTGTCCAAAGGGAAATTTTGTACACGTTGCTCGCCTTGGTGGTTATTACGAATTAAAATATTATCAAAATTGTGATCACCTCATAGGCAATACACAGGATATAGTTGATTATTTAGTAGACAAGGGCTGGCCAACAGAACGTGTTCACTATCTGCCTAATTTTGTCAGTGGCATTTCTGCAGATCCATTATCAAGAGAAATGTTTTATACGCCCAGCGATGCGCCTCTATTGTTGGCTCTTGGGCGATTGCACGAAAATAAGGCTTTTGACACTCTATTGGAAGCTTTAACACATATTCCCAATGCTTATTTGTGGCTTGCAGGGGAAGGTCCAAAGCGGAACGAACTTGAAGCTCAGGCTGAAAAGATTGGTGTTAAACCGAGGGTTCGCTTTTTGGGCTGGAGAGATGATGTAGAGTCTTTGCTGGCCTCATGCGACGTTTTTGTTTGTCCATCCCGTCATGAGCCTCTGGGAAATGTTGTGGTTGAAGCTTGGGCTCAGTCAAAACCAGTAGTTGCAGCAAATAGTAGTGGCCCCAGAGCTTTGATTGATCATAATAAAAATGGTGTTTTGGTGCCTATCAATGACCCTATTTCAATGGCTTATGCTATACAGAGCGTGCTCGGAGATGGAGATTTGTACTCGGTCATAGCTCGCAATGGGCATGTGAGTTATCAAATGCATTTTACTGAGTCGAAGGTAGTAGAAAGATATGTAAGTTTTTTTGAGAACCTTATGGATAAGGTCTAGGGGCATCATGTGTGGAATTGGTGGCATAATGACGTTTGATGGCAGACCGCCTGAAAGCGAAGCACTTGATCGTATGTCTGAACTGCTCTCACATCGGGGACCGGATGGCAAAGGAAGACACTTGTCTGGTGATGTGGGACTGGTGCAAACACGCCTAGCCATTATAGATTTGGAAACTGGTGACCAGCCTATTTACGTCAGGGATTCTAAGAAACTTGCAAAAGCAGTATTAGTTGCCAACGGTGAAATTTATAATTATGTGGAGTTGAAACAAAGGTTGACACAAACTACTTTTTCTACGAATTGTGATTGCGAGTTACCTTTGCATCTTTACTTAAACCATGGAAAAGATTTTGCAAAATTATTGCGTGGGATGTATGCCATAGCAATACACGATCTAAAAACAGAAAAGTTAATACTCTCACGTGATCCATTTGGTATCAAACCTCTATATTACTGTGAAACAGATTATGGCTTTGTTTTTGCGTCAGAGGTACAAGCTATTCTGCGTGCTGGTTTACACACACCAAAGCTTAACAAAGCAAAACGTGACGAGTTAATGCAATTGCAATTTACGACTGGTGCACAAACTGTATTTAAGGGAATTTTTCGGTTGTTGCCAGGTGAAACATTGGTGGTTAAAGGGGGAAGAATCGTATCACGATGCTATCAAAAAGCGTTGCCAGCCAAAAGGAGAGAAAATACTAAAGAGAACGTTGCACTAAAGGAACTTGATGCTGCTTTGATGGATAGTGTTAGTGTACATCAACGGTCTGATGTTCCTTATGGGATGTTTTTTTCTGGTGGCGTAGATTCGTCTGTACTTTTAGCAATGATGTCGCGCTTGAACGAGCGTCCTGTTAAAGCGCTAACCGCTGGTTTTTCGGGAACTACTGCGTATGATGAGCGTGCTCACGCACGTCTTGTTGCTGACTCGGTTGGAGCTGATCACATAGAGGTGGAATTCACAGAAGCGGATTTTTTTGCATTGTTGCCCCAGGTTGCCTCTGCCATTGATGACCCTACTGCTGACTATGCTCTTTTGCCAACCTTCAAATTGGCGGCTCGTGCTCGTGCTGAAGGACTTAAGGTTGTGATTTCGGGTGAGGGGGGAGATGAATTGTTTGGAGGTTATGGTCGCTATCGTCAGGCTATACGTCCCTGGCCCTTTTCAAAATCAATGCGTCGTAATGGGCTTCTCCATAGTACAAATGTATTACGTGAAAATTCTAAAAAGTGGCGCATGGGTTTCTCTATTTCTGAGAAGACAGCATTGGCACCAGAACGCAGTGCTCTGCAAGTAGCGCAGGCAATTGATTGTTCGGATTGGCTGCCTGCTGATCTTTTAACTAAGTTGGACCGTTGCTTAATGGCTCATGGTGTGGAAGGGCGAGTGCCGTTTCTTGATCCAGCAATTGCACGATCAGCTTTTATTTTACCGGACAACCTAAAAATTCAACAAGGTAAAGGTAAATGGCTGCTGCGTCGTTGGCTTCAAATCAATCTTCCAGAAGCACGTCCATTTGTAGCAAAACGTGGGTTTACGGTCCCTGTTGGTGAGTGGATCGCGGGCAGATCGGGTAATTTAGCAAAATTGATTGCGGCTCAACCTGGCATTCGAGAAATTTGCCGTCCAGGGGGTGTGGAAGCTTTATTTTCCAGCACAGGAAAGCGACAAGGAAAAGCTCAGTGGACATTATTGTTCTACGCACTTTGGCACCAAGCACACATTCTTGGTCAGCCTTCTCAAGGAGATGTTTTTGATGCGTTGTCATTATAGGCTTGTTTTATGGTAAATATCGGCAATATAAGGAGAAGTTACCTTTAATAAGTTGATTGTAGAAAAATAAAAATTTTAATTTTGCTGGCGACCAAGTTTAGAATAAAAGTAATGAAACTTATTATAAAGTTTGGATACCTATTCTCTGGGTCTTAGTTTCAAACGCTGCATTATGAGGCCAAAAAATTCTTATAATAAAAAATTTATATTATGAATAAACTCACTATTCGCCAACCAGATGATTGGCACGTACACCTTCGTGATGGTGCAATGCTGAGCGTCGTGGCAGCTCATACTGCTAAAAGCTTTCGGCGGGCGATAGTCATGCCAAATTTAGAATTACCAATTACAACACGCGCATTGGCCGAGAAATATCGTCAGCGAATTTTGGCGGCTGTACCGAAAGAAATCGGTTTTACACCACTCATGACTTGTTTTTTAACTGATGAGACCGATCCGCAGGAGGTCCGACTTGGGTTCAAAGAGGATGTCTTTACTGCTGTAAAATTTTATCCAACTGGTTCCACAACTAATTCTGAATCTGGGGTCACAAATGTCTCAAAGGTATCCAAAGTGCTTGAGGTGATGCAAGAGCTGGGAATGCCGCTTTTGGTTCATGGAGAGGTCACAGATTCTGATGTTGATATTTTTGATCGTGAGAAAGTTTATATAGATCAAATACTGATACCTATGATGAATGATTTTCCAGCTCTGAAAGTCGTTTTTGAGCACATTACAACTTTGCAAGCAGTAGAGTTTGTTCGCTCACAAGGAGCAAGATTGGGTGCTACAATTACCGTCCATCATTTGTTGATTGAACGAAATGATATGTTTCAAGGCGGCATCCGACCTCACATGTACTGTTTACCTATAGCCAAGCGACATGAGCATCGTCTGGCTTTGTTAGAAGCTGCAACTTGTGGGGATACTAGTTTCTTTTTAGGCACGGATAGTGCCCCTCACTCAATTTCTGCCAAAGAGTCAGCTTGTGGTTGTGCGGGCATTTTTTCAGCTCCAGTAGCTATTGAGCTCTACGCCCAAGTTTTTGATCAAGCTAATTCTTTGGATAAACTGGAAGCCTTTTCTTCACTAAATGGCCCAGCTTTTTACGGCCTTCCTGCTAATGAAAAAACAATAACACTTGTACGCAAAAATAACCCAGTTCCACAAAGTTTTCAGGTAGATGGAAATACTGAAATAACTCCTTTTATGGCAGGGGAAACACTAAGTTGGAGTTTGATAACCTGATAACTACACAAGCAAAAAATAATAAATACTGTATGCAACCTCCTTTTAACAAGTTTGAATAGTGTTTGAAATTAAGAGAAAAACGCAAAATTGCAATGAGTCGGCTTGACAGCAACAAGTCTTTCGCCCTATATCCCCGTTTCTTAGAGGGTGTCTGTAAAAGGATCAGAAGCCACCAAGGCGGAGTAGCTCAGCTGGTTAGAGCAGCGGAATCATAATCCGCGTGTCGGGGGTTCAAGTCCCTCCTCCGCTACCATTTCTGATAAATGAAATTATAGAGAAAACTCTAACATCATAGATATCTTACACAACTTAAATTATTGTCAATTGGACGGCTATTCAAGTGCTCACAGGCCAAGCTTTTCAGTTTTTGATATGCCACTCAAGTTTACTACCAATTATTTCAAGCATCTCACAACACACCTGCGATAGTTCAAGCTGCAATTTCTCAAAAGATAATTTGCGAGGAAATTAAAGCCACATTGGCGGATGATTCTGAAAAACCCAAAAAAGTTAGTAGCCAGATTGTGCTGAGCCCCACGCCAATGGTCAAGACTACTGACCGGCTAATTATAGCTGTCGCAACCGCTGCGATTGCGGCAGGTAAATGAGCATTATTTAGAAATACAATGTTATTACTATCATCTACAAATACTGCTGGAACTATGATGGCTGTCAGCACCGAGATAGGTATAAAGTCCAGAGCCCCCTTAAAACTTTCTGGTAAACTGCGGGGTGCTACTCCTGATAGCATAATGAATCGCATGGCAAAGGTGAGCAAACCAGTAATAATCATGATGGTCCAGATCAACGTATCACCTGTTTGCGTCTCAAGCTATGGAGTAACCAACCAGCAAGAATTCCGCCAATTGCTGCAAATAAAAGCCCGCTGTTCCATGGTAGATCCCGTCCAATTAGAGCAATAACACCTGAAGTTACACAAGCCACAAAGTCAGGGCGTGTTCGCATTATTGGCGTGATAATGGCTATGAAGGTTAGTGGGATTGCAAATTCAAGTGATAATTCTTTTGGAATAGTTGCACTTGTATATACACCTACTACTGTTGAAATTTGCCAAAAAATCCATAAAGCCATACCAGCGCCCAATAAATAAAAATGTCTAAATGAGTTGGTTGGGTACTCTAAAAAATGTTTAATGCTGACTGCATAGGCTTCGTCAGTCAGAAGGTAGGCAAGTATAATACGCCACCACAGCGGTAGCTGGCGAAGGTATGGCGCTACTGATGCGCCATAGAGAATATGGCGCATATTGATCATTGAAACCGATGCACCGATAAAGATGGGTGGCGTAACTGTTGCCCAGAGCTGAACAAGAACGACCTGACTGGCTCCGCCAAATATTATGGACGACATCAAAATTGTCTGTAGCGGTGTTAGGCCGCTAGAAATGCCTAGCATTCCGAAGATTAGCCCAAAGGGAACAACACCTAGTTGAAAGGGTAATACATTCCTAACCCCAGCCCAGAGTTCGGTATTTGCAGTTTCTTTATTAATTTTTGGTCCAGAATTTTGATTGTGTTTTCTCAAAGGCATTAAGTTTTATTTACAGTCTAAGAATTTTGGGTTGGGTTTCTTATAGGCTTTTATCGTTTTTGGATATGCGAATGAGTTGAAAGTTCATTTTAAAAAAGTTGTTGTTGGGCCAACCAATGGTTGTGCAACTACTTCACCTTTAAAAGACCGTCCCTCACCCTTAAATTCCAGTTTAGTTCCTATTTCTGTGTATTTTGTCTCAAGTAATGCAAAACCAATATTGGATTTGCGGCGTGGTGAATAGCAAACAGAACGAATTGTTCCAGCTATGGTACCATCTACGCGGGCTACCCATGGGTGCTCATTGAAAGTTACGGGATCGCCATCAAAAATAACTCCTATGAGTTTTCTCTTGGGCCCAACCTTGAAGTGGTGAATTAGAGCCTGTTTGCCTATGAACTCATCTTCACGGTCCAAGTCGACCCATCTGTCCATTCCTACTTCAAAAGGCGTACTGTCTGGATGCGTATCAGCCCCAAAAGATAATAAACCACTTTCGAGACGCTCAATATAATTTGGTGCCCCCGGACCGATATCATAAGGTTTGCCTGCTTCTTTAACTTTGTTCCACAAAGTTGGGCCACGTGTCCCATCACATAGGTATAATTCAAACCCACCCTGTTTAGACCACCCAGATCGTGCTACAACCAGTGGAATTCCATCAAGTTCTGTCTCTTTGAACCAGAAATGTTTCAAGTTACGAATCCAATCACCGAATAGGTCAGCAACCACCTCTACTGCCTTTGGTCCTTGAATAGCTAAAGGACTGACGTCTGGTTCCCGTACTACAACCTTGTACTTTCTTTCTTTGGCAATTGCGCGCACCCACAAAAGTATGTCACTGTCTGAAATAGAAAGCCAAAACTTTTGTTTACTAAGTCGTAAAACAACAGGATCATTTAGTAAGCGGCCCTCATGATCACAAATTGGTGTGTATTTCCCTTTTCCTATCGGGCAATCCTTTAAATTACGCGGCGAGATATACCTGATAAGTCGCTCAGAATCTTGGCCCTTTATTTCAACTTGACGTTGGGCAGCAACATCCCACATGCTAACACCTTCCATAAGCTTATAATATTCAGCTAGTGCGTTGCCGTAGGAGACTGGCATAAACATTTGATTGTATATGGTCATATGTGTAGCGCCATCTGAGACGGTACAGTCAAAAAAGGGGGATTTACGCTCGCGCGGTCCCATTGCTATCTGATATGGCATGGCATCTCACTATATCAATATCCAAAGTTAATGACACCGCTACACCCAGATGGACTTTGGTGCAAGTTTAAAAATAACATGTGAATTTTTAGATATATAAACAGTAACTCACCGTAAATCATTTTTTTACAGTAGGATATTGTCTTTAGAATTTTTTTTAAAAAATAAATTATAAATTTCCATGTGTTATTAGAAACTTGTAACAGGTTTAGATTGTTTCTATAGGTTGGTTCACAGGTATGTTTGTTTGCATTTCAATTTTAATTGAACGCAAAAGCGAATAGAAGCTACCTTGACTAGTTTATGAACTTTGGAATTTAAATTAATGTTGAATAATTTAACTGATGATAATCATTCAAGTATACCAATTGTAATTCTAGCTGGTAAGAGCGCCCTTGATCTTTGGCTTAAAAAACAACCCAAAAGGGTCAAAAACTGGGTTTTAGCAAGTGGATTTGAGGCTAATAGTGGTACTACTTGCCTGATCGCAAATGTATCGGGTAATTTAGAAATGGTTCTTGGTGGGGCGGGAGACAAAAAGCCAGTAGATTTGTGGTGGTGGTCTGCCATATGCAACAACTTGCCCGAGGGAAATTATAGGCTTGATGGATGTCTTGACGTGGAGGAGGCATCGCAGGCAGCACTTGGGTGGGCACTTGCTGGATACAATTTTGCACTTTATTCATCAGGTAAAACAGAAAAGTCTGGTCCAATTCTTGTTTGGCCTAAAAATTGTGATCGTCAACACGTGAGCCGAACAGTTCAGTCAACATTTCTCGTTCGTGATTTGATAAATACGCCAGCTAATGACATGGGGCCCAGTCAACTAGAGGATAGTGCTCGATCCTTAGCCAAAAAATTTAACGCTAAGTGCCGTGTCATAGTTGGTGAAGAATTACTCGAAGCTAATTTTCCAGCAATCCATGCAGTTGGACGAGCTAGTGTAAACGCTCCACGTCTGATTGATATAAAGTGGGGTAAAGGCACAGACCCTAAAGTAACATTAGTTGGTAAGGGTGTTTGTTTTGATTCTGGTGGTCTTGACCTAAAGTCTGCCGCAGGTATGAAACTAATGAAAAAAGATATGGGTGGTGCTGCCAATGTGCTTGGACTTGCCACAATGATAATGGACGCTGTTCTGCCAATACAATTACGAGTGCTTGTTCCTGCTGTTGAAAATAGCGTGTCGGGTAACGCTATGAGGCCCTCAGATATATTGACAATGCGAAATGGTCAAACTGTTGAAATAGGGAATACTGATGCTGAAGGCCGTTTAATTCTCGCAGATGCTTTGAGTGCTGCTTGTGAGGAAGATCCTAAAATATTAATCGACATGGCTACACTTACCGGAGCGGCGCGCATAGCGCTAGGTACAGATTTGCCGGCCTTTTTTTGCAATGATGATTCCTTTGCGCAAGATGTAGAGGCTCATGCAAAGAAGCAAAATGATCCAATTTGGCGCCTCCCTTTATGGAAGCCATATGAAAAAATGATCGAGGGAAAAGTTGCAGATTTGAACAATGCTCCAGAGGGTGGTTATGGTGGAGCTATTACCGCAGCATTGTTTTTGGAAACATTCATCAAACCGAATATTAGTTGGGTCCACATTGATCTTATGGCTTGGAACACGTTGACTAGACCGGGTCGTCAAGAAGGTGGCGAGGCCATGTCAATGAGGGGATTATTTTCTTATTTAAACGAGTGTTTTAGCTAATCATATTATTTGTAATTAAAATAATATTTTTTGAATTTTATTTTTGAGATCACATTACAAATTGTTCAGTATCTTATCTCTTTCCAAAATATATTTTTCTTCCTTAATAAGCCCTTCGTCCATTGCTTTCTGCAGGTCATGAAGTTTTTGTATAGCTGATAAGGGATCTGGTGTCTGTGGTGTTGCAGAGTTTTCATTAGCCCCTAAAGAATTTTTCTTTAAGAGCTGTGTTATAAACTCTTTTATATTTTCTCGGACTGCTCCCTCATTTGCAAGCCGCATGCCTCCTACCGGTAGTCCACTTTTGCTGTATGGAGTATTGAAGGAAGTTGAGATTAATTCTTCGTACAAGGTAGTTTCTGTTCTCTTTTCCACAAGTCTGTATTTGATTGCTGAAGTAACTTTGTAATCTTTCCCAAAGAGTGATTGTTTAAAGGACTCAAGATGAACAATTAAATTAAATCTAGTAGACGATTGGTCAGTAGCCAGTAAACCAATCTTTTCAAGTGATGCACCGAGGGCCTTTTGGAAAAATTCTTCGTCTATTTTCGAGTTTAGCAACGGATTTGTATTTGTTTCTTTATTTCTATTAACTTTAACGATTGCTATTGCTCGCTCAAAATGTGGACTTGCAACAACATCTTTTATATCTTCAGGCTCAACAATTGTATTTTGCAATATGGCAGGGGAGGCACACGCCGACAGAATTAGCATGACGAAAGCCATAGCAAAGGTTCCTCGGAGTGGATTTTTCAGAGCATACATTCTACACTATCCATGGTCTTTATTTTTTGACATTTAAAAATATTGTTATCTGGCTACTATCAAAGCGTCATTTATATTAAGCAACGATTATACTGTATTGCAAGCGCTGGGTTGCCTTGATGCGTTATTCAGTAATCTACGCAAGAGGTATTTGCCTCCTATGAGCTTTTTTTAAATTAATCAAAAAAATGGATCAGTAGTTTATTAGCATTATTCTAAACCCAATTTTCCATTAAGAGACCATTTGCATCTTTTTCTGGAATGGATGGAAGACGTGTCGCATTCCCCTTAAAGATGCGTATGGCTGTCCAACAGGCTGCCGCGGCATCTATAATATCATTTACTTCTACTTCTGAACGTGAATAATTATTAAAAACACTATGAATATTGTTGTGCCCCACCCTTGAAAGTAAATTAATACGCTCCTGTCTCCCTTTACCTACTCGCTTACTGTAAAGGAGGGGTGTTTCGCCACCCATTTTCCAGAAGCTCAGCTCTGGATGGACTTCTTTAATTATTTCCTGAAGGTTAGGACTCATTAGTCTATCTACTTCAATTATTTTTGGTAGAATTCCAAAGCACTGTTTTGATATACCAATTCTTTTACTGGAGCTTTGCCTATTTGCATTACTAGCATTTATGTAGCTGTCAGCGTATTTTAAAGCATCTCGAACAGGAGGTGAAAAAACGCTACTGCTCCTGGGATGCCCAAGTAGTTTTCTGGCTAAAATATCACAATTTCGACCACCTGGTTTTGCAGCTGTTAATAAGCCAATAGGAATATCTACGGCAATAACATCTAGTTTGTATGATTGTAGAAAAAGATCAGATATTTCTTTTACAAACAGAAAATCCGATATTTTTTCCGTGTCAGCGTTTGCAATAACTACAAACCAACCGCCTCTGCAACCGTCGACGCCAGCAACTCGTATCATTAGATCAAAATCTCATTATCTTAACGCTATCAGATGACATCAACACATTGCGAAAACGCAAAGTCCTAGCTTGAGGGAATTATAAAGTATATTTGCTGGAACTGTAGTTTATTTGATTTTTGGGCTATTAAATGGAGCTAGCTTTTTTTAAAGTTTGAATTTCTCTTTCAAATATAGATTGATCTGTTTAGACTCATATAACCAAATTACACCTAAAGCATCATCTTCAATTCGCAGGCAGGGAACCTTGTGCTTGCCACCCTCCTTGATTAGTTCTGCTTTGTGCGAGGTATTGTTTTTTGCATCTCTCAGCTCAATATTGATAGAATGCTTTCTTAGTTGGCGCCTCACTTTCACGCAAAATGGGCAGGCATTAAACTGATATAAAGACATCTTCGCTGTCTCCACATCCAAAATTTCTTGTTCTTTTTTATCACGAACAATGGGTTTAGGGCTCGTGAAAAAATCTAGTGTGAGGATTATTTGTCCTAATAACCATCTTACTATTGTCATTTCGATTGCCTGTTAATTCATAATTTAGAACGCGCTTTTACTCGACACCTGAATTTACTTGATTCGAGAAAGGTTTAAGATTTTCTTATAGAATATCTTAAGCGCCGTCTTTACTTTGTTGCAAGCGCAGTTTTTTCCATTTAATACCCTTTAAAAACTTTTTATTTTCTTTGGCTGTATAGGCGGTTAATTAAATGAGTAAAAAAATAAAGATTCTTGAAACAAAACTTAAACAATTTGTCGGAGAAGGTTTTGAGGTCAAGGATCTTAAGGTTGTCACAAATGAAGTAGAGTTAGACCTTTCAATTAAACCAAAAACATCCTCTAGTTATTCTGAAAAACATACTCACCCTAAAATGGGGGGGGGATTAGGTCGAGATAAAAAAGAAGTTTTATCATCAAATAAAAAAATTCTATTTTTTTCTAGTGATGAAGCTAGTGTTAAAAATATGAAACAAGTTAAACGTATAATTGATTGGATGATTAAAGCTCGTTACATCTCAATAGATATTGTTGAGCATCTGGATCTTGAGGTATCTGATAAAAATTGTGGGTGTTCAATAACTGGACAGACATTGACCGAGATTTTAAATAGCCTTGTTGTCTGCTTAAGGCAATCTTTTGAGTTGGTTGAAGACGCATACTTGTTAGAAACTGCTATACATAATGTACTGGAAAGTGGTTTGCAAACTTCGGATATGATAGAGTCCGAAATGACACCAGTATCTTGCGAACAGTTCTGTACAGCAGTCATTACTGAACTTAAGTTGATGGAGCAAGGTTTTTGCTTAGAGTAAAAAGTTATATAATCTTTTTGCACTCCTCGACAGATAATACTTTGCAAATAAACAATGAAATATTTTACAGAGACCATTAAAATTTTCTGTGTGTCCACCTTTTGTTCAAAGATTGAGAAAATCTTATAACCGTATGTTCTCAACTTTAAATTCATTTACGTATAATCATATATGTCTAATATTTAAAAAAATGATACAGTTCATAGAAAAAAAATAATTGATGCTTCTACAGAGAGAAACTATATAGACTCTATGTTTCTTTAACATTAGTGGACATAAAGGCAAGACAATGAATGAAGTAAAACCGATCAACAAAAATGCACCCAATAGTGGTTATCACAGAAACACTATTCCACCCCATGACCCTACACTAACAGAGGTTTTGCCTGGTACACCTACTGGTGAATATATGCGTAGGTTCTGGCATCCAATATGCATGGTAGAGGAGCTGAAGGATGTTCCACGCTATCTGGTAATTTTGGGTGAGGAGCTAGTTGCTTTTAAGGATGGTAGCGGTGCTGTTGGTGTTCTGCACGCTCATTGTATACATCGTGGGGCATCACTAGAATATGGTATGATCCAAGAGCATGGTATCATGTGTTCATATCATGGTTTCAAATTTGATGTTGATGGAACCTGTTTAGAAGTACCCATGCCAACCGGTGAGGAAGAAGAAGGATGTCGCATGGCCGCAAATCTTTGCCAAGGTGCCTACAAAGCAATTGAGAAGAATGGGCTTGTTTTTGCTTACATGGGGCCCCCTGAAGAAGAACCTCCATTCCCAGAATGGGAGGGTGATTTTACGTGTCATCCTGATGACAAACTGGTACCTTATAGTAATGTGCAAACGTGCAACTGGTTGCAGGTTCAGGATAATGCTGCTGATCAATTTCATCATACTCCCTTACACACTACTGCTTTAGTCCCCGGTCATGAGCAAGGAACAACATTTGGTGAGGCCGGAGCTAATGCATATTTAGTGCGGCCAGATCTTCAGTTTTTCCCAGTTCATGGTGGTAAAAGTATGGCTTGGACTTCTTCCCGACGCGTAGATGATGATCACATGTTCATTCGCATCAATCATCAGATTTTGCCAAATGTCAGTTTCCACTCATACTTGTTCGAGGATGGAAAAAAAGCAAAACACTTTAGCAGGGTTCACATGTACCGTTGGACGGTTCCCATCGATAATACAACTTGCAAAATGATTGGCTGGAGAGCAATTGGCCCTCATATTGACCCGCGTGATGTTGGGAATGAAGAACTGATTGGTTACGAAAAGATAGACTTTCTTGAAGGCCAGTGCGGAATGCGTAGACCCGAGCGTGCCAAATATGGACCAGGTGAATTACCGCCTGTCCCTGATCACCATCGTTATCGTAGTGCTTATCATGACGCTCAGCATGCGCCAGGTGATTATGAAATCACGGCATCGCAACGCTCAATAGCCGTTCATGCTCTGGAAAGTCCTATGAAATTTGATGGTGGCGTATATCTTTCACGCAAACAATTGAGAGATGCTCTTAGTGGAGATAATGAAGAAGCTTCACCTGAAGCATGGAAGAAGTGGCTTGAGGAAACTGAAGGGAAGCCTAATACGTACTGCTCAGGCAATGTTTTAGCTATTCCCAAAGCAGCAAATCCAGAAGAAGAAGTTGAAAGAAGGCGTGATGTGGCAAAGAGATGTATCGCAGCTATTACAGAATCTGATAATTTGCCCAAAGAAGAACGTGATGCCTTTGTGAAACAAAAGATGGTTGAGATTGAACAGCACTATGCCAATCAATAGGAATATCGACTTACGAATCTGAGTTTTGATAATTAAGGCTGTTTTCTCCAAATTGGAATGAATACTAAAAGAAATGGCTAGATACACTATACTTAATTGGCAAGATCTACCTTCTCTAGTTGAAGCTAGTGATGACTCGGGTACTCACAAAATTCAGCTCAGTCAGCGTTTCCAAGCTTTAATTGATCATGTTGCGATGGAATCAGGATTAATGGGAAGCGATGCTTACCTTGAAGCTTGGAACAAAACAGAAGAGCAGGAACGTGAGGGTACGGCTGAAATTGTTGCCAAGGCTGTTGTTGATGAAGTAGAAGCTCAGTTCGACGATATTATGGCAGCCCATACTAGTAAAGACTGATTATGCCATAATGGTATAAATCAATTTAATTTTCTTTGCTGAGTAATGTATGAGTGTCTGATTTATTCAAAACGCTTAGTGACAAGCTAAACAAGCTACAAATGAGTATGATTTAGATTGTTTTTGTTTCGCTCGGTTTGCGCTTTTATGGGGCTATTTGCCGTACTTCAAAAATATCTACCTGCAAGAGACACTTCTTCAAATTTTCAATCACCATCTGCGACTTTGGTTCTATATTTCGAGTAAAACAGGAATTTGGCATCAAGTCGTTCGTTTACATAACGCTATGACAATTGGTGTAGTTGAAACAATCCAAGGTGGTTTTTCTGATAAAGCGGAAGAAATGATGATACCTCATATTACCCTTCACCATAAAGAAGCTAAAGCTTTGCTGTAGAGCCTGAGACTTAAATAAAGATGTGGCGTATTTGTTGACTTTCTTTTGCGAAGCGCATGATAATCTAAGTTATTATGACATTTTTCAACAAACTTATTTTCTCCTTCTATTACATAGAAAGATGCTATCGTAAAGATTAGGGCATTGCCGAATTGGAATTCTTAATTTGGCTAGGTACAAGTACTTCTTTTTTTGGTTGGATGAGCTCTAGTTTATTTTTGCATCGTATTTAGTGTGAGAAATGAATGAGGTATTAAATGTTATATATCTTGGCTCTTTTAATCGTAACCATTTTTGGGTGGTTTGGTTTTGTGATGGTAGTCGATTTATTTGAGGCAGTTTGGTTAGGCGAATTTGAAAATGCTATTTGGCCTGCAATCGGTTTCTTTGTAGTGGTTGGTTGCTTTGTTTTAGGCATGAGAAGTTAACTTGTGTTCCTAAAAAGCAGTGAGAAAAGATATTAAGATTTGAAATTGCGGCCGTCTTAATACCCAGATACAGTTTAGGGAAGTTTAGCAGCTTGAGCAGCGGCTTCGTTTGCAAGTGTTGTTTCGCCCATTACTCTGTAGGCCCTTTCCAGACGTAACCAGCCAATCTTATCGTTCGGATTTTTCTTCATCTTTGTTGCTAATCGTTCAACCATTGACCGAATCATTTCATTACGATCAGCTTTTGTCATCCCCATTGCTTCTTTTACATCAGCAGTAGTTGGTCCAGGGGTAAGGGTTTTATGTGGAAGATCCTTTTGAATTCTTATGGCTATTTCTTGAGCCTCGGCTGTTGGCTTTATCTTAGTCGCATCAACCCCCAGTTCTTTGGCCGCAGAATTAATTTTTTCCCTCACAGTAGATACCCATGGTGCATCTTTATGCGAAATTGAAAGTAAATCTACCCACTCTTGCAGTGCTGAACGCACATTACCATGCTGAGCCTTAAACATGCCTAGATAATATCTTGCCTTAGCATTTGCATTATCAACTTTAAGAGCTTTTATAAATAAAGTGTAGGCCTCATCGGTGACTACAGAATTTGCCGCAAGAGACAAAGCTTCAGCGTAGTCAACAGCAAGTTCTGGATTTCCATCGCTTAACTGGTAGGCCTCGGCGAAGGCTGAAACAGCGTCAGCGTAACGGCTGTTACTTATATAGGATCTTGCCAATAGTGTCCAACCTCGCAAATCATCTGGGTTGCGTTTAAGGTGAGCTACCATTTTAGTTATCGCTTGAGTTAGGTTCTTTTGATGTTGTGTTTGAGAGGCAATTCTTTTAGCTTCGCGATCTGCAAATGGCTGATCTGGCTCTGCTGGTTTTCCCAAGCTCAAATATAGAAGCATTGCGGCTAGAGGTGCGCTTACAGATACAATTATAGGAATAAAATTACCGTAATCAGAAGTTTTGAGTGTACCTAACTTTTTATCATTGTCTGAAGAAATGAGCATTCGACGTTTGATTTCTATGCGGGCGGCTTCCCCTTGATCTTGACTTAAAAGGCCACGCTCTAAGTCAGCTTCAATTTCTAATAATTGGTCTTTATAAATTTTGATATCAAAGTCTTCTCTTTTTGTACTAATGTCGTTTTTGAAAAGTAAAATCGGCCAAAGTAGAATTCCTAAGATCAGAATGACAAGTGAAGCTACGACGATCCATAATTGTATTTCTGCAGCACTCATTTCTTTTTATTCATCCTTCAGCATTGTCTCAACGCGCCGGTGCTCAGATTCGGTTAGCGCTCTGGGTGTGCCAACGACAGTTTTTTTACTACGCTTGAAGAAAATAAATATGATCAGCAACCCAAGGGCTACAATAATTAATGGACCAAACCATAGCACATAAGTTGCTCTTTTTAGGGGTGGATTTAATAAAATATAATCCCCATAACGCGAAACTAAGTAGTCGGTTACTTGAGCATCACTATCCCCTGCAATAATCCTTTTGCGAACTAATAAACGCATATCTCGAGCAAGACCTGCGTTAGAGTCGTCAATTGATTGGTTTTGGCAAACTACACATCTGAGGCCCTTTGAGATTTCTCTTGCTCTTGCTTCTAATGCTTGGTTTCGCATTACCTCATTTGGTTCAACACTTAAGGATGGTGATGAGCAAAAAATTGTTAGCACAAGAGCTACAAAAGAGAAAAAAGGCTCTGTTTTTTTGTATGTTCTGGCAATTCCTGGGGTGTATATGGGTATTCGTTTGCAGTTAAAGGAAATATGATTACAACTCATTGCTTTCGTAATTCCTGTATTATAGGCCACAATCTATTTTTCCAGTTGTTTGAGTTTATTGGGCCAATGTGCTTATATCGAATGAATCCTTTTTTATCAACAACGAAGGTTTCAGGGGCACCAGTTACCCCAAGGGCAATAGCAGCCTCACTTTCAGGGTCATTGCCAACTAGGGTGTAGGGGTTTCCTCTTTGAGCTAACCACTGTGGACCGTCGTTGGCATTTCTTTCACGCCAATCAATGCCATAAATTGGCACCAGTTTTTCGTTGTTAATTTCCATCAAAAAAGAGTGCTCTGAAATGCAGGCGGAACACCATGACCCAAATATGTTAATGATAGAAACTTGCCCTTCAAGATCTTTTTGAGAGAAGCCCCGCATAGAGCCTTTGATAGGCTTTAAGTTAAAGTATGGCGCTTTGTGATTTATCAACATTGATGGAATGTCACGTGGGTTTAATGTTAGGCCAACTGCAAAATACCCAACAATGATGAGAAATATGCATAGTGGGAGCAGGTACACAAACTTCTTCATTTGTTGTTATTCCTTATGTTTCTGCTAGGGTGGTATTTTTAATTTTAGCTTTGTATGGAGCACCAATGCGATAGCGCCTATCAGAAATACTTACTGCTGCGCCAAAAGCCATAATCAGAGCTCCACCCCACATCCACGCAATTAATGGGTTGAAGTAAAGCCTAGTAACAAACTGCCCATCTTTTCCGTCAGGCTCTCCTATAACGGCATAAAGATCACCTGAAAAGAGGGAGTGAATAGCAGCTTCTGTGGTGGGCATTTGGCGTACATGATAATTGCGTTTCTGAGGCCTCAAAGTAGTTACGAGTTGGTCATTTTTGAACACCTCAAATTTACCTTCAATAATTGAGTAATTAGGGCCCTCTCCCTGACGTGCCCCCAAAAACTTGTATTCATAGCCTGCAACATTAACGACATCACCGGGTTTCATAACTTGAATGCTCTCAACCTTCCAACCTCCAACTCCGGCCATGCCGGCAATAACTATAGACATGCCTAAATGAGCAAAGGTCATACCCCAAGAGGCGCGGGTCTGCCTGAGTAAACGTTCGAAAGATTCTACGAGTGACCCTTTAAAAAGTTTAATTCTCTCAAAAAGTTCAGTTAGGGTTGCAATAAATAACCATACTGCTATGCCCAAGCCTATAATTGCCCAAAAAGGTTTATGGTTAACGAAGGATAAAATCGTAGCACACATAATTCCAGTACCGATAAAAGCTACTTTCAAGCGCAATGCAGCTTGAATTAAGTCGGATCGTTTCCAAGACAAGATTGGTCCAAATCCCATGGCTATAAACATGGGGACCATTAAGGGGATGAAGACGGAGTTAAAAAAAGGTGGGCCAACGGAGACCTTTCCGCCGCCAACTGCGTCCAAAAATAAAGGGTAAAGGGTGCCAAGAAGAACTACAGCACAACCGGTTGATAGTACTAAATTGTTTAAGAGCAATCCTCCTTCTCGAGATATTGGTTTGAAAATGCCAACGCTCTGAAGGGATGGACTGCGTACAGCAAACAAAGTTAACGAACCACCAACAACTATGACAAGTAATAATAAAATGAAGACTCCTCGGTCTGGATCTGTGGCAAATGCATGAACAGAAGTAAGTACTCCAGATCTAACGAGAAAGGTACCTAGTAAACTTAATGAAAACGCTAATATAGCTAAAAAAATAGTCCAAGTTTTCATAGTGTCACGTTTTTCAACAACGATGGCAGAGTGGAGTAGTGCAGTTCCTATTAACCAAGGTAAGAGGGATGCATTTTCAACTGGATCCCAAAACCACCAGCCTCCCCAGCCAAGTTCGTAATATGCCCACCACGAACCCAGACCGATACCGACAGTTAAAAAAGACCAAGCAGCTAAAGTCCAAGGCCTAACCCAGCGTGCCCATGCAGCATCGACTTTGCCTTCAATTAAAGCTGCAATGGCAAATGAAAAGGCCATAGAGAAACCGACATAACCAAGATATAGAAATGGAGGATGAAATGCGAGCCCGGGATCTTGAAGCAATGGATTTAGGCCACGGCCATTTAGTGCCGGCGGAAAAACTCTTTCAAACGGATTTGATGTTAACAACATAAAAAGATAGAAACCGACAGAAATCATCGCCTGTACACTCAAAACTCGAGCCCGCAAGGTAGGCGGAAGATTATTTCCAAATAGGGCAACTGCTGATCCAAAGGCAGCTAAAATGAATACCCATAATAAAAGAGAGCCTTCGTGATTTCCCCATACACCAGAAACTTTATAGAGCATTGGCTTCATTGTATGAGAATTTTGCACCACGTTTAGGACGCTAAAGTCAGAGACTACATGAGAATAGGTTAGAGATCCAAAAGCAAATGTAATTAATAGCATTTGTGCTATAGCGGTAGGCTTGTCCAGAGACATCCAAAGTAAATTTCTATGGTGTGCGCCAATCAAAGGCAAACTAGCCTGAACGACTGCGATAAATAGTGCCAAAGTTAGTGCAAAATGGCCAGCCTCTGTAATCATTTTGTCCCACCATCAGGTGCGTAAATTTTCTTTTTTAATTCAACGTTCATTTCATTCCACATTCCAGATTTTTTTAGAGCATCGGCCACCTCAGGAGGCATGTAATTTTCATCATGTTTGGCGAGTACTTCATCAGCATTGAAAACGCCAGCAACATAGACACCCTCAGTTACTACACCCTGACCTTCACGAAAAAGGTCGGGTAAGATGCCACGATAAGTGACACTCACAGAGTTAGTCATATCTGTGACACGAAAATTAACCACTGCGTCACCCTGTTTTTTGACACTTCCCTCTTCTACAAGACCACCGAGTCGCATACGCTTGTTTGGTGAAATAGGTTTTGTAAGAATATCCGTTGGGCTTTGAAAAAATACAATGTTTTCCTCAAAGGCGCTTAGGGTCAGCGCTGTAGCAGTACAAATCAATAATAATGATAAACCCACGAATGTCAGTCTTTTGTGCTTTCTTTTCACTCCAAGCCTTTCTTATCACGGTTTTCTAGAGAGTCCTTTGTCTTCAAATTAGCTTTTAACAAACGCTGACTTATTATCAGTAAAACAATCAGCACTAAGGCGGTTACTATGTAGCTAGGCCAAACATAGGTGCCGTAACCCTGCATATCAATAAACTCAACAATATTATTCATTTTCTTGTAACTACAATAATTATTTACGGTACTGCTTTTGACTTAAGATGCGTATTTTGTTAGCGATTATTTCGGAACGTATTCGAATAAGCACTACCCAAATATAGTATGTCATATATGCTGTCGCCATTAGCATTAATGGCCATAACATTGAGGCATCAATTGAAGGCCCCCCCATTTTTATCACACTTGCGGGCTGATGAAGGGTATTCCACCAGTCAACAGAAAATTTAATTATGGGTACATTGACGAAACCAATAAGAATAAGAATTGATGAAGACCTTATACCCCGAGTTGGATCCTCAAAGGCATTAATAAGGGCGATATAACCTAAATAAAGAAATAACAAAATTAGCATTGATGTTAGTCTTGCATCCCATACCCACCACGTTCCCCACATGGGTTTTCCCCATAAAGCGCCTGTAAATAGAGCGAGAAAAGTGAAGCACGCACCTACTGGTGCTGTAGCCTTGGCTGCTATATCCGCCAACGGGTGTTTCCATATTAAACCAATACCTGCTGCAATCGCCATGGAGGTATAACAGAACATAGCCATCCAAGCTGCAGGTACATGAACGTACATTATTCTGACACTCTCGCTCTGCTGGTAATCAGCAGGGGAGTTGAACAGCCCTTGATAGAGACCAATTCCTGCAAGTAGGATTGTAAAACGAGCTAACCAAGGTTGAGTAATATCGGCAAAACGAAGAAAATTATTTGGATTTGCAAAACGATGTAGCATTTTTGTCTCTGTAGTGTGTTCCTATTGTTTCTATTTAATTATAGTGTCTGTAACATAGTTCATTCGATAGCTTGTTTAATACCAGCAGCACCAGCCCAAGGGCAGAGTGGAAGGGCTAACATTAAAAAGGCACCAAGTATCATTAGTTGCGCCTTTGCCTCAAAACCATTGATAATCGCATTAACGGCACTAACACCAAAGATAAGTATTGGAATATATAAAGGTAGGATTATCAATGCCAGCAAAACACCGCTTCGCCTTGATCCTAGAACCAGAGCTGCCCCTACAGTACCAATTAGGCTCAAGGATGGTGTGCCCACAACGAGAGCAAATATCAAAATAGGAAAGCTTTCTTTATCCATGTTTAGTAATACGGCCAACATCGGGGCGGCGATTATTAGAGGCAATCCTGTAGTGAGCCAGTGGGCAGTAGCCTTGGCTAGTACAATAATCTCTAAGCTTATAGATGAAAGGTAGAGCATTTCAAGTGATCCATCCTCAAAATCAGCTTGAAATATTCTTTCTAATGAAAGTGTTGAGGCTAACAAAGCGGCTACCCAAATAACGCCAGAAGAAATTCGTGCTAGAATGTTTGGCTCAGGTCCAACACCAAACGGAAACATGAAAACAACCAGTACGAAAAACATTACCGCCATCATGTTATCAATACTTAGGTGCCAAGCGAGATGCAGGTCGCGTTTTAGTATGGACATAAAACCATTCATAGAGTTAGCTCTGACATTACAAGATTTTTAGCAAAACCCCCTAAGTCTATGACCTGATGATTAGGCAATTGTATATCTGAGTGGGTAGAAATTACAACTATACCCCCACTTGTGCAGTGATCATCAATGACAGACTCAAGGCTCGTGATTGTTTCTTTATCTAACGTAGAAGTCGGTTCGTCGAGTAACCATAATGGTGCCGGAGAGGCTAGGACACGTGCAAGGCTGACCCGTTGTTTTTGTCCTGTTGAGAGGAAACGCCCAGGTATGTGTTCCAAATGACCAAGACCAAAGGTATTAAGAGCTACTGAACAGGCTTCTCTATTTTTAGAAGTGCCACTCATTAAAGAGGACCAGAACAATACATTATCTAAAACACTTAAAGTTGGTTTTACTGCATAATGGTGTCCTACATAATGCAGGCGACCACCGTGGATCTCAGGCTCTTCATGTATCTCTGTTTGGCCCCACTTTAAGTTACCTGATGATGGCCTAAGTAATCCTGCCATCAAGCGTAGCAAAGTTGATTTGCCACTGCCGTTAGGACCAACAAGAATTAATGCATCACCAGCCGTGAGGTTAAAATTAAGACTTGTAAAGATAGTCCGTCCACCACGCACACAGGTTAAATTTTCGCCACAAAATGTATTCATGATAGTAATATATAACAGGATTTACCGCATAAATCTGCTACCAATGTATAATAAATTTAACTCTATGAGAAACACAGCTATCCTCAAATACAACTTTATTTGGATATTATAAAACGAACTGATGTTGGTTTCTTCGTTGTTTTTCTCAACAGCTGGATTTAGATCGTATTCTGAGAGTATAATGCAAAAATCTATATTTAAACGTTGCTAAATATTACTGGACTATTCAGATGACTTACTTTGGAAAAGACACCCTTAAAACACTCCGCACATTTGAAGCTGCAGGTAAGTCATACAAATACTATAGTCTTAATGCTGCCGAAGATGCAGGTTTGGGTAATGTTTCAAAACTACCTTTCTCGCTCAAAATCTTGCTTGAAAACCTTTTACGATGGGAAGATGAGAACACAGTAACTGTTGATGACATAAAAGAAATTGCTGGTTGGGTAAACAACCGTAACTCAGATCGAGAAATCTCTTATCGACCAGCACGTGTTTTGATGCAGGACTTTACAGGTGTACCTGCATTAGTTGATCTGGCTGCTATGCGCGATGCAATGGTATCAATGGGTGGTGATCCACAAAAAATTAATCCGCTATCACCTGTTGATTTAGTTATTGATCATTCTGTAATGATTGATTTTGCAGGAACGGATGATGCTGAGCAGAAAAACGAAGCTAAGGAGTTTGAACGTAATCGGGAACGCTATGAGTTTCTGCGGTGGGGTCAAGCTGCCTTTGATAACTTTCGTGTAGTTCCGCCCGGAACAGGTATCTGTCACCAAGTCAATCTAGAGCATCTCGCCAGGGTTATTTGGACAAGTGGTGAAGATGGTAATTTGGCTTATCCAGACACACTAGTTGGAACAGATAGTCACACAACCATGGTTAATGGACTGGCTGTTCTAGGTTGGGGGGTAGGAGGTATAGAAGCTGAGGCAGCAATGCTGGGACAGCCTGTATCTATGCTTATTCCCGAGGTAGCGGGTTTTAAATTAACCGGTAAAATGGCTGAGGGTGTAACTGCAACAGACTTAGTATTACGCATTGTTGAAATGTTACGTGCTAAGGGTGTGGTTGGTAACTTCGTTGAGTTTTATGGTCAAGGTCTAGATAACCTGTCCTTACCAGACCGTGCAACGATTGCTAATATGGCACCCGAATATGGTGCTACTTGTGGTTTTTTCCCTATTGATCAGGAAACCTTGAATTACTTAGAACTGACTTCCAGAGAACCAGATCAAATTGCATTAGTGAGAGAATATGCAATTGTGCAGGGTATGTGGCGTGATGGGGTAACTCCAGATCCAATATTTTCTACGAAACTTGAATTAGATATTGGTTCCATAGAGCCTTGTATTTCTGGTCCCAAACGGCCTCAGGATCGTATCGCACTGAGTATTTCTGCGAGTACTTTTGATGATGATCTGCAAAAAATAGGTGGTATTAGTGTCCCTCGTAGTTTTCCAGTCTTCGGTGAGGATTATGACATCAAGGATGGTGACGTAGTTATAGCAGCCATTACTAGTTGTACAAATACATCAAATCCATCTGTACTGGTCGCTGCAGGACTATTGGCCAGAAACGCTGTTGAAAAGGGCCTTAAGACAAAACCATGGGTTAAGACATCGCTTGCTCCAGGGTCAAGGGTAGTTGCTGACTATCTTGATGCTGCAGGCCTTCAAAAGTATCTGAATATGCTTGGATTTAACATTGCTGGTTTTGGCTGTACAACTTGTATAGGTAATTCTGGGCCATTAGCTGAACCTCTTTCCCAAGTGATTGAAGAAAATAACCTTGTGGCAACCTCTGTGCTGTCAGGAAATCGTAATTTTGAAGGAAGAATAAGCCCACATGTCAAAGCAAACTATTTGGCTTCACCACCACTAGTTGTTGCATATGCTATAGCAGGTACTATGACACATGATCTTATTAAAGATCCCCTAGGAGAAGATGAAACTGGCAAATCAGTCTACCTAAGAGATATATGGCCATCAAATAGTGAAATTTCTAGAACGATTGCATCTGCGCTTAATCCTAAAATGTTTAAATCACGTTATTCTAATGTGTCAAAAGGCCCAAAAGCCTGGCAAAATATTAGTGTTGTTGAAAGTGAAACATATCAATGGCAACCAAGCTCAACGTACATTCAGCGCCCTTCTTTTTTTGAAGGCCTTAGTAACGCACCCGCAAAGATAAATGACATAATTAATGCAAGACCTTTGGCAATTCTGGGTGACTCAGTAACCACCGATCATATTTCTCCTGCTGGGGGAATTAATCCCGATGGTCCGGCAGGCATTTACCTTAGTGATCATCAAGTTGGACTAAATGATTTTAATTCCTTTGGTTCACGTCGTGGCAACCATGAGGTAATGATGCGTGGAACCTTTGCCAATATTCGAATTCGTAATAAAATGGTGCCAGGAACTGAAGGTGGTTTTACTTGTCATGTACCTTCGAGTGAAATAATGAGTATTTTTGATGCGGCTGTTAAGTATCGCGAAGAAGGAACGCCACTAATTGTCCTGGGTGGTAAGGAATACGGCACTGGATCAAGTAGGGACTGGGCTGCTAAGGGAACTAATCTACTTGGTATCAAGGCTGTTATTGTTGAGAGCTTTGAACGTATTCATCGTTCTAACCTTGTTGGTATGGGGGTACTTCCACTGCAGTTTAAAAATGGTTTGAATAGTAAAAAATTAAAACTAGATGGTAGTGAGACTTTCGACTTGTTGGGTATTAAAGCTGGTATTCTTCCGGGAATGGATGTTGAATTTAACATACATCGTACAAATGGTGAGAGTGAGACGGTGCCTCTGAAATGCCGTATTGATACTTTGGACGAGGTCGAATATTTTAAAGCTGGTGGTATTTTACAGTATGTTCTGAGGAACATGAGAGCCTAGAGATAACTTAATATCCATCTAAAGGATTTTACACGCATGGCGTATGGCCACTATTTCTTTCTTGGCTCATATAGTTATGAACGTCTTTTCCAAACACAAGCAGTCATGGTTATTTATTACAATTTAAAGGTGATGTACCATCATCAATGCAGCGTAATTCTTTATTTAAGCGCTACGACAACCTAGTAGTTTTGACCAAATAAAAAAACAAGATGGAATTAGCCTATACCCCGTTCCATCAATGCGCTCATACGACGTGCAAATTCAGATGGGTCAGGTAAAGTTTCACCTTCAACCAAGCGGGCTTGGTCAAGAAGTAAGAAAGCAGCATCATTCATTTCAACATTGTTTGTTTTTTGACTAATATTGATTTTTGCCATTTTGGCTATCAAGGGATGCTCTGCATTGATTTCAAGAATGCGTGGTGTTGTTTCGGTCAACTGATTGTGTTGTTTGAGCATGCGCTCAAGATGAATATCCATATCTTCGCCACTAGATACAAGACAAACGGGGCTGTCTGTTAGTCGATCTGATATTGTAACGTCTTTAACTGCATCACCCAAAGCAATTTTCAGAGTTGCAATAAGCTGGTCCATGCCCGGGGCAAGCTTGGTATTTGTCTTCTTCTTGCTTCCCTTTTTTTTCTTGCCATCATCATCTTTTATATTCTCAAGATCTGTACTACTACGGGTTACAGACTTAAATTTTTTTCCTTCAAAATTATCAACAGCAGGTAGCCAAAACTCATCAACTGGGTCGCACATCAACAAAACTTCAATTCCCCGCGAACGGAACCCCTCGAGTTGTGGACTTTGTTTAACCATATCTAGATTTTCACCAGTAATGTAATAGATTGCATCTTGTCCTGTTTTCATATCGGAGATGATATCGGTTAATGAGCGTAGTTGATCTGATTTTGTAGTATGAAAACGAGAAACCTCAAGAATTTTACTCCTGTTAGTTGGATCTTCATATAAACCCTCTTTGAGAACAGCACCGAAATTGCTCCAAAATTTTGCGTACTCCTCTGGTGTCTTATCTACTTTCTTTTTGAGTTCGTTCAAGACTCTTTTGATTAAACCAGTTTTGATTTTAGCCAAACGGGGGTCGTGCTGAAACATTTCGCGACTGATGTTTAGAGGCAAATCTTGAGAATCAACAATACCTCGAAGAAAACGCAAGTAGGGGGGCAGTAAGCCCTCGCAATCGTCTGTTATAAAGACCCTATTAACATAGAGTTTTACTTGCGTCTTGCGCTCAGGCGTGAACAGATCGAAAGGTGGAGTAGAGGGAATAAAAAGAAGATTGGTGTAGCTCAAAACACCTTCAACATGATTGTGTAGTGTCAACCACGGCTCATCAAATGCATGACTAACATGGTGATAAAATTCTTTGTATTTTTCGTTATTGATATCTTTTTTTTGGAGGGTCCATAGAGCCGATGCTGAATTGAGTGTTTCCTCGCGCTCTCCATCTTTAAAAATTATGGGTATACCAATATGATCAGAATGTGACTTGATGACATGGCTTATACGTGCCTCATCCAAGTATTCTTTATCTTCTTTATTTAGGTGCAAAGTAACTGTTGTACCGCAACCATCGCGGATAGATTCCTCAATGGTGAATTCACCACGTCCGTCTGAGCTCCAAAGCCAAGCTTTATTTTCTCCGGCCTTTCGGGTTAAGACATCAACTTTACCAGCTACCATGAAAGAGGAATAAAAGCCTACACCAAATTGTCCAATAAGTGAGACACCATCTTTATCATTGTCCTCGGCCTGAGCAAGAAAGGCTTCTGTTCCAGACTTAGCAATAGTTCCAAGTGTATCTGCCAATTCCTCACGCGCCATGCCAATGCCGTTATCTGCTATCGATAAAGTCTTGCTTTTCTTGTTGACGCTGAGAATGATTTTAAAATCACCGTCTTCATTTCTGGGTGAGTCGCTGGTTAGGGAAGCGTAACGGAGCTTGTCGCAAGCATCTGATGCGTTTGAAGCTAATTCACGCAAAAAAATCTCTTTTTGGCTATATAAGGAACGTGCCACAATATCAAGAAGTTTGCTTACCTCTGCTTGAAACGTAAATTTTTCTTTAGCCATAACCATTGAAATCCTTAAATACTTCTAATAATAAACTACGAAATATGCGTAATTGTCTTATTTTTCGCAAGCCTCTTCCGTTGTTGATAGACATATATAATGTTGCATATACAAAATACAAAGCGAATATTGAGTTTTATTTTTAGCTTTCAAGAAAAAAAATAATTGTTGAGGTGATTCAATAAAAATTGAATTTAGGTTCAAGCCCTTCATTTGATTTTGTTTTCAAAATGTTTATTTTGACATGTAAAAAAAAATCTAGCTATGCTTCAAACATGTGAGAAATCTGTACACCTAAGGCAATTATGAATCATTCAAAATCTCGTATTCTCGCTGTCCTTGGACCAACTAATACGGGTAAAACCCACTTTGCTATGGATCGTCTTCTTGCGCATTCTTCGGGAATCATTGGGTTCCCACTAAGGTTACTAGCACGCGAGAATTATGAACGAGCAGTCAAAACTAGGGGATCAGGCGCAGTTGCGCTTATAACGGGTGAAGAAAAAATAATTCCATCTGGTGCTAAATATTTTCTTTGTACTGTAGAATCAATGCCATTAGACAAATCAGTAAGCTTTTTGGCTGTTGATGAAATTCAAATGTGTGCAGATGCTGAAAGAGGTCACATATTTACTTCGCGTTTGCTTTATGCTCGGGGTGAACAGGAGACAATGTTCCTTGGTGCAGAGACAATTAAGCCACTTATAAAAATCCTTGTTCCTGAAGCAGAGTTTGATAAAAGACCGAGATTTTCTACATTAAGCTACAAAGGATCACGAAAAATTAATCGTCTGCCACCAAAGAGTGCTCTTGTTGCATTCAGTGCATCAGACGTCTATGCAATAGCCGAGCAGGTGCGTCGGCAAAGGGGTGGGGCTGCAGTTGTGATGGGTGCTTTGAGCCCGCGAACTCGCAATGCTCAAGTTTCAATGTACCAAGCTGGTGAGGTTGATCACATAGTTGCTACTGATGCTATTGGTATGGGACTCAACATGGACGTAAATCATGTGGCCTTTGCTTCCATCCGAAAGTTTGATGGCAAGCGTTCTCGTGCCCTAAGTGAACCTGAGCTCGCACAGATTGCTGGAAGAGCCGGGCGCCATTTGAATGATGGCACCTTTGGTGTAACAGCCAATGTACGTGCATTATCATCAGAAAAGGTTGAGCGAATTGAACAACACCGCTTTATGCCTATCAAGCGAATCTACTGGCGCAATCCAAAGCCTGATTTGACTTCCATAGAGGCTCTTAGATCATCTCTGCGCTTGCCACCCCAATTACCAGGTCTAGTTCGAGCAGGGGATGCAGATGATGAAGTTGCTCTTAGTTTGCTTGCTGCAAAAAAAGAAATCTTAGATCGGGTTGGTAGTCCTGAAGCCGTTGCATTGTTGTGGGAGGTTTGCCAAATACCAGATTTCCGTAAAGTTATGAGTGATGCTCATACTAACCTGCTCGGCCGTATCTTTGTACATTTGGCGAACACAAATAGTCAAGGCAAATTGCCAACAGATTGGATTGCAAAACACCTACAACGTCTTGATCGAGTTGATGGTAACATTGACAATTTAACCAGTCGGTTAGCGAATATCCGCACCTGGACATATGTTGCTCATCGTGGGGACTGGCTTGACGATACTCAGTACTGGCAGAAACAAACTCGCAGTGTGGAAGATAAGTTATCGGATGCACTCCATGAATGTTTAACACGACGTTTTGTTGATCAGCGCACATCTGTTCTAGTCAAACGTTTACGTAGTCCCATTAAAATGTTATCCGCTATAAAAAGTGATGGTAGTGTAATAGTCGAAGGACACGTTATTGGTTGGTTAAATGGGTTTTGTTTTGTTGCAGATAAAACTTCTGATTCTGGGATGGCAGAGAGGTCTATTAAGAAAGCGGCAAGGTGTGCATTAAGTTCAGAAATAAATAAACGCATCCGTGCGCTTGAACTTTCATCAGATAAGCAAATTACTCTGAGTGCAAAGGGCTCAGTTCTTTTTGACGATGTTCGAATTGCTTGCCTGTGCAGAGGTTCACATACTTTGGCACCCGGTATTAGACCTTTGCGTTCAGATGTGCTTAGCGCCGATGACTACCATCGTATTTCAAGGCGATTAAAAGCATGGAGCCAACGTTACATTGGATCATGCCTGAGTTCTTTGTTCTCAGCTCAGCAAGCAAAACTTAAGGGAGCAGCCCGAGGCCTAGTTTTTCAGCTGGCGGAGAACTTTGGCTCATTGCCAAGAAAAAGTGTTATGCAACAGATAAGTGCACTTTCAAAAGAAGATCGTAAAAAGTTAAGGAGTTTAGGTGTCATAATTGGGTTTTCTAGGATTTATTTTCCAACATTACTTAAGCCTGCTCCTGCTCAAATGCTAGGTTTGTTATGGGTGTTATGGAATAACAAACCCTCTTTTCCAGAAACACCCAATCCAAGCCGTGTTTCTCTTCCAAGTGATGAATTCCCACTTGGATATCTTAGCGCAATTGGGTTTCAAAAGGCTGGACATTTGGCTTTACGGCTTGATATTTTTGAGCGCATTTCCGCCCATGTTTGGAGGCTAGGACGCAAAGGCTCATTTATTGTTGATACTAAATTGCTATCTTTGGCAGGCTGTGGGAGTGATGATATAGAATTAGTTTTAAAGGAAATAGGGTTTTATAAGTATAAAGAGACTAAATCTGGTGTGGAATATGCCATTTTGCGCAAACAAGACAAGTTTTCTGCAAAGAGGGGTCTCAAAAAAACTAAGCCTTGTAATGATGTCAAAGCTAACCCTGACTCTCCTTTTGCGGTCTTGAGAGAATTAAACCTACAAAGATGAGTAAAGAATCCCTACGCATTGATAAGTGGCTGTGGTATGCTCGTTTTTTCAAAAGTCGTACTCTCGCTTCAAAGTTGTGTACATCTGGAAAATTGCGGATCAACAACCGTTTGATTAGCAAAGGGCACGCCACACTTAAAATAGGAGACGTGCTAACTTTTCCAAAAGAAGAAGATATTAGAATAATTAAAGTGGTCTCAATTACTTCACGGCGTGGTCCTGCTCGCGAGGCAATAAAATTGTATGAAGACTTGGAGCCTCCTAAAATAGTTAAATTTAAAACAGTAAAAGCACCATGTGATTTCGCTGTTCGGCAGGCTGGCGCGGGACGACCAACTAAAGCGGAAAGACGAGCTATTGAAAAACTTCGTAAGTATGATTAATTATTATAGAAATTAGGCAAAGCTGATCAAATACATACGTTCAATTTGAGTAGTTTCACTAAACAAAATTAATAAGTTATCGTCTCCATATTTAAACTGCTCTAGTGAGTATATTATTCGAGAAAAGATTATTTATTGTTGGTGTTGCAAACTTTTAAATACTAAAAAGATAATTCCAGCTAGCCTGCAACAAGTGTTAAAATATTAATGATGATTGAAAAATTAAAAAAACTTCTTGCTTCTCGAAAAAATGTAGATGATACAGCTGATGATGAGGATTTGAAACTCGCTTCTGCGGCCCTTTTGTTAGAGGCCGCATGCATGGATGGCCATGCAGATAGTGTTGAAATTTCAACTGTAGTAAACTTACTTGGCGATCAATTTAATTTAAGTGTAAGTGAGGCAAGTGAGTTAGTTGATGCTGGGCGTAATGCCCTTAGCGATTCTGTTGAGCTTTATGGCTTTACCCGTATAATCAAAAATAGCTTTAATCATGAAGACCGAGTGCGAATGATTGAGATGCTGTGGAAGGTAGTTTATGCCGATGGAACCTTGCACGATTTTGAGGCAAATCTCGTGCGCCGAATCTGTGGTTTGATTTATGTCTCGGATCGTGAAAGTGGGGAAGTTCGAAAGCGAGTGCTGGAACATCTTGATTTGGATTTTGAGGAAATATCATAATCCTCTATAGTTGTTTTTATTAAATAATTTCGGAGATATTCATGACTTACGTTGTCGTTGAAAACTGTATCAAGTGCAAACATATGGACTGCGTCGAAGTTTGCCCTGTTGATTGTTTTTATGAGGGCGAGAACTTCTTAGTTATTCATCCTGATGAGTGCATTGACTGTGGGGTTTGTGAGCCTGAGTGCCCTGCCGAAGCAATCTTGCCTGATACAGACGATGGCCTTGAAAAATGGATGGAATTTGCAACTCGTTTCTCCGCTGAATGGCCAAATATAACTCGCAAAGGCGAGCCCCCGGCAGATGGACCTGAATGGGATGGAAAGCCAAACAAGATAGAATTGCTTAGTGAAAACCCCGGTAAAGGTGACTAATCCTTTAATCTTTTTTTAAAATATGCTAAATTAAAGAAATAGTTAATGATGGTAAAATCATTTTGTTATTTAGTTATTTAAGAACGTCAAATTTTCTGAAAATTTTTTTAATATTTTTGGTTACTAGCCGGTGAGATTTTGGTTTGTTTCTAAATTTAAATTAAAGAAGGTACAAGTATGGCTAAAGATATGATGTGCTCACCTGGAGATTATGTTGTATATCCGACCCATGGAGTTGGAAAAGTTTTGGAAATTGAAAATCAAGAATATTCGGGGCACAAACTCAAGTTATACGTAATTGAGTTTGATAGAGACAGAATGATATTGCGTGTTCCCACAGACAAAGCCGAAGTATCGGGTTTGAGAAGACTGAGTTCAAAAAAAACCATAGAAAAGGCACTAAAAATTCTAAAAGGCCGTGCACGTGTTAAACGTACAATGTGGAGTCGTCGCGCCCAGGAATATGAACTAAAAATCAATTCTGGTGATCCATTGGCAATAGCTGAAGTTGTTCGTGATTTATACCGCAATACAGGTCAGCCTGATCAATCATTTAGTGAGCGACAAATTTATGAAGCAGCACTTGATCGATTGGCTTGTGAAGTTGGTGCTGTTGAGAAAACTGACTTAGAAATTGCGACTGAGAAATTAGAAAGTATTTTGTCTGCTTCAGCCCCTGTTACTGAAACAACGCAGGAAGAGGTCTCTGAGAATCCTGTTGAAACGGATACTGCTGCGGCCTAAACATATTATTTAACTAATCCTTACTCACCTTTAAGTGTCGCCTGATTTTTTTTTAGTCACTTTGTGATGATGCGAACATGTTGGCCTGTTTCGAGAGGGGTCCCTCGTTTAGTTTTATTCAAAAGTTCAAACCATTCGAGTCCGAAACCCTCTACGGGCATGTCCTGAGCTAAAGTTTCAACGCTATCTCCAATCGATACAGCTTTAAAACGAATTCGCAATGGCTTTATGTCAAATATCTCCTTTTGGCTTAAACGCCTGAAACTCCTCATCGTGCGCATAAAATTTTGAGTTGCCAAATTTGTATTCCTGCCACTTGTCTCAAATAACAGGCGAAAAAATTGATTTTTACTTTTTTTGATAACTAAGAGGTGAACATTACGTTGTTTTCCATTCCTGATGACCCTCGCAATTGCTGTAACGCCATTCATGCCATTAATTTCTACGTTTTTTAAATTTTGGAATTTATACCCCTTAAATCGGATAGCTCTAACGTAATTGGCTATGCCACCAAGCTTATATATTTTGTTTTTTGGGCCTACATCAAAAAAAATGATAGATCCATCATTTGATTTTGCCGTAAGTCTCTCTGGTGTATTGAACATAGTGAATCCAGGTGGAACTTTAAAACGAATGCCTATTGCCGGGTGTTCAAAAATTCGTCCTCGACGAATTCCTTGATTAGGATCATCACCAAAAATTAGACCATTTATTGCTCGTGCATAAGCATCTTTACCTTTTTCTTTTTCTGTGAAAACGGTTTGAGACACAATTCTTCTCGCTTTTGCAATTCTCTGTGTCGTTAAGGGATGTGTCGACAGGAAATCAAAATATTTGAATTGACTTTTTTGTCCTTTCATACTGGCTAAAAGCTCTTTGTGGGCCTTTAATTGGTAAAAAAAACTGGTCAGCGCACTAGGGTCATATCCCGCACGGCTTAGGTAGCGTAAAGCCAGCATATCGGCCTCTAGTTCCTGCTCACGTGAATAACTTTTTAAAGCAACTTCTCCACCTAGGGTTGCTAGCTGACTTGCGCCGGTCGGAGCACCAGCAATGCTGCCAACTACTCCCAATACTCTTAGTCCTATATTTTTTGCCTTAGTTACGCTATACCGCTGAGAAGAGTGCCTTGCGGTAATATGAGCAATTTCGTGGGCAAGCACACCCGCCATTTCTGCTTCATTACCGACTATAGCAAGGAGCCCACGGGTAACATAAATATATCCGCCTGGCAGTGCGAAAGCGTTGACCTTTTCATCATTCAATATAGTGAATGTATACTTTAGGTCTGGCAATTCAGAAAATTTTACTAACTTCGAACCTATGCGTGAGACATATAAATTAAGTTTATCATCTCGATATATGCCACCAAATCGTTCTACAATTCTGGGATGTTCTCTTGCACCAACCTCTTTTTCCTTCTCAATAGACATAAATGCTGTGAAGCTTTTCTTGCCAGTTGCAGGATTGGTCGAGCAGGCCCCGAGTGCAAGTAACAGAAAAGTAAGCGAGGTAGTAAAAAATTGCTTGAAGTATTGCTTAAAAACTCTCACGTTTTTTGATAACATAATATACGTCATTCTTGTTGGTTTGTTACTTTATTTTTTTAGCTGCTTTTGATTAAGAATAGAAGAGTGCTGTATATTATGACAAATTTTCTTTTTTTAATTTATTTAAGCTGTGGGGAAAAAGCAGTTTGCATGGGTGACGTTTCTGTTAGAAACATTTGCGGAGCAGTTTTTTTATTCATGTTTCTGAATTTTATTGTCGTGATCTAGCCGTAATGCCATGGATATTCCTCAGGTGAAGGGCGACTTGTATCCACCCCTGAAACCAAACAAAAGTGGGATGCTGGATGTTGGTGATGGTCAACAACTTTATTGGGAGCAATCGGGAAACCCGAATGGGACACCAGTAATTTTTTTGCATGGTGGTCCAGGGGCAGGGTGTAGCCCAAATCAACGCCGTTTTTTTGATCCTGTTCACTATAATATCACTCTTTTTGATCAGCGAGGTTGTGGTAAGAGCTTGCCATATGCAACAATAGAAAATAACACTACAAGGCACCTAATCGCTGACATTGAGGCTTTACGTAATCATCTAGAAATAGATAGTTGGTTGATATTTGGTGGATCTTGGGGCTCAACACTTGCATTGACATACGGAATCGCACATCCAAGGCGGTGCAGAGGTTTCGTGTTGCGGGGTGTTTTTTTGGCCACGGCCGCCGAGCTTGATTGGTTTGTTAATGGCATTGCCACCATTTTTCCGGAGGCACATCGTGATTTAACCAATTTTTTACCTAAAAAAGAGCGATCTAGCCTTGTATCTGCCTATTATAAAAGGCTCGTCCATCCAGATCCTAAAGTGCACTTGTCGGCAGCTGCATCGTGGAGCCGCTATGAAGCACTTTGTTCCACATTAATTCCTAGTTCAGCATCTGAGATGCCAAAGCCAAAACGAGATATAATCCCAGCTAGTAATGAGTGTGGGTTGGCTATTTCACGAATTGAGACACATTACTTCATTAATAATATGTTTATTAAAGAGAACTTTATACTCAATAATCTAGAAAAACTGGCAGGTCTTAATGCTATTATTATTCAAGGGCGCTACGACATTATCTGTCCAGTTGTAAATGCAGATAAGCTAGCTTGTCTTTGGCCTGGTGGAAGTAGTGCTGTGAGAATTAAAATTATTAATGATGCAGGACATTCGGCTATGGAACCAAGCGTGATGAGGGCGCTTGTGCAAGCAACAGATAGCTTGGTAGGCGGAATTTGATGATTCTATACTCTTTTCTTGAAGGTAATCATGACGTAATATCTTCATCTAAATTAAACATAAGAAAAACTAATATGAAAATGTCGTCAATTTTAAGGATATTCAAAACAGTCCTTGTTTTTTTTGCCCTAGGTTTTGGTTTTTGTCGTCCGGCATTAGCTGAAGATCCTGATTTCATCACAATTGGAGTTGGGGTATATGATTGGGACTTAAAAAATGAAGAGGGCGAGGAACTGCGCCTTGAATATCGCTCAAGTTCAAAATTTTGGGGTTTTAAGCCTCTTGTCAGCCTTGCAGGAACCACAACAGGACAGGGGTTTCTGGGAGCGGGGCTCCTTCTTGATGTATTCATAGGTCGCCGTTTCGTTTTTACACCCAGTATTGTCCCAAATCTTTATTTTGGTGGTAATTCAAAACTGGATCTTGGGTATTTTATAGAAATCCGCTCTCAGCTTGAGGCCTCTTATCGTTTTGATGATCGATCTCGCCTTGGTTTAGCAGTCTCCCACTATTCAAATGCCGGCATGGGAGATGATAACGTCGGTACTGAGTCAGCAATAGTATATTTTTCAGTGCCATATTATAAACTGTTTGGGAAATGAGATTTTTTTTTAGATTAATTTGCTTTCACAAGAATTGTAGAGAGACTGCTTTATATTCGGTGTTTTTATTTGTCACTAAGTCTAACATGTATAATTTATGGTAGTTTTTATTTACATCCTTCATCTGTCTCTGAGCTAAATAGTGAAATATGGGTCTTTTTATTTTATATCTGACAGGGTTCACTCTTATAAGATATGATTAAATAAAAAGCTAAAATCTTTGATTATTGCCAGTAAGTTTATTTGAATGCGTTGACTTGTAAAACTGATTGCTAGTGCTCCAAAATCTCAGAAAAAAATGGTAAAAATTGCAATTATTGGATCTGGTATGTCTGGTATAACGGCAGCCTCCTTTTTGAGGGACCACGCTGAAGTTTTTGTTTTTGAGAAAGCAAAAAGTGTTAGTGGTAGAATGGCCACGCGTCGTGCAGATCCCTATTTTTTCGATCACGGCGCTCAATACTTTACAGCACGCACTCAGTCTTTTAAGAAATTTATTTCTCCATTAATTAATAGTGGAGTTATTGATCGATGGAATGCTCGCTATGTAAAGTTTGATGGCAAAAAAATAATAGAACGGCAAGCTTGGAAAGATGAAGGTAGTGAGCCCCGATATGTGGGTGTGCCTGGAATGAATGAGATAGTTAAGCAGTTGGCAATGGGCTTAAACATTGAATTCAATACACGGATTCTGACTATATGGTGGGAGGACAAATGGCAGTTGTTAAGTGAGCATAACAAAGTTCATGGTGGATTTGATTGGGTGATTTGTACTGCACCTTCTCACCAAACAGCTGACTTATTACCAATAGGTTTTCATTATTACTCAGACATTAAAAATATTAAAATGCAACCCTGTTTTTCACTTATGCTTGGATTTAGGGAGCCTTTGAGTCTTGAATTTGATGCGGCCCATGTTACCAATTCGGATCTTAGTTGGTTAGCAGTAAACAGTCATAAGCCCGGCCGACCCTCGCCATACACATTATTGGTACATTCATCAGAAAAATATGCAAAAGAGCACCTAAATGACGATCGCGCCTTAGTTATTGACCATCTTTGCGCCGAAACTAGTCGTATCATTGATTATGATGTAAGTGTATCTGATTGTAAAATTGTACATAGTTGGCTGTATGCAAATAATTTAAAACGAGAAATATATCCTGTGTTTTTTGATCAAGGTTTGCAGCTTGGAGTATGTGGAGACTGGTGCGTTGGAGGCCGGATTGAGGGTGCTTTCACAGCAGCATTTGATCTCGTGGAGAAGATTAAAAAAAGAATTTTATGAAATCTTTCCCTAGGTCATTTTTCATCAAAACAAAAAAAATTGCATTAATATTATCTGAGCAAAATCTAGTCTATGCACGAAAGCTTGTTTGATATCATACGTTAAAAGGCACACTATGGAATTAAAGAAGCTAGTAAAATGGACAATTTTTATTAAATATTTTTTGTTCATAGAATTACAAATTTGAATAAAGCATAACAATGGGTCAGAAATTATTTATTTTTATATGTCAAAATGATAGATGTGCGCTCGTAGCTCAGTTGGATAGAGCACCAGATTCCTAATCTGGGGGTCACAAGTTCGAATCTTGTCGGGCGCACCAAACTTCTTTATTGCTTAATTTGAGCTTTCCAAGAGAATTTGATCATATTTACTATTGGTAGCTTTGAAAATGAAATTTAAGTTAATCAGTCATTCTTAAAATAATTAGTACTAACAGCTGAAAAGACTATTAACCTCCCACCCCAATGTGTATTGCGCCATGAGACCAGAATATAGGATAATGGTGTTTTTAATATCAAAATCCAATTGGAAAAAGTTCTGTTATGTCAGAATTCAAAACGATAGATGATTTGGATGTTGCTGAAAAGCGGATACTAGTACGAGTCGATTTAAACGTACCCATGGTAAATGGTAGGGTAATTAATACAACCCGTATTGATCGCATTGTTCCCACACTTTCAGAGCTCTCCAAAAAGGGTGGAAAGGTCATAATCATTTCCCATTTTGGGCGACCTCAAGGACAAGTTGTTCCAGGAATGTCATTAAGCCCAGTCGCCCGGGCACTTTCTAAATCTTGCGGCTTACATATTGAATTTGCAACGGACACCATTGGCAATAGCGCAAAAGAAAAAATTAATGGCATGAAAAGTGGTGAAATTATAATGTTAGAAAACCTTCGTTTTGATTCAGGTGAGGAAGCTAACGACGAGGCATTTGCATCAAAATTATCTCAATTTGGGGATGCCTTTGTGAGTGATGCGTTTTCTTGTTCGCACCGTGCGCATGCCTCTACAGTCGGCCTTGCTCAGTTACTACCATCGGCTTCAGGACGCCTGATGCAAGCTGAGCTTGAATCTTTATCAAATATTTTACAGAATCCTACATTACCTATAGCTGCTGTTGTTGGCGGTGCCAAAGTATCAACTAAAATGGAGGTGCTTGGAAACCTCTCAAAAAAAGTGGATTTATTGATCATTGGTGGCGGTATGGCAAATACCTTTTTTTTAGCCCAAGGGTATGATGTTGGAAGGTCTTTCTGTGAGAGAGACATGGTTGAATGTGCTTATAATATTTTAGTCGATGCAAAAAAAAATGGTTGTGAAGTCATTTTGCCAATAGATTGCGTTGTGGCAAAGAAATTAGAAAAAGGGGCAAAAAGCCAAACTGTTGGCCCAGGCTTAATTCCTTATGACTCCATGGTGCTCGACATTGGCAATGCCTCCATTGCAAATATTGCGGCCAAGTTGAAACACTGTAAAACCCTAGTTTGGAACGGCCCTCTAGGAGCTTTTGAAGTTCAGCCCTTTGACAGAGGAACAAATGTCATTGCGGACGTGGTTGTGCGCTTAACCAAGGAAAGGAAAATAATTAGTGTTGCAGGTGGCGGTGATACTGTGGCAGCACTTGCTCATGCTAGTGCAGATGATTCTTTTTCATACATATCAACGGCTGGGGGTGCGTTTCTAGATTGGTTGGAAGGTAAGAAACTTCCCGGTGTGGAGGTGCTAAGAAAGTAATAATTTTTAAACCGAGTTTTCTTCCTCATTCTTTTCAATATCTATCACTTTGTCATCTGTCACTTGACCTTGCATTTTACTCACTAAACTATCCAGCATTGCACGCAAATTTTCAGATTGTTGCAATAAATCTGTGGTTACTTCCAATGCATCAGCTGAAGATAAGCGTGCAATTTCTAGTGCAACTTCACGCGACTTTGTGATTATTGCTGCAATGTCGCGTATTGCCCAAGTTGCCTGATTGGAAGAGGAGCGAATTATATCAAATCGACGAGCAATGCCATTAGAATTTTCTGTTAGACTGTTCAGAACTACCAGATTAGGTTCAGAATTCTGTTCTGGTGTATTGATTACAGGCATATCAGCTTGCTCTCCAATTGTGGTGATGAGGGACTCTATGGTATTGATTTTTTCTGATGCATCAGAGAGACTACGAATTAGGGTTCCTGTGCGTTCAGCCTCTTCAGCCGCTGCAGTCACATGTTCAGAAGAGCGAGCTACTTGACGACTAATCGTTGAAATTTTGTTAAGAGACGTGTCGTCAACAGCTCTATTATTGGTAGTGGTTTTAATGTTATTTTCAGTCGCTTCGTCACGTACTTTATCAACCTCAATTTTTTTTATTTTAACGCTGTCAGTTGTGGCCTCTAGGATTTTTCGAAGTAAGGCAACCTCTGTAATAGCTAGTTTACCTTTGTCAGCCTCAGCTTTCATAGATTCAAGATCCTTGCGTAGCCATTCAGCCTCAGCACTCGCAGCTCTACCACGCTCGGCCTCGGTTTTTGCAATCTTCATATTTTTTTGTAGCTTATTCGCATCGCTTAAGCGTTCCTTTATGCTCACAAGAGCGCGGGCAATGTCACCAGTTTCATCTGTATTTCCAAGACCGCGAACCTTAAAGTCTAACTTCCCGGAATATAAGTTTCTCGCAGCTCTTGCTGCAGTAATTATTGGGCTAGAGATTGAGTTTTGGATTATTATTCCAATTAGCAGAATGAAGGTAAAAGCTCCAGCAATCCCACCTGCAATAAGTTTACGATATTTCTTACGAACCTTTTGTTCTTGGAACTGAGCCTGTGCGAGGTTATTTGCTGAAAAACTGGTAATTGCATCAATGCTGGGCACCATGTAAGAGACTATTTCATCCAGCCGATCACGGGTGTTATCGTGAACTAGCCTGTATTTTGCGTAGGCGCTCATGGCAGACTGGTATTTTAGAATATCTGATTTGAAAGCTTCTTTATCTTCGGTGGATATTGGAACGGCACTTAACAGGCGAATGAATTCTTTTTCGGCATTCTCAATCGTTGCCAAATCTCGGCTTGCACCACTTTCTATAAACTCAGTAGTTACCGCCCTTATCTCTGCCATGGTTTCATTTAGACTTAGAATATTAACCTTGTTAAGCTTTTTACTTATGTTACGAATAGCTTGCCTTACAACAGCTTCTAGTCCTGTCATGTCAGGTATTGGGTCCGCCTTCACTTTTGTGGATTTTTTGTACTGTTCCATGTAAAGGGCAACTGCTTCACGCAAAGTGGAAACCTGCTTACTAATTATTTCCGCATTGGTTTTTTGGTATAGCTCATCAAGACGAAGGCCCAAAGTATTGGCAAGTGTAACGTGTTCTTTACTGGCGGCTTTACCAGCATCAGAAAATGCAAATTTGGAATTTGCAAGGAGTTTGGATAGTTCTTCGGACTCAGCTCTAATCCTCCATACATCTCGCTCAATGCTGGAAATATGAGATGCGAGTTCAACGCTTTTGTTCAGATTGAGATTTGCTTCATTTATTTGCTTATCTGCAAATAAAAGTGCAAAAGTACCTGAAATAAAAACGGCAATACCAATTAGAAAGAAAATGGTTGTACGTGTGCCCACACTGACGCGTCCTAGGAAAGTACGGTCCCTATACCTTGCTTCTGTGTGCGAGCCCATGCCAGATTTGGGTTGCTCAACCATCAAAACTTCCTGTGCTGCCTTAAAAAATAATCCGGAAGCTTATGATATAGCAGAATCATAGGTTTGGCGTCAAAAATAATGGTTTCTATTTCTCATTGCCTAGATCTTGAGACCATGATTTTTGTTTCTTTTTCTTTAATTCAGTGTAACAATGGACACTGTAACAAAGGTTGCCAAACAATTACAAATTAGATTCTTGATTTAAATTTGACAGGAGGTCAGAATGACCATTACGCCAGTTGCCCCCCCGACCAATTTTAATCTCGCTGTTGAAACACTTAGAAAGACCCTTAGGCAAGATAAAGTAGCTGCGGAAGTGTTATCGCACGCACAAGAAGAAGTTAAGTTTGTCATTGATGAGAAAGATCATGGCAAAGAGTTGGGATTAGGTCGCAATCTCAGTACTCATGCTTAAATTACCAACAAAGACTTCATAAGTCTTTTAGTTTATGTATTTTCGTTGGTGCTTTATTCAAATAAGAAATAGGTTCAGCTTCTAAGGCACTTAAATTGGTGCGTAGGCATAATCAAATACTGAGCCTTGATGGTAATAAAGGAAAGGCTAAACCACTCTATATGCAGCGTTTTAAAATTTATTGATTCCTTAATTGTAGACTTTTAGATCATCTTTTTTAGCAACTTTATTTTTTTAATCTTTTTTTTCATCACTTATAGACTCTATTAACTATTTGTCTTCATGTTTCTAATCATGAATGAAACGTCGAGTATTCCAGCAAGGGTTATTGTTCCTACAAACGAACATTCTCGAGGCTATTTGTCTGCAGAACAGGTAAGTAATCGTGCTGCGGTGACTAATTCCAATGAAACTCCGCATGAGCGACGCGCCTTGACTCGGCTTCATAACATACTAGATAAGGATATTGAGCCTCGACCAGATGTTCCAAGGGGCTATTATTTGGATATTAGGGTCTAAGTAATTATTTTATCCGTATTTTTTTTGCTTTAGCAATCACGTCTAAGCAATAATGATTAATTTTATGAAAGTCCCAATAAAGAGCGAGCAAAGTTTTTTGCTTCGAAAGATTTCATATCTTCTGCACCCTCTCCAACACCAACTGCGTGAACTGGCAAGCCAAATTTATTAGCCAAGGCAACAACAACTCCCCCGTGTGCGGAACCATCAAGTTTAGTTATTATTAGTCCGCTGATTTTTACAAATTCTTTGAATGTTTTGACTTGAGAATGAGCATTTTGACCCACGGTAGCGTCAAGAACCAAAAGGCAGTCATGGGGCGCATTTTCATCGATTTTACGAAGGACGCGTATGATCTTCTCTAATTCTGCCATTAGATCTTTTTTATTTTGTAAACGACCGGCCGTATCTATTAAAAGTACATCAACACCAGCATTTTTAGCTTGAGTTAATGCGTCAAAGGTTAGTCCAGCCGCATCGGCTCCTGGATTTGTGGTAATTACAGGTGAGTCAGTACGTTCTCCCCATATCTGTAGTTGTTCCGTCGCAGCAGCACGAAATGTATCAGCGGCAGCTAGCATAACATTTAAACTGCGAGCTTTTAAACTTGTTGCTAATTTTCCTACAGTAGTAGTTTTGCCACTACCGTTAACTCCACACACCAATACCACATGTGGTTTAAACTCGGGCTTGACTGTGAAAGGTTTTGCGACCGGCTCAAGCAACTTTTCTATTTCGCATGCTAAAGCACTTCGAATCTCATCACAATCAACCTCTCTATTAAAACGGGTGTGAGAGAACTGGGTGGTGAGATGTGAAGCTAGTGTTGTGCCAAGATCAGCAGCAATTAAAAGCTCTTCAAGTTCCTCAATAGCCTTTTCATCTAAACGACGTTTGGTAAATGCTGTGCTGATAGGGTCAACCAATTTAGCCGAGGTGTGGCTTAGGCCTTCTTTTAGGCGCAAAAGCCAGCTAGATCCAGGTCCTTTGCTCATGCTATCCTATCGGCAATGAGCCGACCTTTCTCTTTATTGATGGCAATGACTTTTGCATTAACAATTGAGCCAACGGGGGCATCAAACACTAGTTCAATTGGTGTAAAGTGTTTGGTATGACCCGTGTTATTCTTTTCTACAAGGACTTCAACTTTATGGTCTTTTTTTGATTTAAGATAATTATGTAGCGCCAATTTTCCTGCCTCACGCAGACGCCGAGCGCGTTTGGTGATAGTGGAGTTATGAATACTGGGCATTTTTCCAGCTGGAGTGTCGGGTCGAATAGAATAAGGGAAGACATGTAGATAAGTGAGATTCATCTCGCTAATTACCCTTAGAGTATTTTTAAACATCTCGTCTGTTTCTGTAGGAAAACCCGCAATTAGGTCAGCGCCGAAAACTATATCTGGTCTTGCAATACGTGCTTGTTTAACAAGCTCAATGGCCGATTTTCGGGTATGACGTCGTTTCATTCGTTTCAAGATAATGTCATCTCCCGCCTGTAAGCTTAAATGAAGGTGGGGCATGAATCGTTCTTCATGAGCTAAAAGTTCTAGAATTTCATTATCAACAAAAGCCGGATCAAGAGAAGTTATGCGCAAGCGTTTTAGGGCATCATTACGATTAAGAATTGTTTTCGCTAGCGCCCCTAGTGAAGGTAACTTGACATCATCTTTTCCATAAGAAGAAACATCTACCCCGGTAAGCACAACTTCTGCATGACCATTCTCTGTAAGGGTTTGAACTTGCTTGATTATGTGCTCAGGCGAAACACTACGGTTGGGACCACGAGCAAAAGGTATAATGCAAAAGGTACATCTATGATCACAACCTTGCTGAATCTGTACAAAAGCACGCGTTTGATTTTCAAAGCCTGAGATTAACGGAACCTCTAAGTTGCTGGTAAATGCCATAATATCCGAAACATTTATAGTTGGGTCAGAGTGATTTACCAAGTTGCTACTAAACATTTTTTCTTTATTTCCAACAACCCTGTCAACTTCTTTCATGGATGCAAATTTTTTTGGGTTTAATTGGGCAGCGCAACCAGTAACTATAATTTGATCCTCAGGGTGCTCACGGCGTAGACGGCGAATGGTCTGTCGAGACTGGCGCACAGCTTGGGCAGTAACAGCACAGGTGTTGACAACTATAGCTTTGTCAAGCTCAACATTGTCAGTTTGTGAGCGTATGATTTCAGATTCCAGGGTGTTTAGGCGACAGCCTAGAGTAATGACACGAGGACCCGTCAAAATTTTTCTCCCTTAATCCAATACAGCAGGATTTATAAAACCTGAAAAGCTGGTCGCAACAGGTCCTGTCATTATTACATGATTATCCGCTAACCACTCTATGTGCAATGTACCTCCATTGAGATGGACCAAAGCGTCCTGCCCAGATAAAGAACGTCGGTTTGCTGAAACTAGAGTTGCACATGCACCTGAGCCACATGCAAGTGTCTCACCTACGCCTCGTTCCCAAACCCGTAAGCGAATTTCGTTTGTGTTTTTTATGGTGGCGACGCTTATGTTTGCGTGCTTTGGGAAAAGCTTGTTGCGCTCAAGAATGGAGCAATGCTGGGGGAGATCAATAGCGTCTGCATCCTCCACAAAAAAAACTGCATGAGGGTTACCTATGTTGACACCAACTGGATCTTGTAATGGGCCTGACCCAATGCCAAGATGTAAGGTATCAATAGCTTCGCTCAAGGGAATGTCTCGCCAATCCATCTTGACTTGTCCCATGTCAACCGAAATTAAACCTTCCTCAGCAATATTCGAGTCAAGAAGACCGGCAAGGGTCTCAATGATGGCTTGATCATTTCCACTTTCGGTCATAAGAATTGAGGCAACGCAACGCGTTGCGTTACCGCAGGCCTCGGCTTCGCTGCCGTTGGCGTTGAATATGCGCATGAATGCATCAGCCTGATTGTCTCGGGGGTTTTCAATGATGATTAACTGATCGCAACCAATACCAGTATGCCTATTAGCAATCGCACACGCATACCGGTGTATCAGTTCGAGTTGCTCTTTGCGGTTATCGATAATAACAAAATCATTACCGATCCCATGCATCTTAGTGAACAATATTTTTTCCATAACAGAATTAGTATGTCGCTATGGCCTAAAAAGTCCATAGTTTTGAGGCTTAAAGGAGAGTAAATTTACCTATTTGATATAAAGAAGAAAAGTGTACTTTAAAAATGTTATCTTATTATGGATGAGTCTTTACAGGCGTTATGTTTTGTAATGGTGTGTTGCGGTTTTGAAGTTCTCAAACGTTAGGCCTATCATTATCTTGACTTGCACGTAGGCAATTTATAAAATGTAATACTTATTTGGACGTCCATGAATTTAACGCCTCATGGGGCGCCGTCAGTCCGCGAGGTTCGCGCACTGGCGTTTTTTTGTTTGTGTATTTTGGCCTCATTTGAATAATAAATGTTTGATAGTTTAACAAGTAAACTTGGTGAAATCTTCGAAGGCTTAACTAAACGCAGTACGCTATCTGCGAGTGACGTAGACTCTGCCTTACGCGAAATCCGTGTCGCCCTTCTTGAGGCTGATGTTGCTTTGGATGTAGTGAAATCGTTCATTGAGACCATTAGACAGCGAGCAACAGGTGAAAAAGTCTTACGTTCTGTCACACCCGGACAGATGGTCATAAAACTCGTTCATGACCATTTGGTTGAAATTTTGGGAGGTTCTGGAGATGTCACAGATCCTAATTTTGTTAATGCTGATTTAAATCTTGCAGGAGTACCACCTGTTGTTGTTCTATTGGTTGGCCTCCAGGGTTCGGGTAAAACTACAACTAGCGCAAAGCTGGGTCTTCGAATCAAGAGGCGTAATAAGAAAAAAGTTTTGATGGCCTCACTTGATATATACCGTCCAGCAGCGCAACAACAATTAGAAGTGTTGGGTGCTCAGAGTGATGTGCCTACTCTACCAGTTATAATGGGAGAAAAGCCTGTTGCAATTGCAAGCAGAGCTTTATCAACAGCTCGGCAGGAAGGCTATGACATTGTAATTTTAGATACTGCAGGTCGCATGCATATAGATCAAGAATTGATGGATGAGATTGCGCAAATAAGCGCCGCCACAAATCCAATTGAAACCTTGCTTGTTGCAGATGCAATGACAGGCCAAGACGCAGCCACAATGGCTAAGGAATTTGATGAGAAGGTTGGTGTGACGGGTATTGTTTTGACTCGGGTAGATGGTGATGCTCGTGGCGGAGCAGCCCTATCCATGCATGCAGTTACTGGTAAGCCCATAAAGTTGATGGGTGTTGGAGAAAAGCCAGAGGAATTGGAAAGTTTCCAAGCTTCACGTTTTGCTGGGCGTATTCTTGGGCAGGGAGACATCGTCAGTCTGGTAGAAAAGGCGGCTGATGTAATTGAAAAAGAAGATGCCGAAAAACTTGCTGAAAAGATGTTGAAGGGACAGTTTACACTCAATGACATGGCTGATCAGCTCAAACAAGTTCGTTCTATGGGAGATGTAGGGGGTTTGATGGGTTTAATTCCCGGGCTTTCAAAAATGAAGAAGCAGATTTCTGAAGCTAATCTTGATGACAAATTGATAGTCCGCCAGCAAGCTATTCTATCTTCTATGACGCCAGTTGAGCGAGAGAGGCCAAAAATATTGAATGGTTCCAGGCGACGGCGAATAGCAAATGGGTCCGGTACAACTGTTCAAGATGTTAATCGACTTATGAAGCAACATAAACAAATGGGTCAAATGATGAAAAAAATGGGTAAGAGAGGCCGAAAAGGTTTGATAGGTGGGGAAATGCCTCCGGGTTTGTTGCCACGAATTTAAATTTCAAAAATCTCAGTTAAGACATAAAAGAAACACATAAATGTGAGAAGAAAAGGAATAAGTTGTCACTATGGCTCTAAAAATTAGACTTTCCCGAGGTGGTGCCAAGAAGCGCCCTTTTTATCATGTTGTTATTGCAGATTCTCGTAGCCCCCGTGACGGTCGCTTTATCGAACGCGTTGGTTCTTATAATCCGATGGTGCCGAAGGAAAACAAGGAACGCTTAACTCTTAATTTAGACCGTATTAATCATTGGTTGAGTGTTGGTGCTTTGCCTAGTGATCGTGTGGCTAGATTTTTGGCTGATGCTGGTTTGGTAGAAAAGCCTATCGTGCATGAACAGACCAAGCGTCATT